>JAAENG010000422.1 GCA_024224665.1 Chloroflexota bacterium | reverse complement strand
GGGGCCCTAATGAAAGTTCAGAAAAAAACTCAGTAATGTAGCCTATGCGTTTGCGAGGCCCGCACCGGGATGAATTCCCGGTGCTACGTAACAGCGCCCCTCGAAAGGGGCTGATTTGACACCCAAAGTGTCACCAAACGAGCCGATAGCCGGATTGATCCGGCGCTGTTTGCTAGCCGGGAGATTCATCCCCCGGCGGACCTGGCAAGAAGACATTACCGAAATAAATAATTAACCTTCATAAGGGCCTTCGTACTTTCAGCGACGAATTCCATTCGGTTCGTGGAAACGCAAAAATTGTAAAGGGGACAAGTACTCAGAATGAACCATGCCAGATTTCCTGGACTACAGAATGGAGAAGCATCTGAGGTGTAAGTTGGATCTACAGATATTGACCAACGACCTAGCAATACCTCACTGGTTTCGGCGGCGTGCCAGCACAACGGCAGAGATCGTATTTGCTAGGAACAGCAGGAGCGCGGCGGCATTGAGCATGCCACCCCATTGTCGCATCGTGACATCGCCCGCCAGATCGCCGTAGAGCCGCAAAATCAGCGAGATATGCAGCACGACCAGATGTACGTAAAAGCGAGCCAGGAAGGCCATAGGGCGGCCGAGTACTGCCGGGAAGATGATAAGCGCATGGGCGAATATCATGCTGAAGACGAAGCCCAGGAATATGGCGTGGAGCCAGGCATCGTAATAGGGCCCCGCCGTGATCCCGCCGTAAACCAGCGCCAGTCCCCCAGCGATGGCCAACCACACATAGCCACTGAGCAAACTGATGGCAATATACCTGGCTTGCCCATCAGCGCTCAAACGTCTACGAGCTATATCGTAGCGCAGCAGCCAGAGCGCCAACGCCACCATGCCCAGACCCGCCACGCGTACGGCCAGATCATAGTTCACGATGGATAGCACTAACCCCGCCAACAGAGCGATGACGATAGCCTGAAATAGCAGGACCACCTGCCTGGGAAGCTGCAACAGCCTGCTCAATTCCAGGCGTTCGCCGGCAATGGTAAAGACCAGAAAACCCATCCACCACAAGACGACCTCCGGTATGGAAGCGCCAAAGAGCCAGAGCAGATTGCCGATCAACCAAACCAGCGCGCCCAGCCCGATCACAGCAATATAAGGAGCGGCATGTATCCTGTAGATCTGAATCATTATGATCAAGAGCCCCGCACTTCCCAATGTGATCAGCAAGGGGCCTGACCAATGGCGTACTCCCAGCAAAATCAGGATTGCGCCTAGCCCCGTAAGCAATGGTGCAGCATAGTAGAGACGCCTGGCTCGACCGCTGGTGATGCCCCCCAACCCAACCGCTCGTTCCAAACTGATCAGTGTACCCAAAAAACCACCTACCATGAGCGGGCCGTGCGACATGGGTAATGTAGGGCGCAGAATGGGCAGACCCCAGCCCATGCGCAACAGACCGGCCCAGACACCGAAGAAGAGAGTTGCCAGGGCCAACATCAGTAGCAGCGGTGTTGGTCTAAATGAGCGTGGAGTGTTCGATTGGGCCATAATCAGAGCATCAGCAAGAGCATGGCGACCTGGGTTTTGGCAACGATGCTGTGTGGCAGATTAGGGGCCATATGTGACCATGTACCCGGCCCTGCCTCGAACGTATCTTTGCCTAAGGTCAACGAAGCTTCACCTTCGAGAAAGTGCAAGACGGCGGGGCGGGCGGCGGTGTGTTCAGATAACTCCTGGCCGGCAGCGAAACCAAAGAGGATCACTTTAATGTCGTCGTCGCTGATTATGGTACGGCTGACGATGCTATCGGCTGGTATTTCGGGGAGTTGTTCGATAAGATTTGCAAAATACTGATAAGGGGAATTCACGTCTTAGTCTCCTTTGGCGATACGAGTGATCTGCACATGCCATTCTTCCGGCCCTTCCTGCAAATACTGCCAATCGAACTGATCGGTACGTTCGTGCAGGAGCTGGTAGTAGAGCGGCTTGGGGTCGTGGTCGTTGATCAGGACGAATGCTTCGCTTACTTTCAGGGCGTCGAAGGTGTCGAAAATGAGAGGATGGCGATCACGTGGGGCGACGGTTCGCACGTCCACGATTTGTGGTGTTGGGGCAGAGCTGTCTGTCTGGGCTGACGTTGTCACGAGTAGGCCTCATTGGAGAGCGGCTCCTATGTCTTTGGAACCTGGCGGATCCGGTGCGGAGTGAGGGATATGTAGCTATTTCAGCACATGCACCAAAAAACCGCCAGGACAAAGGTCTCATTACCTTGTAACAGAGATGTTTTTTATCCACCAACATTGATCAATGCAGGAATGCCGGGAAGCAGTCCGACAAGGGCCATGGCGCCAACACAGATGATAAACGCCGCTGTAGGGTCAATCAGCCGGGTGGATTTGGGTAAGGACATGGCGCGCTCGTTATCTCCGACGAAACCTGCATTTTCAAGCAGCATGGCCAGCGACCAACCGAAGACCGGATTAACCAGTGCAGAAGCAATGATACAAAGGCCGCCACTCTGAGCCTGGCTGGTGGTCTTGATTATCTGCATACCGACCTCGAGTAGCGGTACAAAGACGCCGACGATCAGGGCGACACGCAGTACCGGCGCCCAAGCGGCGATGTCCATTGGATAACCGAGTACGACAGCCAGGACACACATGATACCTGTCAGTATCGCCCCGGCCGGGATTGGGCGTTTGGCGATTGCTGCCGGGATCATGTAGGTCCCCCAAGAGGAGGCCAGGTTTCCGCCACCGAGCAAGCTGCCGACGGCCTGCCGCAGAGAACTGACGGTCATGGTGTCATCCACATCCATTAATACTTTGTCTGAGCCTTTGGGGTAATTCGATTCTTGGAATACCCTGTGCCCGAGGAAATCAGGTGGCCACATAGAGACAGCCAGGATCGCAAATGGCAAAACTGCGATAAAATGGGATAGATTGGGCATACCGATCATCCAGCCTGTATTCGCCCCCACCAGTAGGCAGGATTCATGTTGGGGATGCCCGGAGTTGTCGTAAACTGGAAAGGCGCTCCCATAATCAAGGCCACGACCATTGCGGCAAAAGAGTACAGAGGGATGGCCAGCCAGCGTTTGTTAACTCTGACGAGATAGGCGTATGTGAGAATGACTACAAGAATGACGACAAAATAGATGGCCTCTTCTCCGATTGAGGCAGCCCAGCCTTGTAGGGCGTTCATTTGCCCAGTGAGCCCAACCAGTCCCAGGTAGATCAGCAAACCGCCACGCACGCCGTCACCGGTGAGATTGACCAACGTTGATCCGCCTTTGGTTAGACCTAGCAACAAGCCGAAAATACCAACCATGATGCCCAATGCGAGCGGATGCCCACCAGATAAAACGATCAGTGGAATCAGTGGGATGAGCGGGCCGTGGCATCCGGCCAGGTTGGCGTTCGGGATGATGAACCCCGAAAATAGAATGGGTGTGTCCTAATCGAGTTGGGAGCGGACTAACCTGCAAAAGAAAAGCTTCAGCCAAATAATTAACAACGAACAATCAATAATTAATTGATAATGGAACTGCTCGGTAT
>JAAENG010000421.1 GCA_024224665.1 Chloroflexota bacterium | reverse complement strand
ATCGACAACGATGCCTCAGCCATCACAGAAATTTCATTCAAGATGATGAGCGGAGTTTTTGACGCTTCAATTTACCTTTTCGGAGTTAAGTAATGCACAAGGTTGTCAACGGGGTATCTGTCGCCCTCACACAGGCAGAGATAGACGAGATAGCCGTTAGAGCGGCTGAATGGGAAGCAGGCAAATATGATCGTGCACTGGCTGGGCTTCGGGGTCGTCGAGATAGCGCCCTCAAGGCTACTGACTGGTACGCCCTTGGTGACGTAACCATGCCAGCCGAGATCACCGCATACCGGCAGGCCCTTCGGGATATCACCGACGGACTGGACGATCTGGAAGCCGTCAACGCTGTAGACCTTCCAGTTAAGCCATAACCCCCTCAATTACGCCCTCTAAGGCCCGTCACGGGCTTTAGGGGGTCTAACCCTTATGACCCTAGCGGTCAACCCTAAGATGCCCAGGATGGGGCTTAAAATGCGTAATCTTGCGATATTAGTCTGTGCCCTACTTGGCGCAGCGGGGGCGTATGCCTCCACGGACCTACACGGGGCTCGTTCCTCGTTCCTGACTGGCACTCCCGGCGATTCGGGCTCATGGAAAGCCCCACACGGAATGTCCTTGCTGTACATGGCTGATGGCTTTGGCGACAGAGCCTCATACAGGTCGCGCCTTGTGGCGAATGGGGATACCCATATCGACGTATATGCCAGAGCGAAGCACCCAGCATTCAGGGGGCTTACGATCAATGGCTATGCCGACCAGCGGGGCAGGCTCAAGGAACTGAACGACGCTGGCCTCAAGCCAGTGGTGTGGCTCACAGGAGAGCAACGCTGGAAGGACTACCAAGACTCCCCGGCTAGCCAGATGGCTTTCCTAGAGCATTACATCAAGGCTAATGACGATTTAGTGGCCGGATATGTAGTGGGGCTCGAACTGGACGAATACTGGTCAGCGGATCAGGTGACCGCAATGGTCAACAAGGCCAAGTCTCTTACCGGCAAGCCGGTCGGGGTTCACCTAACGCCGGGGGTAGGCGGGCATAAGCGGGATAGGAATTATTACCGTAACGCCGACTATATCTACCTGCAATTCGGTGATCACTTATCTGGTGACCTTACCGCCGACACTCAGATGGCACTGACGATGCTTAAGGAAGCGCTGACGCTCGGCATCCCGGTTATCGCTAACGAGTATTCACTGGTATCGGAGAGCGCACAGGCTAAGGCCCTTGGCGACCTCCTGTGTGCCAATGGTGCGGTTGGTACGGGTAACGGTCGCAACGTCGTGCCCTGTGGGCATGTAGCGGCCAGAGATAAAGATTTTCTAAAAAAACATGGTGAGGCTCTCGGCTTAGGTGTCGTGGCGCTTGCTGGCGGATTCGTCATCTACAAGTTGATGACCGCAAAGGATGCACCCAAGAATTTCTCCTTCGATGTTATCGCGCAAGATACAAGCGTGATGGGCGTTATGGAGTACAGGGCTGCGCCCAACTTAAGCGTTGGGGTGGAAGTGTCCGAAAACAAATCAATGGGGTACTTCACGATAAGGTTTTAACAAATGCGATTACTTATAGGAATAATCGCGCTAATCATCCTCTCGGGTTGCAGTACGGTCCTCCCGAGAGCAGGCACCACGGCCACTGCCAGCGCAGTTGGATGCGTTGCTGGTGGTCCGGTCGGGTGTGTGGGCGGTGCAGTGGTAGGAGATATGGTGGGGGATTTATTCTTTCGCAAAGAGGTAGAGGTAAAGGAGCCCGACACGTTCTACGGGCTATTGATCAAACTGGGTGAGATCACAGGCTGGACTATCGGAGCCATTGTGTTGCTGCCGTTCTTGCTGGGCTACGTACTGCCTCAGCCGGGAAGGAGGCGCAAACGTGATCGGACTTAAACTCGCCTCACTGTTCGAGGCCGTGGCAATGTCTATCGAGTGCCTTCTGTACGCTGTGCAGTCGGTTCTCTGGTCAAAACTAAAAGGCCCAATGCCATTGTTGTTCTCCCTGTTCTTTTCTGTCGGGGCTCTGTTCGCCCTCAGCAATCTCGGCTTTGCCATGCTGGGGTTGGGTGTGTTGGATTGGGATACGCCATTCGATGTGATGGTGACGTTCTATCAGGAGGTCACGATCTACCTGATGCCTACCTCGCTGGTCGCGCTTGTATACGCGATCAGGAGAGCATGATTGTCACCGCCGTCCTCGGGTTTACCAGCGTACTGATGCTGATCTACGCTGTGGACTTCGGGGGTAACAGATTTGGCAACAACTTCGCTAAGTTCTTGATCTGGCAATCGGGGGTTGTGGGTAGCGTATTTATGCTCTACCTGTTCAGCCGAGCGCTGGGTGTTGATCTAACTGCCACCGGCTTTAGGGCCGTATTCAAAACAACGCTGGCGATCTGCTCGATAGGATCGTCTTACTACGCTGTAAAACTCTACCTAGAGGCTCTTACATGGAAGTCAAACTAATCACGTTGCTAGGCGAGTACGGGCCGCTGGGGGTGTCTCTGGCGCTTGTGGCGATCATCTGGTTTAAGACCTCTAAGCAGCACACAGAGATAATCACAGTGCTGACCAGAAGCCACAACGAAGGGATGAACCGAGTGGCTGGGGCTGTGGAGAAGATATCCGTTGAGGTTGGCGAGACTAACCGACTTACCGCAGAGATTCGAGGGATGATGAGGATGCGTAGGGTAGACGACCCCAACGGGGCGCACATAGACGACTAAAGAAAAAGCCCCCTTCCGGGGGCTCTTTTCTTGTGCCTCGACTCTTGCAACCCTCTTAAGGACGGTTTGCTT
>JAAENG010000420.1 GCA_024224665.1 Chloroflexota bacterium | reverse complement strand
TGTCCGGCCGTTTCATCCATCACCACCGCATCTACATCTCCGGCTATCAGGGCCTGCACCGCAAAATCGAACGTATCGAAAGCTTCGATACGCTCCGCCCCCACCAATGCTTCAGCCGTATTGTAGTTGGTGGTGCCCAGTTGGGTGCCTATGAGAAGGTCAGGGTTAGCCGCGAATTCTTCCGGGCCATCAAAGCGATCTTCGTCAATCCTCGCCAGCAGTCGCTGCTCGATGCTGATGTAACCCTCGGAATAGTCGACAATTTGGGCCCGTTCCTCGGTGATGGTGATTCCATCGGCGGCCGCGTCAAACTGACCTTCGCTGACCGCCACAATCATCCCATCCCAACGCGCTTCCACATAGTCAGGCACGCAGTTGAGCCGCTTGCAGATTTCGTCCCAGGCCTCATAATCCCAGCCGGCCGGTTCGCCGGTGGCCAGGTTGATGTAGTTGAAGGGCAAATAGGCGTTTTCAATGGCAATGGTCACGGTGCGGCCACCCAGGTCGGGCAGTTCAATCTCGGCCGCTTCCTCTTCGGCGTAAGCGCCTTCGCCGATGTCGTCATAGGTTATGACAAACTGGTCAGTGAAGTATTTCTGGGCCAGTTGCTCCATAAAACCATCGGCTTTCATCGAGGCCAGGGCCAGGTTAATTGGCTCGACCAACTCGCTCCCTTTGGGGTAGATAAAACCAAG
>JAAENG010000419.1 GCA_024224665.1 Chloroflexota bacterium | reverse complement strand
TATTGCCATAGAAAGCATATTTCAGATTTCATCAATTTTTTGAGCGAAAGATGAGATGATGATGTGTGGGAGTTCTTCAATCGTTATGCCGGGCAAACAGCCTCTACATCCCCCCATGCATGGATCGCCTTCCGCAGCTCATGGAGTGAAGCCGAGGCCTCCTGGTGTCCAGATATCTATGACTATGATAGATATTTGAAATCGGAACTGGAGACATTGCCCTATGCTACCGCAACAGATCAGGCAGCCGTGACAGAGATCGATCTAGCCACAGGCGTATTTGATATCGGTCCAGCAGATGATTGGCGCAGCTACTATGCTCGTAGCACGGATGATCTCTGGCCTGTTTACAATCTCGATGTCGACGATCGGTTTTTATATGGCGGCCGATCTGATGTCGATGTAACCGTTACTTATTTTGATCACACAGATGGCGGGTCTTGGGCGCTCTTTTATGATAGTGTTACAGGTGAAAAACTGGCGGGTGTCGTCGCCCTAAATGGAAGTGGTGGCTGGAGGGAGCGCACTTTCCAACTCAAAGATGCACGCTTCGCAAATGGTTTGTCGCCCTCTCATGCAGCCAGCCGAGCGACTGGTTTTGATCTACGCCTCGATCGTTACGATTCGGTAGATGACATATTTCATGGGGTAATCGTCAAACCTGCCAATCGGCCAACCGCCAGTCCAACACCGATTGCCACGGTGACGCCGACACCCAAATCATCATCTCTGTTTCTCCGTTTGCAAAACGGTAGAGATGGTTATTCGGGTGCGATCGACTCGTACATAAGTGCATGGGATCCCGACAGCAGTTTTGAAACTGATCCGTTATTGGTTGTGCGTGTTAACAATATAATCGCATCTTTACTCAGATTTGATCTGTCGGAAATACCTCACGACGCACTCGTACAGCAAGCGCGCCTTCATATCGCAAGGGTAGACAATCGTCCGTATGATGTGCGCTTAAGTTTTTATCGCCTGCTGAAGGCCTGGGATCAGTCGGCAACCTATCTCGGTGCAACAGAGGACCTGCGCTGGCAGGCACCCGGGGCGTTGGGCGAGACAGATGCCGCGGCACAACCTGTATCCTCACCATGGATACCTGTGCCAAATGGTGGCGCCCTCATACTTGATATCACAGACGTAGCACAGGATTGGGTAGCCGATCCTGTGGATAATCATGGCTTCATTATCCGTGGACAGAGTGCCGTCAACCTCCAATACAGTCTGGCAAGTAGTGATCATAGTAACCTGAATCTGCGCCCATGGGTTGAGATCGTCTACCGGTTGCCCACCCCTACCCCTACACATACCGCTACGCCAACGAGAACACCGACCCCAACCTCTACCCCAACCCCAACCCCAACCCCAACCCCACCCCCAACCCCAACCCCTACCCCTACCCCTACCCCTACCCCTACCCCTACAGCAACTGCATCTCCGACACCCTCACCAACAGCTACGGTTACGCCTCGTCCAAGCGCGACCACTACGCCAACACCCACTCCCCAACCCACTCATACTGCTACCATCAAACCAACCCTATCCCCAACGCCTACCCCCCAACCCACTCACACAGATACCGTCAAACCAACCCTGTCCCCAACATCAACTAAAACGTCTACGCCCACATCAACATTCTCACCAACGCCTGAACCGACCTTTACCGCTACGCCCCGACCCACCCAAACATTCACCCCCGGCCCTTCACCCACCCACACCTCGGTTCCACAATCCTGCCTGCCCCAATACCTTGATAGTGGACCAGTTGGCGCACATCCCAAAGGCGTTAGCGTCAGCCAGCATGGTGTCGCCATTGGTCTGAACGATAACGCCAGTCTTCGTGTCATGAATTTTTCTGACACCAGCCCGCTGATTGCGACAAATGGACGTGGCGCCAACGCGGTAACAGAATGGCAGGGCATGGCTTACATGGTGCATCGCGATAGCGGTAATGTGAGCGTGATCGATCTGGTTGAGGTAGGTCTGGCCGATCTGATTGCGGTGGGCAATTTACCCTGGGGCGCCGATGCCGGTGCGGATCGCCTGTTTGTTGCTAATTTTGCAGATAATAGCGTGAGTGTGTTTGATTTAGTCTCTCGACAACCACTAGCTACTATTGCCGTGGCGGATGCCCCTGCACTCGTAGTCGTCGACCGCAACAACGCTTTCGTCAGCCATCTCGATGGATTTGTAAGTGTCATCGATAGCAAAGCTCGTCTCATCGATCAGTTCGGACCGATTAGCGGTGGCGATGCCTTTGGCCTTGCAGTGGATCCGGCAACAAATCAGCTCTTTGTCGGTAGCCGCGACAGGCAGAGTATCTTTGTGTTGGATAGCGAAACGGGAGAAGAACTTGCCAGGTATCAGCTTTCAGGACCGCCCTTTGCACTTGCTTTCAATACTGACACCAGACAATTGCTAGCTGTGGATGCAGTCAACGACCAATTGCTGGTGGTCGATGTAGATAAGGGGCAGCAGTTAGGTAGCTTGCCACTCGCACGCCAAAATGCAGATCATGGCGGACAAGGGCTGGCTGTTTGGGACAATTTCATCTATGTGGCCAGCTACGAGGAGGGATTGCTGGAGATCTTCAGTGGGGGCGATTGCATTCTGCCCACACCAGCGCCCAGCGTCACCGCCACCCCAACACCCAGAGCCACGAAAACATCGACAAAACAACCGCCAACAAGGACTGGCACACCAACGCCGCGTCCATCGGCAACACCAACGCCTTCAGCGACGCATACTCTGAACCCAACCGCCACCTTCACACCGATTCCCACCAAAACACCTTCGGCCACATCAACACCTTCAGCGACGCATACTCTGAACCCAACCGCTACCTTTACAGCCACCTTCACACCGGTTCCCACCAAGACACCTTCGGTCACATCAACGCCGACCCAGGCTCCCACTGTCACGCCATCACCGGTAATCGGGACTCAGTCAGTCATCGCCAAGATCGAGATCGTGTGGCCGCATGGTGGGGCGTCTGTCACAGAAGCGAAGCTGGCAAATATCACCGCCCACTTGTACGAAGATGAGTTGTTCAATCCCGTCGCCTGTGATTTCGAGGCGCCAGTTCGCCTGTGGGCGGCCATCGACAACGCCCCTGCTCGGCCCATTGCTACCGGAAAACCTCGGCCTGTACGCGCACATGGCCACACCTATCGGGTATGGGATTTCAATGATGTTGATGTGAGCGCTGCCAATGATCCGGCTAATAAACTGAATTTCTTTCTCACAGTGGATGGCTATGAAACGCGACGCAATATCTGGACGCACGGTGCAGATGCGCTCACTCGGGCGCCAGGCCAGGATATCCCCTCTGCCACCACCAGCGCCAGCCCCACTGCGGTAGACGCCAAGATCGAGATCGTATGGCCCCACGGCAATGCTCCAGTAAGTGAGGCCAAATTGGCTAATCTTAGCGCCTTCCTATTCAATAAAAAATCTGATATAGCTTTGGCGCCAGGTGTTTCACCACAGCCACAGCCACAGCCTCGCCTGCACTCGTCTATAGACAACGGCGTGAATGGAGGGCGTGCGGCGGCCGTTTTAGGACAGCCACGTACAGTTACCCAGGGTGATGTTACCTGGCTCGCTTACGACTTCAATGATATCGATGTTTCGGCTGCCAGGGATCCGGACCGCCATATCTATTTCTGGGTCGAGGTGGACGGAATTGCTACCTATCCCAATATTTGGACACATGGCGTTAGTGGACTTACGATTGCACCAGAGCAAGATGTGCCGATTCGTAGTTGTCGCTAAGGTTCTAGCAATTGTTCCCAGACTGCGCTGAGAAAATTAAGCCTCGCTGGGGCAGGTAGCGAGTAGCAGGTCGCAGGTGCGAGTTCGGTTGCAGACAAGGTTGAACTTGCCATTTGGCAACGTGCCACACACAGCGACAAAAAGTTGTCGATCATTTTACCTAAGCGCATAATATTGAATTCTTCGTCCTAAGTGAGGTATATATGGAACACTGCGATCTGCTGGTTGTCAATATCGCCGAACTCGTGACTGCGCCTGTCTCCACACAGGCGCGGCATGGACTGGCTATGTCGGAGCTTGTTCAGATAAAGGATGCCGCTCTCGCCGTAGAGGGGGAGAGAATTGCGGCGGTCGGGCCACGACGGCAGCTAGAGAAGCAGTTCCAACCGGTTGAGATCGTGGATGTTAAAGCGAGGGCCGTTGTCCCTGGGTTTGTGGACCCACATACCCACGCTGCGTGGGCCGGTATCCGCGCAGGTGAGTTCGAACAACGTATTGCCGGTGCCAGTTATATGGAGATCATGGCGGCGGGAGGTGGTATTCTATCCACTGTGCAGGCGACACGCGCAGCAGATTTGTCGCAGCTTATGGCAGAGACAGGAGCCCGGCTGGAGCGCATGCTGACATACGGGACAACGACAGCAGAGATTAAGACCGGTTATGGGTTGGATCTAGCGAACGAGCGCAAGATGCTGGATGCCATCCATATGCTGGACGCGCAGTACGATCTGGATTTGGTGCCGACTTTCCTTGGCGCACACGCTGTACCGTCTGAATACAAAGGAAACCCCGACGCTTATGTGGATAGTGTCGTCGAGGAAATGCTACCTGACCTGGGGACCATGATCTACACAGTCAACACGGAGACGGCGGGGAGTTATCGGCAGGGCGCTGCGCAGTTCTGCGATGTATTCTGTGAACGAGGTGTTTTCGATGTGGAACAAACTCGACGAATACTCGAGGCTGCTAAAGGGCATGGTTTGGCTCTCAAACTTCATGTAGATGAGTTCGAACCAATGGGCGGGACCAGTTTGGCGGTTGAGTTAGGAGCGACATCGGTCGATCATCTTGTGCGCACGGGGGACAAAGAATTACAGTTGCTTGCCGGGTCTGCAACCATCGCTGTGGTACTTCCAGGCACGCCCTTTGGCCTAGGGCAATCACACTATGCCCCAGCGCGAAAGCTGATCGACTACGGTGGCGCTGTTGCTCTGGCTACTGATCTGAACCCTGGCACCAGTTGGTGTGAATCCATGCCAATGATGATGGCGCTGGCAACCCGCATGATGCGCATGACTCCGGCTGAGGCGCTCACGGCCGCTACTTTGAATGCGGCCTATGCTATCGGCTTTGGCCGTTCGATCGGCGCCTTGGCGCCCGGTTATCAAGCCGACTTTGTGATACTCGAAAGCGCCGACTATCGAGATCTAACCTACCGCTACGGCACGAATCCGGTAGCCGCTGTCTACAAAAAGGGAAGGCGCGTTCGGAATTTGTGTGGCTCCTACTAGAAAGGCATGGTTCGTTAGCGCAACCATCACGTAACACGCAATACGCAACACCTGTTTTCTAGGGCCACACGAAATCCTGTTGAACCTGTATGAGTAGCGGCAGGTAGAGGTTGTACGGCGTTGGAGTGATGGTAGGGGTCGGTGAGACGGTGGGTGTCAGTGTCGTAGTTGGGGTTACCGTGGAGGTGTGTGTTTTCGTCGGGGTAGGGGTCTCGGTTGGCGTAGCAGTGGGGGTAGGTGAAAGCGTGGGGGTGGGAGTTTCGGTCGGTGTGACACTAGGTGTGACCGTTAGGGTGGGACTTGCAGTGGCTGTGGCTGATGGAGTCGCCGTCGGGGCGGATGTATCAGAGGGTGTGGGTGTGATGGTAGGTGTGGGTGTGATGGTTGGCGTCGGTGTATCGGTCGGTGTCTGCGTGGCAGTGGGCGTGATGGTTGCTGTGAGGCTTGGGGATGGGGTATCAGTCGGCGCCGGATCCACGTGCACTTCGATAGTCTCCGATAGTGTCTGCCAGTGGGCCGAATCGAAGGCGCGAGCACTCAGTTCGTAATCACCCACGGGCAGCGTCAGCGTTGTACCAAAACCTGGCGTGGTGACAATTGCCACCGTCTCGCCGTCAAGCAGATATTCGACCGTCGTTACACTGATATTGTCAGAAGTGATAACCTCGACGTTGATGGGTATTCCGGCCACTTTATGGGCGCCATCATCTGGTACTTCAATTTGGATCTCGGGCGGGGCCATGTCCGTACCTTCGCCGATGCTTTTGGCAGGGTCATCGGCCAAAGCAATGGTATGACGCAAAGCGCTACGATTTCGTGCTGTTTGGGCGGGGATGACGCTATCATCTGGATAGAATCCCGGGTTTGAACTGCGAGGGTACAGTTCCCAGGTAAAGGCATAGAGACCCTGGTCGCCATATAACCAATCGTCTGAGTCCCCATCGACGATGTAGAGATCGCTAGCTTGTTCGGGGGTGTAGCCGTTGAGATCGGCCATCTCTCTGGCCATGGCCCGAAAAATCAAGAGATCACGAGCAACCATATCGGCGGGCTGGTCGGCATAGGTATAACCAAATGGATAAAGAATGAGTTCGCCGTAGGTGTGTAGAGAGAGGCTGGTTGTGAGCTGAGGGTGAGAGATAACGAAGTCTCTGATAATCTGAGTTTCAGGCTCAGAGAAGGGCGCGGGGCCTCGATAAAGACTGCTCCCCTTATTGCCGCTACTGCCACCACAACAACCCCACTCGTAGGCGAAGTTGCGATTAAGATCCACACCAAAGCTGCCGTTGCCGTTGTCGCGTCGATTCTTGCGCCAATAGGGTGCGCCTGTGTTCCAAGTATCGATATCGTATTCAGTCCCGTCAGGATTGAGATTGGGGATAACCCAGATATCGCGCTGATCTACAAGATTCGTGATCTCCCCCACCACGCCATAGTTCTCCAAGAGATCACGGATCAAGAAGAGCGCCTGCTCCAGTGTCAGGTGTTCACGTGCGTGCATGTTGGCGAAGATTAGAATACCCTGTTCTCCAGGTTCTTCTATGTCTGGTTGGTCGCTAATGCGCATAGCCCAGACTTCACGTCCCTCGATCGATTGGCCCACGCTCTGCAAGTGACTGATATCGGGGTAAGTGCTTGCTAAAACTTGCAGGACGGCGACCATCTCGTCGTAATCGTGGTAGTCCTGGAAGTTGGGTGGGAAATCCAGTGGCTGTACAGCTGTAACGACATAGCCCTCTGATTGCAATGCCTTGAGTTCTCGTGCATTTATAACCAACGTAATACCGTCATTGCTAGCACCCCACAGTTCGTAATCCTGCCGGATCAGATTGGTGCGCCCGCTGGCGGTGGATACATCCAGGGTTACCAGGAATTCATCAGGAGATTGTGCTCGGGTCAGCAGGGCAGGAAGGGAGAGAAGTAAAAGTAGGAGTAGAACAAGGAGTAGGGGGACACGGGGGAACAAGGGTCTCATGCGTTTGACCCCGAAGAAACAGTGGTGGGTTGTAAGAGGAGGAGGCGGTAACCATCAGGATCAATTAAACTGATGTAACGCGCCCAACCTTCATCAACGGGACTGGCTATGTTCAAGTGGTAACTTCGCAGGCGCTTGTACATGTAATCGACATCAGGAATAGAGACGGCTATGTGCATGCTCATGCCCAGGGGCTGTCCAGGAGCCAGGTATAGCTTGGAACTGGCAAGATGTACAATGGCGAAAGCACCGGCGTCATCTTGTACAGGGAACCCCAATGTCTCTCGATAAAAATCCACAGATCGGGGCAAATCACTTACTTCCAGCCAAACAAAATGGAGTTCGGGGTCTTGTCTATGTTCAGTCATGCGTTACTTGCGCCACAAATAGAGAAATAAGAAAATCCCGATCCACGAAGCCTCTCTTGGAACGACTTGCGGGATTTGGATCATGCTGATCATTATACCAGCATATATCGCCAAGTTGGTAGTGAATGTCATTAAGTTGAGGGATGTAACCCAGGTGCAATGCACTCTCTGCCAGGTTTTGCAGCGGATACTGCTTGGAAAACCCCAGCGTTTGGCTGCCTACACGAGTGCAATGCACCTTAACTCAACGTCGTTGAGCCGGTAGTGATAAACAGTACCATAGCTCCAACATCTCTATGCTATAATGCGTTTTGGCCAACAGATGTTTGGTTGTCGATCTTGAAAACCAACTTTTATTTCTATGACTCTTCTTTCCAATATTACTTTAGAGGATTTCCAAACATTGGTCGAGCAAGCGCTCTCGACGCTATCCCCTGAGATCCACAAAATGATGGAAAATGTGACCGTAACTGTGGCCGAATATCCAACACGATCGCAAGCAGAAGATGTCGGCCTGGGGCCGGGCCGGGCACTTTACGGACTTTACCAGGGTGTGCCATTAACGCGCCGAAGCACTCACTATGGCATGGTCCCACCGGATCGGATCACGATTTTTATGCACCCGATGGTCGACCATCACCGCACCCCGGAAGCCATTCACAGGCAGGTTCAGCGCACAGTCCTGCATGAAGTCGGCCATCATTTTGGCATTGGTGAACAGCGCCTGCGAGAGCTGGGGTACTGAGAGCGAGACTGACTATGACGCTTGGCGAAATTCACGGACGTATTGGTAATGCAGCCCTGCTCTTCATGATTATCGCCGGTGTTTGGGGAATCATTCGTTGGCGCCAGAGTCAGGGCATCGATCAAAACTATTTGGGCGTGCTGATCGTTGGTGAGATCCTAGTTATCGCCCAACTTTCGCTCGGTTTATACATGGTGCTGGCGCTTTCACTCTCTCCATCCGCAGGTCGCCCCTGGCTACATTATCTTTATGGATTTGTGACGGTTCTGACCCTGCCAGCCGTGTATGCCTATACCCGGGGACACATGGAAGACTCGAATGATCAAGCTCTCTATGCCTTTGTCTGTCTATTCATCGCAGCGCTGGTTTATCGATCGATGACCACGGCGGCGTTTTAGGAGTCGGATCGGCCAAACGCGTAACGCACTCGCTTTAGTTCTGATTGGCAGGCTCTTCCTCTCGCTGCACTTCGGCGTTTTCGGGCGGCACAAATCCAGGGCCAAAGCGGTATTTCGCCTGCCAGGGCATGTAGTGGCTATCAAGCTTTTCCTCGAGCAGCACGGTACCATTCGCGGCTACCACCTTGCGGCGGGCCACGGTATCCATTCCCTGCACGGCCCAGTCAAATTGTACGACCTTCCCTTTGGGTAAGCCGAGGTCTTCGATATAAAGGGGAGCGGGTGCAGGTACAAATTCCTTCTGGACAGGTTTTTCTAATTCGACCTGCCAGTCGGGTTTAGTGCCAAAAAACTTGTACGTTAGTACACCATTTTCACTATCGACAATGGGTTTGATGAGTAGATGGTGGTCGGTCGTGTTCCGAAATTTGAAATCTACAGTTGGGGTATAAATGGTGGCATCAAGCCCGGGATTGCCATACCAACTTACCACATAGCCATGGTTCCAACGCTCTTCGATGGGAAAACCAGCGCGCCAGGCCGCCCGAAATACCGTTGTACTAACCTGGCAGACGCCCCCACCTACTCCCACAGCCGTGCGATCACCGGCAATAATCAAGGAATCCTCGAATCCATTGGCTGCTGTCACATCTCCGATATGTTCGTTAAATGAGAATACTTCACCTGGTGGCACAACTACGCCCACAAACTTGGAAGCTGCCACCTCGATGTTACGGATGCGCGCTTCGCTGGACCCAGCGAAATTGCTGCGCCCTGCAACCACCAGCTCCTTGATCCCCAAACCGCCGATATCGTCCGATGCCACTGCCGGGTGCAACAACTCGACCGGCAAATCGATATGTGTTTGGCCGGTTTCGATAGCAGAAATAATGCCGGCGATGGTTGCCTCGGTATCCAGAGCGTAACCATCGGCACTGGGTGAGAGTTCCACCAGGGATCCGAGATTCTCGTTGAAGTCAAACCGCGCGTTCAAGGGTGGACGCGCAATTTGCTGTGCCCAAGTGTCTACCAACTTGACCAATTCCTCTTGTTTGACTTCAGCGCGCAGCCCACCTGCCATGTTTTCATCCGCTACCCAATCTAGTATTTCGGCCAGCGTTGCCGGATCTAGGGCAAACTGAAACTCCCCCAAGGTGTCGGCCAGAACAATAGGCTCATCCAATAATTGCTCGATCGCTTCACGGCCAGCACTCACATCTGTTTGAGTGGTGGACAATTCGTGCACGATCACATCAACTACGCCACCTCGCCCAGAACTAACTCTGCCCAACACCTCATTGCGTGTTGCCTCGACATCTACAATCTGCCCTGACCTCGGCGTAGAGATTACAACTTGAAGATCGCTGAGGGACAGTTTGGATTCGGTCACCGACTGGTTGAGATGAGCGGTACGCCCGGCGACAGCAGCTGTCACAGCACCGGGCTGTGCTGCCAACTGCGGATATTGTCGCTGACCCTGCCAAAAAGCCTGCATCTGTGCATTCAGATTCTCAAAGATATCTCCGTTACGACCCCAGGCAAATGCTTGAGCGAGAGTATCTTCGACGTTGACCTCGACCCCCAATTCCTCAGCTTTCAATGGCCAAACCTGATCGCCGTGGCGCAACGCCAACGGCGGTAAATCATAGACCTGAGCAGCCACCGCCAACCTCTGAGCGGCCGTCTCCTGATTCATACCGCTCAGATCAATACCCAAGGCTTGAACACCTGGATAGATTCGATCTTGATATTGCCATTCGAAACGGGTCAGGGCCAACACGACAATAAACGCTGGCGCCAAAACCCACAAAAGTGCGAGTTGCCACCATCCTGACCGTGGCACATTAGAACGTGGGGGAATCGCTGGAGTCATAAAAGCAACATGTTGTAATGTCTACCATGGTGGGATAAGGGAACACACGACATAATCATCCCAAAGTGTAGCATAGCGATGCCCCCCTAACAAGGAATCCAGCTTACGCCTGAGCTAAGACTGAGAGAAATCCTACCAGGTATTTCAAGAGAAAAATGAAAGATCGCTGAGAAATGTGGGCAGAAGTACCGAACTTGCACAATAAATGTGCGATAGTAAAAGGGCAACATCTTCCTCCTCTCTTGTATGAGACCGACCAGGCTGTTGGGCGCCTGGCCGGTCTCGTTTTGTCTACAGTCTTTCCGCTACGATAAAATGGGATATGCCAAAGGCGCGCAGTCGTGTTCGCTCCATGGCATAGGTGGTATTTCGAATCAAACGTCCGAGACGGGGGAACCGGTAAATGATATTGTCGTAGCCGGGATAGATTTTACTATGTATATGCACGTTCACCTTCAGCGGAGTGAACAAGCGGGCGAGATCACCGTTGGTGTAAGCTCGTACATGCGGAACCAAGCGGTTACGATATCGGTTGGGTAGCCAATTGATCAGTGGAGTGTTTCCAAAATGATATTCACCGCGCCAGTAGTGGCCGTGGGTTTCCATGGGATAGAGACGGTTCGGCACGAACAGAACCATGCGTCCGCCCGGCCTGAGCACGCGTACCATTTCAGCCAAGGCCGTCACATCATCCTCTGTATGCTCGAGCACTTCATGCGACAGCACTGTGTCAAACCGCCCAGAAGGGAATGGTAGTTTTTCGCAGGCGCCTACCAGACAGCGCTCATTGTTGCTGCTGGCCTCTACCATGCTGGGGTAATCGATATCGAGGGAGGTAACTCGAGCGCCGACCTTCGCCAGACGTTGGCTGTACATGCCCACACCGGCGCCGTCCACCAAGAGATCGGCGTCTTTGACCATAGACCATTGTATAACCAGCTGCAAACGCCGTTCCTGACCTGCTCGCCACACATAAGAGGGGTGGCCAAGTAAGGCAGCCTTGTCCGCAGAACGCCGCGAGAGGGGAGAATCAGGTTGTTGCGATACCAGTTCGCCTGTCATGTCCGTCGCCATTCTTCCTTGTGGCCAAATCCCCGGCTGTTATCGATCAAGCGCACCCATGTTGGAAGGATGCGATAATAGCTCGCCCGGCTAAGAGGTCCCGCCAGGGTCTCGGTGCGAGCGATAAAGCTAAACCGACGCCCATAGATCGAGCGGGCGACCTTGGTTTCATCAGCTGTAATACAACATGAAGCCTGACCATATAATTGCAAACCACGAATCGTTCGCCAATCTTGATGGTTGCACTCGACCGAGGCGGCAATTCGGGCGCCGTCGCCAATATGCCGGGCATGGAGGGTTTTGGGTTCCGACAGAAAATAGAGCATAAGATCTGGCTCGACCGCATAAAACAAGGCGCAGGCATGTGGAGCCCCATCCTTACCTGTTGTGGCCAGAGTCAGTGTGTTGTGTTCAGCTAAGTAGGCGTAGATTCGTTCAATGAGGGACAATGGTATTTTTGACAAGGTGGCTGGGTGACAGGGTGACAAGGCGACAGGGCGGTTTGGGTTTGAGGGGGGATCTCTTCGGATAGTCGCGAGGCAAGCTCGAGGGGGATCCGACCTTCGACTTTCGACTTCAGACCTCCGACTTCAGACCTCCGACCTCCGGCCAAGTCCTAACCATTCGCCATAAAGCGCATTGGAGATTCCGGCACGGGCGAGGATACGGCCACAGGTGTTGCCGACGAGATCGTCAATGGTTTTTGGCAGACTGTAGTAGGCGGGGACCGGCGGAAAAATCGTGCAACCGATCTCGGTAGCCTCAGTCATCAAACGCAGGTGGCCCAGGTGCAGCGGTGTTTCCCGCACCACCAGGATGACCGATCTACCTTCCTTGAGTTGCACATCGGCCGCGCGCGTCAGCAGATCGGTATCATAACTATGGGCGATGCTGCTCAGGCTTTTGATCGAACAAGGCACGACGATCATTCCCATGGTTTCGAAGGAGCCGGAGGCGATAGCGGCGCCGATATCGCCCGGCCGGTAGAGCACATCGGCCAGAGCCTCGACCTGTTTGAGCTTATAGGTCGTCTCCTGAGCCATCGTGATCCCGGCCGAGGGAGATAGCACCACATGTGTTTCGATCTCAGCCGTCTGTTTCAGGATCTCTAATATGCGGATGCCGTAAATCTGGCCGGATGCGCCGGAGAGGGCGATGATTAGACGTTTCATGACGCGATCCTCGGCGGATGATATCCAAATTCTATCCAGATTGAGCGCGCTATGACAATCAATGGATGGTTAACTTGAAGAGATTCGATCGTGGCACGTCCAAAAGGTGTAGTGCCGAGGACACGCGTCCCAGTTTCACCCCACACAAAATGTTCATTCCAGTCCTGTTTTCGCGGATGGAACAACTTAACAGCTTCACCCGATTCTCGATCAATGCCGTATGTTTTGGCATGTTTGAAGCCATTACATGAAGAACACGCCAAACACAGATTATCAATTGTATTCTCGCCGCCATGCGCACGTGGCACAATATGATCGATATCGTGCTCCATGCCAATGAGCCACTCCGGTGTTTGGCAATATCCGCAACGTCTCCCAGCCCGCTGGCGTACTTCTTTCCGCAGCAGCGATGATAACCGTGGGCCTGGCATGCAATCACTCCGGGCAAGCCTGCTGGTCGAGAACAGGATAACCTCGTTGAGCCAACACAGCCAATGCCTGCGCCCTCCTCAACATGGAACGATAGTAGGCTGCCAGTAACGCAGTCTGCTCAGTCGCTTCCGCCAAAGTAAGCTCCCCCTCACCTGCTTCCTGATTCAACTGCTGCAGCCGTTGTTGATCTGCGGCGGAGAGTGATGGTTGAGCCGCTGCGTGCAAAGCCTCGTCGTTCAACAGGTGCATTGCAGCCAATTCATCAGCCAGTTCATCAGGCAAATCAGATGGAGCAGACAGCGCAGCTTCCACAGTTGAGGCCAGCACTTCATCCACAGAACGATAAGTGATTTCAGCTGCGCGTTGCAACCTACGCACAATGGATTGAGGCAGTTTTACAGTTATCGTTTGCTCTATCTCGGACATAGTCTTCCACGGTAAATACGTAGGAGTTATCGTTCATTCTATCATCGGCGGATACGATTAGCAATCACATTTATCGAACCTCACCCACATGAATGGCTATCGTGCCCAGCATCAACACACGATAAGTCACATTGCCCAATCCAACCGACTCCATGATGGTTTTAAGCTGGGGCGGGCGGGGGAAGGCGACGGTGGAGGCGGGAAGATAATCGTAGGCGCTCTTGTTGCTGCTGACAAGGGCGGTGATGCGAGGCACAAACTGGTGGAAGTAAAGGCCGAAAAGATCTCGCCAGATCGGTGTGGCAGGGCGGGTGATCTCCAGACAGACCACACGGCCGCCGGGGCTTACCACTCGCCTCTGTTCGGCAAAGGTTGCTGCGATATCGCTAACGTTGCGCATCAGAAAGCCAGAGCAAGCTGCGTCGAAGCTGTTGTCGGGGAAGGGTAATCTCATGGCATCGGCCTCGATCAAGGGGAGGCGCCGGGCCACATCTTTGGCCTGACCGATCAGCATCATTTCGTGCGTGAAATCGCTGCCGATGACGCTGATATCGGGACGCTGGTTCAACGCCTCCAGGGCGATATCGGCAGTGCCGGTTGCCACATCCAGCAAACGGCCTCTCGGCGGTAGATTACAGGCTTCGACCACCCTCCGCCGCCAGGACTGATCTTGTCCCAGCGTCATCAGCCGGTTCATCAGATCGTAGCGCTGGGCTGTGCCTGCGAACATGTCGCGCACGTAACGAGGTTTTTCTTCCGGCGGTGGTAGGGACATCGTAAATAGCGAATTGGGAATGGTGATGTGGTCGCCGCCTACGTAAATATCAAGGACAATGAACCCTTCACCGTCATCCCATCAAAAATGATCGGTTCCGGGGACGTAAGCATTGCCAGTGGGGAAGAGGATGTCGAGCACCGTGATCAGCTGTGTGGGAATCACCTGTTCCGTTTGTTCAGCATACCAACTCAGCGGGCGATACCCAAATATGAGTTGTGCAAAGGCGCCAGATGTTAGCTTAACAGTGTTGGACGGGGCAGCAGCCTGCTCGAGCTTCTGTACATCGCCCGGGGTCAAACGTAGGTGGCAGGTGACATCCTCCACCATGAGCGTCATCTCACCCGACCAGGGGGCCAGCGAATCCCGCCAGCGCCGCTGCCAGGCCGGCAGTAGAGACTGCAACAAGGTAGGAAGATGGGCAGGCCGGGCCATCCAATACCCGTTAGGAACGAAATAGGTTTCGCAACGCACTTCTATCTGATCACTTAGATGGTAGAGCAGTGGCACATGGGGCGCAAAGGGCCAATAGAGCGTTTCCCTGGATCCGGAGGTCTCAGCGTACCGGAGGGCATGTTCTTTTAGCAACGTAAAGGCAGCGAACCGATCTGAAGCGACGACTTCGGTAGCGCGTTGCCGATTTTGCCGGTTCAAAAACAGATAGCCCAGCGCATCATCGTCATCATTGATAGCCAGTAAACAGAACTCATCCTCGCTGCGGTACTTGATACGGTGCCTAATGTGGTCCTCTGTCCACACAAAGCTGCCTACATAGCGAGCATTGTGTTTGTTGTAGAGGGCCAGAACGGCGGCGGCGTCAGCGACCGT
>JAAENG010000418.1 GCA_024224665.1 Chloroflexota bacterium | reverse complement strand
CTGGAAATGGCCCCGAAGGGAAGCTCAGGATTGGGGTATGCGCTGTCCTTGCCCTTGCAGTCCGTGTTCCCATAGGTGCCGAATTCACCCACGAGCTTGCCCGTCTCCGTATTGATAACTTGGACGCTGTATTTGTTGGCTATGTAGATGTAACCCTTCTCGTCCAGCGCTTGGTTAATTCGGTGGGTGCTGCAGATGCAGTGCGGATTGGGCGGTAGGAATCCCATGCCCTGATTGCCACTCCACGGACGCGACCAAATCGGTTCACCGCCGGTGGGGGCGAACTTGGACAGAACGAAGGGACGCATGGGCAATCGTTTGGGCTTTCCTGCCACCTTTCGGGCAATGGGCTTCTCTGGCTCTCGGCCGTTGGAGGGGATATGGAGGATGTAGAGGTACCCCTCAGCATCGACCTCGATGCCCATTACGCTGGTAAGGTTCAGCGCATCGTCTTGTTTCAGTTTACCCGTGGCGTCGTAAACATCGATGGACCGATACAAGCCATAGCGGGACAGCATCATGCCCTGTTCAATGTAGCGCTTCTGCTTGCCAGCGTAGTAGATATTGCCCTCTGCATCCACGTTCATCCCAACATAGATATCGAACCAGCAGGTCAATTGCTTGTTGAGATGTGCGTTTTTGTAGAGCCTGCCTGTGATGGGGATATCGTCCACCCGGATTTCGTTCGTGCCCGCGGATTCGAAAGGACCGGGCTCGCCATCGCGGTCGAAGCGCAAGATGCTGACATCATCGTCATGGAGTTTCCAGCGGTAGATCCGGCCGTCCTTTCCGTATACCGAATCGATGAAGAGGTGCTCCTCGGGATAGCGGAAGCCGCGCTCAAGATTGATGG
>JAAENG010000417.1 GCA_024224665.1 Chloroflexota bacterium | reverse complement strand
TCATGTGTATGGGGGAATATGTCGGTGGTAGGTACTTGCTCTTTGACACCCTTCCGCCACACTTTTTTGTCTACCGTGCCGATGATCAAATATTCATTGCCAATACTGTCGAGGGCATATTGAGTAAAGATTTCAGTCAGCAGATGTTCAATCTCATGTTTGTGGGCTACGAGCAAATCGCAGTGGCGGCAATAGCGACACGTGTAATTGAGAGCGATCAGATGCTTTGGATCAACGTGGACTAGCAGCGGGAGCTTTCGTTGCCCCGTTTTCTCGCCGCAGAAAGGGCAGCTTGTGATGCGCGAGTCTGGATAGGGATTGAAAATGAAGTTGTATTGAGGTGGTAATCCACCCAGGCGAGATTTTTTGGATGTCTGCATGATACTGATGCTCCTGATTTAAGCGATTACATCCCCAATCCAGTCAGGTATGTCCAATGTAGCCGGCTGGCGCCCGTAAAAGGCATCATCCAGCTTCAAGGCAAGTTCTCTAAATAACGACGACTGCTTCACGCCGGCCCGCACCATGTTGTGCAAGAGATTGTCGGGATGGGCGTAAGGGCAGACACTCATACAACGTCCGCAATCGGTGCCAACGGTGCACCAATAGGTGAAACAGGCTTCAGAATTGATCTGCCAGCGTTTGACGCCATCAATGGCTTCACGGTCATCAAATGAGATGGCGCCACTGGGACAGACATCGGCGCATTTTTTGCAACGGCGGCAAAAATCCAGCGTTGCGCCATCCTGTTGCCTCTTATCTGGAATCAACGGTAGTTCTGTGGTGACCACTGCCAAACGCAGGCGAGGCCCCAACTCGGGCGTCATCAACAAACCCATCCTGCCGATCTCACCCAATCCCGCGTCCCGGGCCACCAGTGGACACACCAGGCGATAGCTGCCATCGATATGCGCCCGGCTGGCATAGCCAAGCTGGCGGATGAACTCGGCGATCTGCACGGCAATGGCGCCGGAATTCAGGTATTGCTGGGCCGATTCCATGGCCGTCGGCCCGTATGGCGCCCTGTCCAACAAGACCTTGTCCATTTCTACGGTGAGGGCTATAGCATAGCTGTGATCCAGTTCGACCGCCTCGCCGTAGCGTTGTCCCCGCCCGATGACACTGTAGAGATGATAGTCCTGCAGTTCAGTGATGCCTACCGAAACAGCACCTAACTTCTTGGCCCACTGTTTGAGAAATTGCGTAATCTGGGCTGGGTCCTTCTGTTGGGGCGACGCAGAGAGGTTTTGTACGTCGAGCATGGCATGGAAAGCGGATACGGTCTTGAAACTGGCCTCTGCCGCCGCCGAAGTGATCGTATCGTAGTAAAGTGCTCCCGGTTGCATGAGACCGGGCCGGCTGCGGAATCTGTCATCCAAGGCCCTTTTTTCGGGGTGACGCCGGTAGTAATCCCTAAATCGGTCAGACCCATGCACCAACTGCATGCGAGAGAACATGATATCGCGTTCGTCGATACGTTTTGTGGGCGTGTCCTCTTCGAACGCAAACCCCTTACCGATCGGTAGCAGTAGAATGATGATTGCCAATAACGTGGCAACCAGGAGGACAAGCGAAAAGGGTGTTTGCAGTTGAAAATCGATCAAGCTAGCTGCCAAATAAGGGATTGGCAGGAGAAAAGCGAGGGCCACGGCCAACTTCATGGCCCTTGGTTCCTCTTCGCGCCAGGACACGAAGGCGAAATAGAGCATGAGCAGCCCCAAGATCAATCCAGTTGTCAGCGCCATCGTTGCGGTTATTTGCATTTGGCTTACCTATCCACCAGTGAGTGAAACGACATCGACCAGATTATTTTAGCTTGATGTAGTTGAGGCGGTCGTGGCCGCGATCATCGCAACCATGATGGCTGCTGTGATCTCGGCAACCACTGCCGATACAGCCTTACTGACCTCATCCTCTTGCGAAAGGGTCTTGATGCGTTGTTTTGCACTCTTTCGTTCCTCTTTCGAAAAGACTTCGTTCACCAACTCGCAAGCGCTCATCAGGCTAATCAGCGCTGCCTCTTTTTCAGATGGGTGCTGGCCATAGAGGATGACATTGCGAATGGCGTTGCGGATATCATATTCGGGCTCAGCATTGTCGGTAGGGTAACGCCGGCGTGTGAATACCCACAGTAGCTTACGCTCTTCTTTGGAGAGGATCTGTTTTTCTACCAGGTCCTCTGCAAGCCGCTGTTGCAACCGTTTGACCTTGCTCTGGATGCGACTGACCCAATATTTCGGTTCACGGATTTTTGTCGACTGTCGCATCAATTCCAAAGCTTCATCGAGTACGTCACTATCTGTGGCCCTGGCATCGACAACTCGGACATGTTTCCCTTCAAATGCGATTATACCCAAAAAGTAGAGGTCCAGTAGCACCGCACCGGCCAGACCATACGGCAACGCAGTTGAGGCGGAAAACACAACCGAGCCTTTTTCGTCATGTAGTGCCAGGAGTAACAGTTGCTCTGAAATCGTAAGCATGCTTTTTCCCTCACCCAGTCAAGGTTCGTCATAGCTCTCTTCTGAACAGAGCATAGATATACGGTCTCGGATCACCGGCTGGGTTGATGTAGATGTAGTCAAACTGTGATACCAAAGTAAAAGACGTTCCCAGCCGTGCCGATAATTCGTCGACGGAATATCGATGGAGCGTCAGGCCGCTGCATGTGGGGGCGCCTGTCAGGGCAAATTGAGCAAACAAGACATGAGAACCGGACCCCAACACTGAAGTCACATTCTCGAAGTATCCCAAAATATCTTGTTCGTCGGTGAGAAAATGCAATACAGCCCGATCGATCCAGAGGTCAATCTCAGGTAGCGGTTGCTGAATCGGCCTGGAGATATCCTGGCATAACCAGACGACGTCTCTCCCGTTTGCGGATAGCCTACTCTTGACCCGATTGAGCGCTTCGACACTGATATCGTTGATTACCAGGTTCGCGCCTCTGGAAAGCGTTTCTTCAATCAAGACCGAGGCGCCGGCGCCAGCAATAAAGATGGTTGATTCTTCCCAGCCAGGAATCAGACCGAGCAGAGCCAGTGTTTGGGATGATGATGCTTCATACCATCCCAAGCTTGAATCTTCTGTTTGCAAAAAGACCCTGTCCCAGTGTTCGCTATCTGACGGCATGGCATCTCCTATGAATCTAAATCGGCCAACGATATGTATTCATGCAACAAAGACTATTGCAGTAATCGCGCCTTTCATTCTATTGATCGCGTTGCCATAATTGTCATGCATTTAGATCGGTTCGTCAAATTCGTGTCAATATTGTACCACATCTGAATAGGTGTCCAGGATGGCACTGGCAACACTTCTAAATGCGCCACTCTTGCCACTAACGATTCTGGTTCGACAGGATTTCGTGGGGTCCTAGCAGAACACGTGTTGCGTATTGCGTGTTACGTGATGTCTGGTGTTAACAAACCACACCTTTCTAATAGGAGCCGCGATTCTATTTGCAGCGGTACAGTTAATGATGCTAGTGGCGCGACGGCATCAGGCATCGTCAGGACGAACAGGTCATGTGACGTGGTTCAACGCCGTATTAGTGGCAAATAACCCCACCGCCCTACGAAAACCCGCACACTTGCGACACCCTGCCGGGCTGTCGTATCGGTCGCTGTGAGCGTAATCGCATGGGTACCATAGCTGAGAGTGGAGACAGGCAGTTCGTTGCCTTCACCTAGCAGCCCGTCGCGGTCAGACGACCACTGCAATTGGTTGCCACTGAGGATGCCATCTTCGGGGTCGGTGGCCGCACCGGCCAAGATGAGCAATCCGCCAGGATTCACATGGATGTCAGCGACCGGTTCGATGATCCTTGCGATCGGTGCAGCGTCTGGGACAACGAAGGAGCTGTCAGAATCATCGAAGGTGGTGAGAAAGCCGTCATGGACAATCACCCGAAAGCGCGCCCGTTCGCTGCCGCGCAGATCGGCCAGCGTTGGTAATTCGTAGGCGGCGCCGGTGAGACCCAAAGCCAACGCCCTCCAGGTGGCGCCGTCATCGGCACTGAAGAGCAGGGTGAAGGTGAGATTATCGGAATCGAGATCGGAGGCCGACCAGCGCACGCTGTTTCCAGGTTGCAATGTCTCCCCGCCGTTGGGCCAGAGCAATTCCACCTCCGGCGCATTGGCGCTGGCAAAAAGCTCTGCCAGAACAACGTCATCCCGGCGCACCTGCACTCCGACGCTCCCCGATTGCCAATGCACCAGTTCCAGAAAGGTCAGCAACGAGCTATCACTGTCGCCGTAGAGCGGCGTGAATGGCTGCGAGTACAGGGGCTGGCCATCACTATCGACAAACGTTAGAGCGTAGGAGGACTCAACGCTGACGAACAGTCGTCCCACAGCCTCAGCTATTAGCTCGGGGGCCACTTGTGTCAATAAGGACACGTGTTCTAACTCGATGGCATCTGAGGCGCTATCGAGTACGCCTCCGATCAGCAGGTACGCCTGGGTTTGCTCAAACGCGGGCGATGCTTCTGCAACAGCAACAGCAGCGTCTGGGCTGAAGGCGAAAGCCTGAGGTTGCGCCCCAAACTGGAGGTCGCAGTCGATGCCGTAATCCTCGAGCAACTTGCAATATTCCCAGGGTGATATCCACTGGTATTGCTGATAGCTCATCAGAGGAAAGGCCTGGTGCGGACTGAGGGCGTTGGGGTTATTGCTGAGAATGCTCGGTTCGACTTGCCCGAAGCGCTCGTAATATACGTCGAAGCCGTAGAACCCCTCCTCATCGATGGCCGCGAGCTGGCAGGCCGGGAAATCCCAGGGATAGCTGAGGTCGGCGTTGGGTTCGTCGTAGCTGCCGTCGTTGTCGTCGTCGGCGCAGCCTACATGCGCCAGACCCCGGCTATGTCCCAACTCGTGCGCCAGGGTTTGTCCGCCAACACTGAACCAGTTGGGTCCGCCGCCAGCGCCGCTCACCATTTTCGCCCAGACCTGCTTGCCCGGCTCGTAGCTCAATCCCATCACTGTACCCACGATCTTACCCTCTTTCCGCTTGTCTGTGTCGAGTTCGGGATGCACCATGCCCACCCAATGTAGATTGCTGCAGCCACAAACAGCGCTGTCGAATGTGTATGCATCCTTGATTCTGAGACGCAGCAATGCGCTATCCCGCCCACCACTGGTGCGCATGTCCCACTCATAACCTTCATGGTGGGTGGCAGGATAGAGGGGTGAATTGTACCAGTATTGACTGGCAGCAGAAATGGGATGGTAGCGAAGGGCGTTGTCGTAAATCGCCTGGAAACCAGGGTCGCTGACGTAGTAGACCAGCGGGGGATTATTGCGATCTCCATTTTGGTGGATGTGCAGCGGCTGCATGCCCAGATTGATGTTATCGCTCTTGTGGAAGGTCACCGTTTGCGAGAGCGTGTTGTTAGTGGTATTGCCTTCCGGCACCAGCGCGTTTGCATTGATCTCGACTGTAAAGGTAACCGTGCCCGTTCGCCAGGCAGGCGGCACGTAGAACCAGAAGCTGTCGTCCAGTTGCAGGCGGCTGCCGCCATCCTGCTGCACGGTAATTGTGTTTTGAGCGGGCGCTGGCGAATCCGCCAGTTCCTGTCCATCCTGATAAGCGCGAAGTTGCGCCTGCACACCGATCACGTCGCGCAGGTCGCTGAGCACGTATGCCCGCACATAAGTGCGCCGATCCTGTACCAGAGGCATGTCGTTGCTTAGATTTTGGATGCCCTGTGTGATCTCCATCCCGGTCGAGCGCAGGTCGGCGAGCGGCGTTGCAGTGGGGGTCGGGGTTGGCGTTTGGGTGGGTGTAGGCGTGGGGGTACGGGTGGGAGTAGCCGTTGCGGTCGGTGTGGGCGTCGGTGATGGTGGCGGTGGGATCGGTGTATAGGTGGCGTTCGGCCCCCACGGCGGCACCGTGCCGCCCTTTGTAGCGATATAAAACGGATCGAACTCGTCGGCGACCGAATTCACCCAGCCTTGAACGGCCATATGCAGTTGCTGCTGGGCATCGGCGACAACATTGAACGCCTCGGAATCGCGCCAGGTGGGCACATACCAGGCATACGTATCCCATTGCCCGCTGCTGGCGAACCACGGCCGGTAGTAGATCTCATCGTATTGGCCGATCTCTGTATCCTGCCAGGTCCAGAACACGTAAATGTCATTCCCGATTGCGATGACGCGAGCATGGCGGGTTTCGTACCAGTCGGTAGGGGAGCCGGCGTAAAAGGCCACATTAGTGGCATCCGACCATCTGCTGCCATCACCACGCTTGTGCCACACGCTATTGCTACCCATATGTGTGGCCACCACATGAACAGCGCCATCAGCGCTGATGGCAATACCGGGGCCAAAGGGATCGTTACCGCTCATCAAATTTAGCGGTTCCGTCCATGATCCAATTGCCGATACCGCTTGGCTATAGCGAACGTCATTCTCCAACCACACGAGGTGCGGATTCCCCGCATGCACGGCCACAGCAGGGACCTTGCAATTATTGTCGCTGTTCGAAACATTGACCGGCGGCGACCAACTCTGGGCGCCAGCATTCCAATGACGGAAATAAACATTGCCAACGTTATCGAGAAGATAGACCCAGGCTACATACAAGTTGCCGGCATTGTCGGCGGCGATGGCGGGCGTGCGCGTCTCTTTTGAATGGAAACGCTCATCTTCATAATCAATGACGGCGCTCACCGCCCCCCACATTTTGCTATCATTATTCCAGCGGCGATAACGTATGGCCGAATGCCGCCACGGGCCTATCTCGGGCAGATAATCCTGAGCCCAAACCAGGTGCACATCCCCAACGCCGTCAGCAGCCAGGGCCGGCGACTCACCCGCGCCCATCAGTTGCGGCGATGTCCATGCCCCGTTCGTTTTACGCGCATACCACACCTCACGCTGACCCACACCGATCCATTCTGTCCAGGCTGCATGAATGCGCCCGTCTCCGTCCACTGCCAACACCGGCTCCAACGATTGCGACCAATTTACGGTAATAGGTTGCGGCGCTGTCCACAGGTAATAGGAAGTGGGGATAATAAGTGCATCGTCAGCGCTGCCCATCGTATCAGGCATAGTCCCCAAAACAACCTGAGCAATCCCTGCGATTATCCCGACCATAACCAAGAAGAAATATACCGTTTTGACCATGCTATGACCTCCTCCCGGCCACACGCTCAGTTCTCTTCCCAACGTTTTCTCGATGTCGACCTGAGCTATATGCGACAAATGCTTATGTCCAGCGGTCTGATCAACGGCCGCTGAGTATATTATAGCAAGGTGTCGTGTGCAATCAAGACACAAGCATATAACTATGGCGCTCGTTCTCGATGAAGCCCTATCCTACGGCCAAAGAACTCGAAAGGTCATTAGCTGCCGCTCGAATCGGTCCCCGCCTCCCGCAACCACACACGCTCTTCCGTCGTCAACTCCGCCTCCTCCAGTAGCTCCGGCCTACGCTCAAGTGTGCGAAGAAGCGCTTGCTTTCGACGCCACTCGGCCACTTTGGCGTGGTGCCCCGACCTTAAAATATCCGGCACCGACCAGCCTCTGAACTGCAACGGCCGCGTGTAATGCGGCCCTTCCAGGATACCGGTAGCAAAGGAGTCTTCGGCTGCGGAGTGCTCATAACCCAGGGCGCCGGGCAGTAAGCGGATCACCGCATCCACCAGCACCATTGCTGCCAGTTCGCCCCCCGAGATCACGTAATCGCCAATGGAGATCTCGTCAGTGGCCAGATGCTGTCGTACCCGTTCATCAACCCCCTCGTAGCGTCCGCAGAGCAGCATCAGCCGTGGGTGTGTGGACAATTCCTCCACCACCGTTTGGGTTAGCACCCGCCCCTGAGGGCTCAATAAAATAATCGGGGCCTCATCCTCACCCTTTACAGCTTCCACTGCTGCAAAGATCGGCTCCGGCTTCATCACCATGCCACCTCCACCACCATAGGGGGTATCGTCAGTCATCTGATGTTTATCTGTGGCGTAATCCCGGATGTTGTGTGTTTGTATATTCACCAACTCCCGCTCACGCGCCCGCTTGATAATCGAAACATCAAAGGGGCTCTCGAACATCTCGGGGAAAATCGAAAAGATGTCGATACGCATGGCTGTGGTTGGCATGGGATAGAAACTCGATAAGCTGATGTTGGGTGGCAAGTGGCAGGTGGCAGGTGGCAGGTGGCAAGTGGCAAGTGGCAGGTGGCAAGTGGCAAGTGGCAGGTGGCAGGTTTCGAAGCTTGCCACTTTTTATCATGTTGGATCTTGCGGTTCTTGATTTAGCGCAGTGTCAAGCGCATGCAGTGCCAGCAGCGTGAGATCAAGGCGATCACTGCCGCACTGGTCGAGAGCGGCGGCGCAACGTAACAATGCTTCGCGCAGTGCCGGTTTGGATTCATCGCCAGCAACATTCTCTAGCAGGCGGCGCAACTGATCGATTGCGCCCTGTGATTCAGATGCAGCGAAGCAATTGGCACAGATTTCGAGCAACGCTTCGGTGGCGGGCATTTCGGCTTTTTTGGCCGATTTGCGCAGGGCCATTAATGCCTGAGCCGTGGCAGTATCGAAATTACTCTGCAATGAACGCCATTGCTGCAGGTAGTATTTTTCATCGCCGATGATTCGGGCGATAGCCAGACCCACCTCGCCACGTTCGGCGTTTGTCTCAGCCTCACAGAGCAATGCAAACAGCTCGGGCAATTGTTCCTCCGCATGCAGTTTCCCCAGAGCCGAGGCATAGGCGACCTTTAGTTGTTTATTGGGTTCCGTGCTCATCTTTTTTACCAGCACCGGAATACTTTCAACATCATCCAGTTGGGCGAGCGCACGCGCGCTCTCTGCAGCGATGAGATCGTAGCGGGATTGTAGGGAACGCCGCAAGGCCGGAGCAGCCGCAGGATCGCCCAAACGCCCCAGAGCACGGGCCGTGCTCATCCCCAATTCAGTTTCAGGTCCCTCCAGCATCTCGATGAGTGCATCACGCAATTCGGACGTTCCGGGCATGCGACCAATGGAATGGATGGCCTCATAACGAACGTTGTGGCTGGGATCGTGCAAGGCCTCGATCAACTCTTCGCTGTTGAGTAAGTTACGCGTGTCCCCCATCCTTTCGGTAGTGATCACGCGCGTCATCTCGTCGCCCGACTGATTGTACTGGATGAGCAATCGCATCGCCCGCACAGGGTTACCGCGTAGAAACATACCCGCAAATCGCCGTAACGTTACATCACCTTCAGCTTTCAGCCTGGGCACCACCAACATCGTCGAGGCCAATAAAATGACGGAGAGAATGAACAGTGGTGCATAGGCATCGATATAGATTAAGCCAATCTGCATCGTTGGAATAAACGCCGACCATTCAAGGATACGCCCTGAGATCAGAGGGCCGGTTCCGACCACCACGCTAAACCAGGCGAAGTAGACCGCCAAATAGGCCGCCCGTTTCTGTCCGGGAATGGCATTTACATAGAGATAGCGCGTCCAGCTGATCTGCCAGGCAAGGGTGGCAATACCGGCTACAAAGGCGATAGCCATGGCTAAAGCAATACTCGCTGCCGTATAACGGGGCAACATCATGTACGATACCGGCAACAGGATCATAAGGATAAGACTCACTTGCATCACCGGCTTACTGCTATAACGATCGGCAGCCCAGCCCCAAAAGTAGGAGGTGAATAGCGCCCCAATATAGGTGCCGATGCTCAACAGCACAACGGTGCCATCAGGGATACCCACTTCCTCTTTCATAAAAAGGGGGATGAAAGACATCGCAACCTGGCTGCCAATGGTGGCCAACGACAACACCAGCAAAAACATCAGGAACCCACGATCACGTACAGCCCCACGCATCTCTGCAAAATGCCCGGTGTTTGCCGCTCGAGCCGCCTGCCTGTTGTCTCCTGGGGCCCTTGCAAAAAACAAGACCGAAAGAAAACCGAAAAAGACGCCAAAACTTATCAGCAGCACGAAACGCCCCAGGCCAGACCCTTGATCGATTACGAAACCTGCAACCAAAATGATCAAGATGCTGGCTACTGTCGTCGTCATGCTACTAGTGGCACTGAACTTACCCCGTATTGAATCGGGGACGATCTCTTTGCGCCAGGAAAAACCGCCGGTCTCGCCGATAGCTCGCATGATGGCGAAGGTGAAGATGATACTCGATACCCATAGGAAGGCCCCATACTCACCATATTGCCGTAGCACAATAGGCGTGGCTATGAGCAGAGCCATGGGGATATTGCGCAGACCCCGCATGGACACAAAAACGCGCTTATAGCCGAAACGATTTGAGATCGGCGCCACCAGGGGCGCCAGCACACCACAAAAAGGCACCAATGCCAACAGAAACCCGATCTGTGTGGTATCAAGCCCTATGTCATCCAGAAACAGGATAAAGACAGACCCCGAGAAGGTCAGGAGGACGAACATGATATTGAAAGTATCGCCACCTACCAACCAAGGAAGCCGTCTGATCTTTTCCGCTTCCGTCATTTCGGTATTCATGTTTAACGACCTTGTTTAGCTAAATGCCGTCCTATTATCTAGTCGGCTCAACAGGATCTGATGTGGTTATGGGAGAATATGTGTTGCGTGTGCGATTGACCCGTCCTGATATATGTTTACAACTCACCAAGATAGAAGGAGCTGTAAACATATATCAGACTTGATAAAGGTCTAGTTCTGGTGGATTCTGTGGATGCGACTCCTATCCTGCCTGTGTCATTCCTTCGGCTTCACTCAGGACAGGCCTGAGCGAAGCCGAAGGAATGACACCATGAGAGGTAACCACAGAATCCGATAGAATCAGACAAAGGTAGAACGTGCCACTTGCCACACACATCGACAAAAAGGTGTCGAACATTTTGCGTGAGCGCCTAGTCTCAAACTGCTGGGAGATCGCCCGACAGCTTCAGTTTGCACGAAGATGCACCACCCTACACGTCAAGCGTCCAGTTCTCGAAGCAGTTCTGAAGCAGCTTCCATCGAGGCTATCTCAGGCTCTGCACTCTCCAGCGCGGCCAGTAGGTTTTTGGTCTGATCACGCACGATATAGCTGCGGTTGTCCTTCAATACGTGATGCGCGCCCTCTCTCATGCGGGAGGTTTGCTGCGAACTCAACAGCGCCTTCAGTAGTGCGGGCAGTGCTTGCTGACCAAGTGATGCCAGTGACTTGGCTGCGGTCCAACGTACACCATAATCGCCGGTATCCAAGGCCGCGATCAGTGCATCGATACCCTCTGCTGTGGGATGCTTGGTCAGGTACTTTGCAGCTTTTTCGCGATCCAATTCTTTAAGACTCGTATCAGACAGGGCGTTTATCGCCTGTGGGTGCGTTTCATACATGATTTCCCGTCTCCTTCTGTACTAGTAGCGACTGCCGGCACAAGGGGATGCCGGCCAGTTAGGGTTGGCTTATTGCAAATTAATGCAGATGTAAGATTGGGACATTGTACTGCCGAATCAGTGGATGATCAATGATTCGAGGCTCGAGTATCGTTCACTTCCTGACGCTTGTGCCAGTCATCCTCGAAAAGGTTGAAGTGAAAGCTGCGTCGGGGATTGGCTTGAATGACATCTTCATCCAAGTTGACGCCCAGGCCGGGCCCATTCGGTAAATCAAAATAGCCATCGATAACCTCTGGTACGCCTGGCGCAGCCTCTTTAACATAGGCTTCCTGGAAATCGTTGAAGTGCTCCTGGATCTTGAAGTTGGGGGTACAGGCAGCCAGGTGGAGCGCAGCGGCGGTTGATACTGGGCCACCGACATTGTGTGGCGCCATTAGCACGTAGTAGGCATCAGCCCAAGCAGCGAGTTTCTTGGCATTCAACAGACCGCAAAAGTGTGTTATGTCAACTTGCAGGATGTCGGCAGCCTGCAGTTCCAACAATTCGCGGTACTCGGGCAGGGTGTGGAGCCGTTCACCAGTGGCGATGGGAATGCCCAGAGGCGCGATCGCATCTGCTACCTTTTTCAGTGCTTTCATGTTCTCAGGCGGCACCGGTTCTTCGATCCAGTCCGGCTTGAATGGCGCCAGGTCTCGCGTGATCTCGATTGCGGTGACGGGATTGAATCGGCCGTGCATCTCTACTAAAATATCGACATCGGACCCAACCGCGTCTCGTATCGCTTCGATCAAAGAAATGGCCCGGCGTTTCTCCGCCTTCTCCATCTCGTAATAGCCGGCGCCAAAGGGATCGACTTTCATGGCCTGATACCCACGCCCCACAACACGCAGCGCCGCGGCGTGAAACTCTTCGGGCGTGCGCTCCACCTTGTACCAGCCATTGGCATAGGCTTTGATCTTGTCTCGAACAGCTCCCCCCAATAAACGATAAACAGGTTGTGCCAACGCTTTGCCCATGATATCCCAACAGGCGATCTCGATTAAGGCGATGCCTGAGCTTACGACATCACTGCCGCGCATATAATCCTCGATGAGCATGCGCTGCACCAGCCTCTCGACTTCGAAGGGATCGCTGCCAAGTACGTAACGGGGAACCGCCTGTTCGAGATAACCGAGCACCGCGTCGGTACGATTGACTGAACGCACTTCACCCACACCGCTCAATCCTTCGTCGGTCTCCACCTTCACGAACGTGAGGTTACGCCAGGCCGTGCCCATAACCATGGGCGTTACTTTGCTGATTTTCATAGCAAGGCTCCCGAATTACACATCTGCCTGACTCCACTGTCCATCCACCGATCGCCACATCGATCCGGTCGGGTTGGGATCTTGCAACTCGGGCGGTAGATGACAGGCAGGCCGGTTTCAAGGTGGGCCAATGCAACCAACTCTTCAGTTCGCCCCTCTTCGTTATCGGCAAACAACTCCAAAAAATGGGCGGACCTTTCAGCCGGCATAGCTCGAAGCGTTGTAGCGGTTTGTTTTCCGGCTGCCAACGCTTGTTCAACTTCAGCCAAGCTGGATACCGGATAACTTTCAGGCAAGGGGGTTTTGATCGAGGGATTCACGGCGCTAAATGAACCGGCCGGATCCTGCGCTTGCCGCCATTCACCGGCAATGAGTACGGGTTGCAAAGACATCAATGCATCTCCTGGCTGATGGAAAGTGAAGTCACTATGCAAACATGCGTTTCGTTCTCAGACGACGATAGATGGTAGTCCACAAATCTGAAACGTGATCGTCATCTATGGTGGTGCGGTCTGCAACAAACGACAGATGTGTTAAGTTTATCCCATAGTCTTTGAGCACAACAAATGACTGTCACCTGCGACTCAAGATCGCGTTTGGTGACAGTCAAGCTGTGAATTCGTAATGTGATGATGGGTAAGGAAGGATTGAAGACGCCATGACTGAAGATTGAAGATTCACATCTAGGGTTCGCAAACTTGGTCTCGCCAGAAGTCATATCTCAGTCTTCAGTTTTCAGTCTTTAATCTTCAATCTTTTGACCCTTCATCAAGCGGCCAGCAGTTCCTTGGCCTTCCGAGCAGCACTGCCGGCATCTGGGGCAAAACCATCTGCTCCCACCTTGTCCGCAAAGTCCTGGGTGATGGGGGCGCCGCCGACCATGACTTTGACCTGGCCGCGCACGCCTGCCTCTTCCAGCGCTTCGATGGTGGCGATAATCGACTTGGTGGTGGTGGTGAGCAGGGCGGACATAGCGATGATGTCTGGGCTATCGTTGCTGACCGAGTCCACGAAGGCAGCGGGGGACACATCGGTGCCCAGATCGACGATCTTGAAGCCGGCGCCTTCCATCATCATGGCTACCAGATTCTTGCCGATGTCGTGCAGATCCCCGGCCACGGTTCCGACCACGACCGTACCGATCTGTTCGATACCTTCTTCGGCCAACAGGGGTTTGAGCAATTCCATACTGCTGTTCATGGCGCGGGCGGCGATGAGCATTTCGGGCACGAACTTCTCGCCGATCTCAAAGAGGCGGCCCACTTCGGTCATGGCGGGGATGCAGGCTTCGTTGAGGATCTGTTCGGCCGAGGCGCCGGCGTCAAGTTCGGCCTGGGTGTCGGCCTTGGCGGTGGGGGCGTCGCCACGGAGGACGGCGTCGTAGATGGTTTCGATACTCATGAGTTGGGCTCCTTGGAAATGGTTTGATTGCGGGTTGGGTAATTGAGATGGGATGGGAAGATTGAAGATTCACATCTTGGGTTCGCAAACTTGGTCTCGCCAGAAGTCATATCTCAATCTTCAGTCTTCAGTCTTGTAAGAAATATCATCTTAAAGCAAGCGTGACAGAACTGGCGCACACGGATACGAAACCGTTCACCAATCAAGAATGGCGCCGTCGTGGGCTCTGACTGTGTTGGGATGAATGACCTCCTGTTGGAACGGGTGTTTTTTTGCAGCCTCTTCGTCAACCTCGATACCCAGGCCGGGTTCGTCGCATATCAGCCAATAGCCCGCTGCGGTTTGAAGCGACGACTGAACGACATCCCAACGCCAGGGTACGTCGGTCAACATGTCCTCCTGGATGAGGAAATTCGGTGTACTCAGAGCGAAATGCAGGGCAGCGGCATTGGCAACCGGGCCCAGAGGGTTGTGTGGGGCCACACCCATGTAATAGGTTTCGGCCATTGCTGCTATTTTCTTCGCTTCCCATAGTCCGCCGCAATGACATAGATCAGGTTGGATGATATGACAGGCCTGTTTTTCGAAGATCTCTCGAAATCCGAAGCGTGTGAGCAGCCTTTCCCCGGTGGCAATAGGCACAGGGCTGGCTCTCCGCACCTCGGCCATAGCATCGACATTCTCAGGCGGAACAGGCTCCTCGACGAAATAAGGGCGGTAGGGAGCAAGTACACGACAGAATTCAACGGCGTTGGCTGGGTAATGGCGGCCATGACAATCCACCATGATATCCATGTCATCGCCCACAGCTTCACGTATTGCCCGCATCATGCGTTCGGCAAAGGCATAAGCTTCGATGGAGTTCAGGCTTTCGGTGGGGGGAGTGATCAGGACTTTGACGGCATTGTAACCCCGTTCACGCACCGCCAATGCCCGATCTACAAAAATCTGAGGATCGTCATTGTATTGCGACTCGTAGACAGCTTTCATGTCTCCACCACCGAGATGGGTATACATGCGCACTTTATCGCGCACGGCGCCGCCCAGAAGTTTGTAAACAGGCTGATCCAACACCTTTCCGCGGATATCCCATAGCGCCTGGTCGATGCCTGAGATGGCAGACATACCGATCACACCCATCCGCCAGAAAGATTGCCGGTACAGCTTCTGATAAAGGTACTCGATCCGCTCCGGATCTTCTCCAACAAGCATCGGTACGAAGTCCTCGATAGCCCCGACCACAGCGCGTGTCTTCCACTCCAGCGATGCTTCCCCCCAGCCATACAATCCAGGCTGATCCGTTTCAACTTTGACGAACACCCAGTTACGCATCTGGGCATTGACGACAACTGTTTTAATCGATGATATTTTCATTGCGAAATCTTGGATTTTTGTAGAAGTACAGATAGCATCCTACATCATGTGGCAGGCTTACCACGAATTCAGGCAAGGGCAAAAGCCAGGATACGCGGGTCTTGTTGGCGCACGATACTCTCGGCAAGACCACGGTCAACCAATTGTTCCAAATGGCCGTTCAGGGCAAAGGCAAGTTCGAGATCAACATCACCTCGGGGCCAGTGCCCTAATTGGGGTCCAAGCGCAAGGCAGGTTTCACGCAGGGTGTGGGGCTCGTGCAGATACTGGCGTAGCAATTGGTCGGTCTGCTGCACGAATTGACGCGACTCAGCGCAGAATTCGCCGATGTTTCTGTCACGTTTGATCGGCCAATGGCAGCCCACGAAAGTGGTGATGGGTAGATGCTCGATAAAACGAATGGTAGCCAGGTAGTCATCCACATAGAGATAGGTCGGCGGCAGTTTCTCGGCGCCATCGAAGCCGTAGTGAACCCGACCATGAATGGCATCCCCGGCATAAAGTGCATCGTGCCTGGCGTCAAAAATACCGACATGCCCTTTTGAATGTCCTGGCAGCGCCACAACCTCGACCACCCAATCAGCTGAAAGCGTTATGCGCTCACCCCCAACAAAGGTGCATTCGATAGGTTGGTTCTGGCCACTCTCATCCACTATCCACTGGCGAACACCACCTTCATAATAGATCTGGTGATCGGCCCGGAAGGCATCGTAACGCAGCGCCATCAGTTGTTCGGGCCCCATGCAGGCGGCGCGATCCGCGTCTCCGCAGGCCAGGATCGCCTGGGGTGCGTGTTGCTTCATCTGATGATTGCCACCGCTGTGGTCAAGATCAGAGTGCGTGATCAAGATCCAGGTGAGATCAGCCGGATCGCCACCAGCTTGTTGCATCTGCGGGATGATGAAGTTCTCGGGGTCGTTTGTGCAGCCCGTATCTAACAAGATAGAGGTCGTTTCCCCCTTGAGATAGATCAATTGCAAAGGGCGGCCGCCCACCTCACCTTCGAGTACATAGACGCCGTCAAAAAGTTGTTTCACAGCTTGATCTCCATTTTAGAGCCTTCGCAAATTCGTAACAACGGATGAATCCGTGCAAGCCATCTGGAGCTTCGTCCGCCCGTTGGTCGGCAGCGCCGACATTGGCGCGTCTACGTCCGAGTAGTCTACATCCGCCCGCAAGACAGCGCTATCGCGCATGGGCATGTTGCGTGGGCAATTGTGTGTGAGGCTTATGAACCGGACAAGGCAGGCTGCGAGCAGCTAGTAGACGCCATATTCTTGCAGAGTCTCCCACATGGCCATGTAGTTCTCAGGTGGCACGGTGGCTTGTGTATTGTGGATAGGAGAGAATACCATACCGCCACCAACAGCCATGATCTCGATATTACGTTTCACATCCTCACGAACTTCTTCGGGTGTTCCTTGGTCGAAGACGCGTTGAGTGTCTACGCCTGCACCCCAGAAGCTGATATCGTTGCCATATTCCGTTTTAATGGCAGCGTAGTCAATGCCGGCAGCACTCTTTTGCATGGGATTGAGAATTTCGATGCCCGATTCGATCAGATCCCAGAGGATGGGCACCAGAGCACCGTCACAATGATAGAAGAGCTTGGCACTGGAGCGCGCCTTCATAAACGAGAAGAGCTTGGTATGGCGGGGTTTGATGTATTGGCGATACTGGTCAGGATGGAAGAACAGATTCTTTTGGCCCGCCAGATCATCGGCCTCGATCATAACGTCGGCCAGATCACCGATCTCACCCAGCACATTTTCCCAATACGTCATCTTTAGCTCCACCACCGTATCCATAATGTATTCGGCCACATCAGGATAGAGGTAAAAGTCGGTGAAGTATTTCTCGAAGCCGCGCGTCCAAGCGTGCATTTCAGAGATACCCGCAGACAGTGATCCTACCACCACCGCTTTGCCCTGATCGATGGTTTGTAGCGCTCGCTCACGCAGACCTGCAAAACGGTTGGGATCGCCGGCATCGGGCCAGGCGTAGCCCTCTTTGATAGCATCAATGGTATCGAATGGCGCCAATGGCCAGGAGTACATATCGTAATACAGCCCGCCCTTCTTGGGGCTGCGCCAGCCGATACCCCACTCGTCAGTGTAGGCTGTATACTCACCTTCGTCCCGATATTCCAGGTTGTATTTGGCCGACGAGCGCGGGGCCACGTTGTGGATATCGATTCCTAGCCTGTCGGCCAGATCATCGTCGATGGCGGCCAACTGCTGGATGCTGTCCACCACCCGGATTTCGACCTCGGGCAGACCTAGATAGGCTCTCAAATTCTTGTAGGCGATCTTGTGCATGCCGGACATGGGTGTGCCGCCCAAATCAAAGGGAATGCGATCAGGTTCCTGATGGTTGAGTGTGGTTTGCACTCGTTCTCTTGAGTTCATGGTGTCCTCGTTTAAGTATATCGATGTGGGTCGTTATCGCCTTTGGCAGTTGGCAAATGTTGTTCAAAATGTGATCTCTAACTCGCCATCTGCTGCCTCTAAACGCTGACTTCAGCAGATGCTGTTTTCGAGTCTCTACGCCTATGGAGATGGCATTTTGCGTTCAGTAGCAATTTGCCATCCTCTATCGTCATGGTCAATCTATAGCGGAACCTCCGCCCGAAGCCTGAGCTGTCCTTTCTTGCGTAACGCCTGTCTTCGTGCTCGAATCCGATCAACATCGATGGGATATGCGCCGTACTGGTGCACTGTGCGGTACATTGTTCTGACATTGACGACCGGGACCATGTCATGTACTTCGCTGGAGGAGCCGATAAAAATGCCACGCTGTGGTCCGATCTTCTCGATCAGTTCCAGGGTCTCATCTTCAACATCGTAGGGTGAACCATAAGGCAGAGTCTGTGCACAACACACGTTGCCAAATAAGAGCTTGTCTGGATAGGCCTCGCGAATGGCGAAGATATCATTGCAACCGTTACGCTCGATGGGATTGAGGCCATCCGCGCCAAGTTCGTTGAAAATAACGGGCAGGAACTCACCATAGCGCCCATCAGAATGATACAAGAACTTCTTACCGGCGTCATGAATGGGGTCCACAATCCAGCGCCAGCGAGGTAACGCTTCCTGCCGCACCCAACTGGGGTCAAAGATAGGGCCATGCGTGCTGGAGATATCTTCACCCATAAACTGCAAAGGAACTTGCCCAACCTCAGCATAAGTTCGGGCGATATGAGCCGAAAAAGTGCCACAGCAGTCCATCACATGTGCAACCAACTCTGGCGCATCGTAAATTGCGGTGGCAAACAACTCCATGTCGATGTAGGTGTAGGCGTCAGTCAGCGGCCCTTCCACGGCTCCAATAAAGACGATATCGTGCTCGCGCATGACGTCCTGCATCTGTTTGATAGCAGGCTCATACCACTCCCGCACTTCCTCGTACACCGGCATCTCTGGCATATGTTTTTCCAGCCCCTTGAGATCGGTAAAAGGCCGTTTCGAGATCCAGGCAGTGCCACCGGTGGTATCGACCTCCCAGTTGTCCGGGTCTACATTGAAGAATCGGATCCAGTTGACGATCTTGCCGCCCATCCAATGGGCAGTCGGATCGAATACAAAGCGGGTGACATCGAGCCCCGCATTTTTCCAGGCGAGGGCGTTTAATTCTAGAATCTCCTCCCACGAATAGTTGCGATTTTGGTCATATCCACCAAGTGCGACCAACATGGGCTCGCAATCGGTGAGATCGTAGGTCTGAATTCTATCGACTGGTTCCCAGTTGATAGCTTTGTTAAAGCGTTCCCAATTATCCATAGCAATTGCCTCCTGGTAAGACTCAGTATCAGTTATTAAAATTAACAACCACGAGTGCAACGCACTCAGCACTCCAAAATGCATGTTTGATGGGCTCAATTGAGCCGAATCGGCTAGACATGAGTGCGTCGCACTCTATTTTCAATAGTTTACTCTCGCTCAAGCAGCCAGCGCTGGATGAATACGGCAATGATGAGCAATGCGCCCTTGGCCACAAATTGGTAGAACTGCGAAACGCCCAACAGGATCATGGCGTTGTTGAGCACGCCAAGGATGAGCACACCGAGCATGGTTCCGGCCACCGTACCCTTGCCACCGGTCAGGGCTGTACCCCCAAGCACAGCCGCTGTGATAGACTCAAGTTCCAAACCAACGCCGGCGTTCGGCTGTCCAGCATTGGATCGAGCGGTAAGGACGATTGCAGCCAGGCCGGCCGTCATGCCACTGAGAGTGTATATCCCCAATTTATAACCGCTGATATTGATTCCTGAAAGCCTTGCGGCGATATCGTTGCCGCCTATAGCGTACACGTTTCGGCCCACATCGGTCTTCGACAAAAAGATATGAAAGGCGATGATCACCAACAAAAAGAGGATCACAGGTATGGGAATACTCAAAACCTGGCCAGAGCCTATGGAGTTGAAGGTATCGCTCATGATGCCAATGGGAGCGCCACTTGTGAGAATGAAGGCTGCCCCACGATACACGGCCAGCGTACCCAGGGTGGCGATCACGGGCTCGAGATGACCCTTGGTAATAAGCAAGCCATTGATCATCCCTGCTGCGGCGCCGACGAAGAGACCGGCCATGATCCCGACCATAAGACTGTCATTCGACTGCATGGCAAAGGCAACGAAAATCGAAACCAATCCAACCACTGAACCGACAGACAGATCAAACCCCCCCATGATAATGACGACGGTTTGCGCCAACGCCACCAAACCGAGCATAGTGGTGGCCTGGCCAATGTTCAGTAGATTCCGGGGATGGAAGAAGATATCCGGCTTCTGGATACCCACAAAGGCGACCAACAGCAGCAGTGCCACGAGTAACGCCATAATAAGTGGATCGACATGACGATTCAACCGAAACCGGGATGAAGCTGTGTTTGTGTTTTCCATGTCTTCTATTTCCTTGGAACAGTATCTTAGGCCTGTGAGCCTAAGGTTACATGGAGGCGCCAAGAGCATTCACTCTGCGGGGCAAGCACACTGATCTTCTGATTGGACCATGCCAGCGCCAAACTGTCATAATAACCACTTGCCGGTTCGATACCGACATCTGAGACCTTGTTGAGGATACCTTCGTCGATCCATACGCCGCAATAAGGCTGGGCCACCGCATCCCAACCCATGCGCAATGATGCGCCGCTGGGTTGCCGCAGACCCATGTAAGAGATCGCTTGCTCGGGTGGCAGATAGAATTTTCGGCCACGATTCGCTGACGGTGGGGCGATGACATCCTGTCGTAACCTGTCACCATGTGCGTATTGGATAGCAGGCCATGAGTTGCGCGTGCCGACACCTCCCCACTCGATCCCCCACTCCTCTGGCAGCACATTGATCACTTCTGTCACATCGGGTGGGAGTATCATGGTGGAACCGGGTTCAATTAAGAATTGGGGATGCGGTGTCCACAAATAGACAAAGGGCTCATCTCCAAGGTTTTGGAGCACGTAGTCGAACCGTACCGTCCGCCCATCACTGAAGGCCAGGGATCGAGACAATCGATAAGGCAACGCTCTACCCTCAACTGAGAGCCGGATAGTCTCAGCGCCCGTGCCTGTGTCATCCCAAGGCATCATCCATACTTCACCATGGTCCGGGAGTTCGATCCCCTGCCAGGCTCCAGGTGCAGGGTAGGAGCATGCCAAAATGGTGGGGAACATCTCGTCCCAACCACCGCACTGGTTGGTATTGTACTCTGCGCCGTATTCAGATATCTGAAAGGGATTTGAGTGTTCGGGTTGGACGAGCCATTCAACGCCGGCCTGTTTGTCAAACATAGAGACGATCTTCGCCCCGGCGCTGGGGATGACGTCCACACGTATCTGATCATTCTCCAGACGCCAGGCGTCATGTGAAAATACAGATGTCTTTTTCAATGTAATATCAGGCATTGGCTACCCCCTCAGCCCGCGCCGGGCTACGTTTTTTGGCTTTGCGTGCGGCCTCAGATCGGCGCATCTGCCAGACCTGAATCAAGGCAGCGATGATGAGCAGGAGCCCACGCGCTACCCGCTGGTAGAAGGTGGGCACGCTCATCAGAATCATGCCGTTGTTGAGCGTGCCGATGATCAATACACCTAATATGGTTCCGACGATGCTGCCCTTGCCCCCTCGCATGGAGACGCCACCCAAAATAGCGGCTGTAATGGCCTGTAATTCCAAACCTTCGGAGCCAGAAATGGGCTGTCCTGACTTGGTGCGAGAGCTGAGCACGATAGCGGCGACACCGGCCATCAGCCCGGCCAGCACATACACGCCGATCTGATATTTGTCGATATCGATGCCGACCAATCTGGCCTGCCGCACATTGCCGCCGATAGCAAAGATATTGCGGCCAATAACGATATACCCCATGAGAATGAAAATAATGACGGTAGCAAAGATAAGAATGAGGATTGAGCCGGGGATGCCAAAAATATCGGCGTTGCCCAGGTTATTGAATGTTTTGTTTTGGATGGTTACTGCATAACCGCGCGGCGAGATCAGTAGTGCCAACCCACGGTAGGCGGTGAAAGTACCAAGCGTGACAACCACAGGATTAAGCCTGCCTTTGGTGATAATCACCCCATTGAGCAACCCTCCGAGGATACCGGCCGTTAGCGCAGCGCCAATACCGATGGCAGCATTATCGATGCTCAACATGGCAACGCCCGCCGCAGCCGAACACAAACCAACCAACGAACCGATGGCAATGTCCAGACCTCCCATAATCATGACCACCGTCTCGGCAAGCCCGGTCAAGCCAATGAGGGTGATACCCTGACCGATACTAATGATGTTACCGGTACGGTAAAACTGCTCAGGGATGCGAATGGCAAAGAAAATCATCAGAACGGCAAGAGCGATCACCAATCCCAGGATTTGCGGATCAATGGCGCGCAACCATTTTATGAAACGGTTGCTTCGCTTTTTTGTAGTTTGGTTCTTACTGGCCAAGGTATCCTTCCTTTATCCGTTGCTGAGATGACTCGCCATGGCGAGACGCAGAACCGATTCTTCAGTCGCATCTTTGGCCTGAACCTCACCATTGATGAAACCATCCTGCATGACGATAATACGGTCACTGACCCCCAGAACCTCCGGCAATTCCGATGAGATAAACAGCACCGCAATGCCGCTGGATGCCAACTCCTGGATGATCTTGTAGATCTCGGCTTTGGCCCCGACATCGACACCGCGGGTCGGTTCATCAAGCACCAAGACATCAGGGCTACGCGCCAGCCACCGGGCTAAGACCACCTTTTGCTGATTCCCACCACTGAGTTTGTTCACATCCTGCTCGGTGGTCGGCGTTTTGATCTGCAATCGATCCACCAGATCAGCAACTACTTTATCTTCCTTGCGGCGATTGACAAAGTGCATGCGGCTGAAAGACCTGAGGATGACAAGGGTGATGTTTTCGCGCACATTTCGCATCATCACCATTGCTTCTTTTTTGCGATCTTCCGGCGTGAAGCCGATGCCGGCCTTTATGGCAGACTTGGGATTACGAATCTTAGCGGCTTTGCCGTTGACGAAGATTTTACCAGATAACAGCTTATCTTCACCGAACAAAGCTTTGGCGAGATCCGTGCGACCGGCCCCGACCAATCCGGCGAATCCCAACACCTCTCCTTTCCTTATCTCAAAACTGATATCGGTGACGCGTGCGGTCGTCAATCCCTCTACCTTTAGAGCGATCTCCTCTTGCACGGTTGTGCGTTGTTCAAATAACTCCTTCAACTCACGCCCAACCATGAGGCTGACCAACTCCGATTCATCTGTCTCGTCCCGCTTTCGAACGGCAACCAGCTCACCATCTCGCAAAATAGCAATGCGATCCGCCAACTGTAAAACCTCGGGCAGTCTGTGTGATACATAGATAATGCCGACCCCAGCTTGCCGAAATTGCTCGACGATCTCAAATAATTGCTCTGAATCGGCCTCGCTGAGCGAAGATGTAGGTTCGTCGAGGGCCAAAATGCTGGCGTTTGTGCGAACAGCGCGCACGATCTCGAGCATCTGCCGCTGGGCGACGCTGAGCGTGCCTGCCTTTGCTTCTGGTGCGATGGTTTCGCCCACTCCCAACCGTTCTAGATCAGCATGTGCCATCTTAAAAATTTTACTCCAATCCACTACGGAGCCAAAGCGAGTCGGTAGCTCACCCATGTAGATATTCTCGGCCACCGTGAGATCGGGTAATATCTCCGGCTCTTGGTAGATGACACGCACACCCAGCGCATGCGCCTCAGCTGGAGATTGAAATGCGACGGTCTCACCGCGAAATTTTATAGAGCCGCCATCCGGCTCGTAATCGCCGTTCATCACCTTGAGCAGCGTGGATTTACCGGCTCCGTTCTCTCCCACCAAAGCCAGCACTTCACCCGGGTATACGTCCAGGCTCACATCATCCAGCGCCCGTACACCAGGAAAGATCTTATCGATATTAAAAAATTCGAAAATGGGTTTTTGTCTGGATTCGGCGTCTATCATAAACGCTAATCTCCTAAGG
>JAAENG010000416.1 GCA_024224665.1 Chloroflexota bacterium | reverse complement strand
TACTCGACGTGCGCAATCGCAATCGTGATCCCGCGGGCTTTCTCCTCCGGCGCATTGTCAATCTGATCAAATGCACTAAAGTCTGCATAGCCCTTCAACGCCAGCACTTTCGTTATCGCTGCCGTCAATGTCGTCTTGCCATGGTCAATGTGGCCTATTGTGCCCACGTTCACGTGGGGCTTTGTTCGCTCAAATGCTTGCTTTGCCATTGACTGGTTACTCCTTGAGCTTCACTGTACCTTTTTGTATCAGTAGATAATCGGAAAAAAATTGGATCTATGCCCCCTGATCGAAGGGCAAAGAAGAAGAACCCGGAGACCATCGATTCTGTATGGACTCCGCGCTCCTCATCAGTTACGTGAGGCTAATTCGGTTGTCGAGGCTCCAGGCACTGGTTTGTGCCGGTGGGAACGCCGGGCGATCAAGGCTTCTTTATCGCGCCTTTTTCGCAACCGAGTTAGTATATCAGATCTGTGAGTGAACGCCAAATTCTAAAACTAAAGAAAAATGGAACTACGTTGCTATACCTTGGAGCATGGATTTAGCGAGGCTATCGGGTACGGGTGCATAATGCTCGAACTCCATACTGAACGTGCCCCGGCCTTGCGTAAGCGACCGCAGGCGTGTGGCATAGCCAAACATTTCGCCGAGTGGGATAATCGACTGAACAGCCTGCATACCCTTAGAGTGTATCTCCAAGCCCTCGATCTGCCCTCGGCGGCTATTGACATCACCAATGACGTCGCCCAGGTATTCTTCTGGGATAACGACTTCGACAGACATCATCGGTTCGAGCAGAATCGGTTTGGCGCGAGGAATACCTTCTCGAACGGAGAATGATCCGGCAATGCGGAATGCCATCTCGGACGAATCGACTTCGTGGTATGAACCATCGTAGAGCGTAGCTTTGATGTCGACGATGGGGTAACCACCGACAGCACCACCCTCTAAGGCATCGCGAATGCCATATTCTACCGACCTGACGTATTCGCGTGGAACCGCACCCCGGACAACGGCATTCTCGAAGACAAAACCACTGCCGGCTTCAAGGGGCTCGAATCGAACTTTGACATGGCCGAATTGGCCTCGCCCGCCCGTCTGCCGTACAAACCGACCTTCGGCTTGAGACGATTCGGTGATCGTCTCTCGGTATGCAACCTGGGGCCTGCCGATATTGGCGCTCACCTTGAATTCACGCACCATGCGATCGACCAGGACTTCTAGGTGCAACTCACCCATGCCCGAGATCAGTGTCTGGCCTGTGCTGTCGTCGACCTGCACCTGGAAGGTGGGATCTTCGTCCGCCAGCCGGCCCAACGCATCCGCCAATTTGTCAGCGTCTGCTTTGGTGCGGGGTTCGATAGCTACACTAATCACGGGTTCGGGGAAACTGATCGATTCCAGTAAAATCGGTTTGTCAGGCGCGGTCAACGTTTCGCCTGTGAAAGATTGTTTGAGACCGATGATGGCTGCGATATCACCAGCACCGATTTCTTTGATATCTTCACGTTTTTCAGCATAGATACGCATCAGGCGACCGACTCGCTCTTTGCGGCCGCGCGTGACATTGAGCACCTGTTTTCCACTTTGCAGAACGCCGGAATAGACACGTACATATGCCAGACGGCCGACGAAGGGATCGGTTACGATTTTGAAGACCAATGCAGTGGTCGGCTCGTCGAAATCGGTGTGGCGTGTCACCGGCTGGTCGTTTCTGGGATCCACCCCGGTAATCGGTGGGCGGTCGAGGGGAGAAGGCAGGTAACGTAAGACTGCATCGAGCAAAGGTTGCACACCTTTGTTCCTGAGCGCAGTGCCACACAGCACGGGCACCAGATCGCCCCGCAATGTTGCATGGCGTAAACCACTAATCAATTCTTCTGACTCGATGGTTTCGCCTTCAAGATACTTGAGCGTGAGATCCTCATCGGTCTCAGCAACGGCTTCGACCAATAGTTCACGCGCAGCTTCCGCCTCTTCGAGTAGATCCGCCGGTACATCGATCTCTTCGGGGCTAGCGCCTAATTCGTCGGAATAGACCCAAGCCCGCATCGATAGAAGATTGATGACGCCGACATAGTCACTTTCGCTGCCAATGGGGCGCTGAACGGCTATCGGGTTGGCCCCGAGACGTTCACGAATCATGTCAATCGTGCGGTCAAAATCAGCCCCAACGCGATCCATTTTGTTTACGAAACAGATACGGGGCACACCATAGCGGTTGGCCTGTCGCCAGACCGTTTCTGACTGAGGCTCGACCCCCGCGACCGCGTCGAATACCACGACGCCACCATCCAATACACGCAAACTACGCTGCACTTCGGCGGTGAAATCGATGTGGCCGGGCGTATCGATCACGTTGATCTGATAGCCTTTCCACTCACATGTAATCGCCGCTGACTGGATGGTAATACCCCGTTCACGCTCTTGGTCCATAAAATCGGTAACGGTCGTACCTTCATCGACATTGCCAATGCGATAAGTCCGACCCGAATAATAGAGCACGCGCTCGGTCGTCGTTGTTTTACCGGCATCGATATGAGCGATGATACCGATATTGCGGATTTTCTCGAGATTCCGATTGACAGTCATGGTTTAAATCAAGACAAGGCGACTAAGAGGACAACAATCCAGCCTAATCTCCAATCTCAACTACCAGCGGTAGTGTGCAAACGCTCGATTGGCTTCGGCCATCTTGTGGGTTTCATCGCGCTTGCGGATGGTGGTGCCCTGATTGTTGGCAGCATCGAGCAACTCGGATGCCAACTTTTGGGCCATTGATTTGCCACTACGCTTGCGGGCGTTATCAATCAGCCAACGCTGTGCAAGAGCTTCACGGCGGGATGGCCGGATCTCGACCGGCACCTGATAGGTTGCACCACCGACACGTCGAGGTTTGACCTCGATCTGGGGTGTGACGTTGTTCAGCGCCTCTTCGAAAACTTCAACAGGGTTGCGCTTGGTGCGCTCCTCCATGATATCGAAGGAATCATACAAGATGCGTTGGGCAGTGCTCTTCTTGCCATTCCACATCAGGCGGTTGATGAAGCGAGCGACATTCTCGCTACTATACTTGGGGTCCGGAGTTACTCTCCGGCGAGGGGGTCGATAACGACGAGGCATGTTTCGCTCCTTGCGAAATGTGTTGGTCTCTGGTCGAACAACAAAAAATGTTTCGTACTAGATCCCAGACACACTGCAAGATGCGGGTCGAAAGGTACATTCGGCGACTCGGGATCATTACCCAGTGGTACCCTTCCACCTGCATCTCGCAGTGGAAACAACTGATGATGGCCGGTTAGTAGTCCGGCAGTTAATGTCAGGTACGAATCATTGCTAGTTAGTCACGCTTAGCGCCATACTTGCTACGGCTGCGTTTACGGCCCTGGACACCGGTGCTATCCAGAGCACCACGGACGATGTGATAACGAACACCCGGAAGATCTTTAACGCGACCGCCGCGCACGAGCACCACAGAGTGCTCCTGTAGGCTATGTCCGATGCCGGGAATGTAAGCTGTTACTTCGATGCCGTTGGTGAGGCGCACACGCGCGATCTTACGCAGTGCGGAATTCGGTTTCTTAGGAGTCGTTGTACGCACAACCGTACAGACGCCACGGCGGAATGGGTTGCCCTTCCGTATCTTTTTGGTGTCACCGGTCAGGGCGTTGTAATTGTAACGCAACGCAGGAGCCTTTTCCTTTTTGGGAACAGGTTTGCGTCCTTTGCGCACAAGTTGATTAATAGTAGGCAATGTCGTTCTCCTGAAATATCAAGAACAAAATAACTTTTTTATCAAGTCGCGATCGCGACTCTATAAATATATTGGTTAGGTCTGTCCAAGTTAGTCGCCAACACCATTATCGTTGTACAAATCATCTAGTTTGGCGGCTGGCATGTCATTGCTTAGGCAGTAAAAGCATACGCAAGTCGGGCATGTATGGCCCGACTTGCGACTTTTTACTTTAACACAGTGAGGGAAACGAGGCAAATTTAAGAGTAGCTACTTCAAGGGTTGATTAAGGCTCAGGGTCGTTGCCATTGCTCTCATCAGTAACACTCAGATCGCCGTCTCCACCCAGTAAGGCATCGAGCTCAGCATCTCCAAAATCCATCCCTAAGGGCATTCCCATCTCAGCGATGGCGTCGCTGGTCAAGGCAGCATCCAAAACAGCGTCCAGGCTTTCAACGGTCTCTTCTGCTTCGCGGGCTGCGGCTTCTTGCACGGCGGCACGTTGCGCAGCTGCTGCCATGCGAGCCCTGAAACCAGTACCGACCGGAATCAGTTTACCGATAATGACGTTTTCCTTAAGACCCCGGAGTTCGTCTGTGGCGCCGCGCACGGCCGCATCTGTCAGGACTCGGGTTGTTTCCTGGAAAGAGGCCGCAGCCAAAAAGCTGTCGGTATTCAAAGATGCCTTGGTTACACCCATTAGCAGATATTCGAATGTAGCTGGTGAACCACCTTCAGCCACTGCGCGTTCGTTGGCATCACGAAGCTCGAAATGATCGATGAGTTCGCCCGGCAAGAATTCGGTGTCTCCAGGTTCGAGCACGGTAACACGGCGCAACATCTGACGAAGAATAATCTCAATGTGTTTGTCGTGAATACCCACTCCCTGAGAGCGGTACACTTTCTGTACTTCGTTTAGCAGGTAGACTTGCGTAGCCTCGCGCCCTTGGATCCGCAGTACTTCTTTCGGGTTCTTAGATCCTTCGGTCAGCTGTTGGCCGGCCTTGACACGGTCACCTTTGGCGACACGCAAGCGAGCAGAAGGTGAAATCTGCTTAGTCCAATCCTCACTCTCTTCGCGACGTACAATGAGAATGCCGTCTTCGAAGTAGGCTTCGCCATCACTGCCGGCGACGATCTCATTTTCTTCAGCATCTCTGGCTACGACAGTATCAGCCTGGACACGATCGCCATCCGCAACGATCAGTTCATGGCCATCAGGGATCTCAACCTCATGGCGGATCAGACGCGTTTCGGTGACCGATACCATACGCAGTTCACCCTCCCAGAAGACGTCGAACACACCATCGATTTCGCTGATGACCGCTTCACCTTTGGGATTTCGGGCTTCAAAAAGCTCTTCGACACGGGGCAAACCTTGGGTAATGTCATCGCCAGATGCCACACCACCGGTGTGGAATGTGCGCAAAGTCAACTGTGTGCCGGGCTCACCAATGGATTGAGCAGCGACGATACCGGCCGCTTCACCCAGCTCGATCATGCCACCACGGCCGAGGTCGCGCCCATAGCACTTCTGGCATATGCCAAAATGGGCATCACACGTTAGCGGTGAACGTGCGTAAATATGCTTTACATCCGCCGCCAGGATCTCAGTTACATCATCCTCACCGATCAGCATGCCGGCGGGAACCAGAACGGCAGCGGTCTCTGGATCTACAATATCGGGCAGGGTCACGCGGCCAATGATGCGCTCACCAAAGGGTATACCCACGGTCTCTGCGTCTTCATTGGCCAACCAGATGCCGGAAGCTGTACCGCAATCTTCTGACATAATGATGACATCTTGAGCGACATCCACGAGGCGCCGTGTAAGGTATCCGGCGTCGGCAGTACGTAGGGCGGTATCAGCCAGACCTTTACGAGCGCCATGCGTGCTAAGGAAATACTCCAGAGCAGTCAGCCCTTCGCGGAAATTCGAGCGAATTGGCAAGGCGATGATACGGCCCGAGGGATCGGCCATGAGTCCGCGCATACCGGCCAACTGGCGAATAGGTTGAACGCCACCCTTGGTCGCACCAGATCGGGACATAGCCCCCAGCCCTTCGCGCGGATCGAGGAGTTCTTGCACCTGGTGGGTGAGGGTGTCGGTTGCGTGCGTCCACAACTCGACGACCTTATTATATTTTTCATCTTCGGTGATTAGACCGCGGCGATACTGTCGTTCCGCTTTCTCTACCTCATCTGTAGTATGTTCGATCACCGATTCCTTGGTATCGGGTACGTGAATATCACTGACGGCGATGGTCGTCCCGGAAACCGTGGCATAACGAAAACCGACATCTTTAATGATATCCACAACACCGACGGTGCGTTCAGAACCAAGGCGCTTGTAGGAAGAAGCGACGACATCATTGAGCGCACCTTTATCAAGAATTTTGTTAATGAAGCGCAGTTCGGCCGGCATGTGATAGTTGAAGATCACACGTCCCGCCGTCGTGTCGATCAAACCACTGGCAGTCTCTTCATCTGCGACAATTGAAAGGGCCTGAAGTGCTTTAAGAATGTCTCGATAAGCGGCGGGTCCAATACCGGGCAAATCGATCAAGCCACGACGGCCTTGTTGTTGAAGGATGGCGACAATGCCGCCAGCGTTCTCAACACCAGCCGAGATGAGAGAGGATTCGACTCGTTCAGGTAGGTCGAGTCGATCGAGTTCGATATCATTGAGCCAGCTATGATAGAAGAATTTGACCGGCGCACGTAGACCGACATGGCCCAACTCATAGGCAAGCAGCACTTCGTCGTAATTGCCAAAGACCTTGCCGGCGCCAATGGCATCGGCATCCTCGGCAGTCAAATAATAACAGCCCAATACCATGTCTTTTGAAGGACCAACAATCGGCTCACCAGAGGCGGGTTTTAACAGATTCCGGGTCGAGAGCATATACTCTCTTGCCTCTTCTACAGAAGCATCAGACAGGGGCACATGGATAGCCATTTGATCCCCATCGAAGTCGGCGTTGAAGGCGGCACAGACCAACGGATGTAACTGGATGGCGCTCCCTTCAATCAAGATGACTTCGAATGCCTGAATACCCAGGCGATGCAAGGTGGGTGCCCGGTTGAGCATGACGGGTCGTGTTTGGATAATCTCTTCGAGAACATCCCACACGGCAGGGTCCAAACGGTCGACAAAGCGTTTGGCGCTCTTGATGTTGTGGGCAAAGTTATGCTCCACCAGTTTTCGCATCACAAAGGGCTTGAATAGCTCCACCGCCATCTTCTTGGGCAGACCACATTGGTGAAGCTTGAGATCGGGACCGACCACAATAACCGAACGGCCGGAGTAATCGACTCGCTTACCCAGAAGATTGCGGCGGAAGCGCCCCTGCTTGCCCTTGAGCAGATCGCTCAGAGACTTGAGTTTGCGTTTGCCGCTGCGGCTGACAGCACGGCCACGGCGGCCGTTATCTATCAGGCTATCGACAGCCTCTTGCAACATGCGTTTTTCGTTACGTACAATCACATCCGGGGCGCCTAGTTCCAGCAAGCGGCGCAAGCGGTTGTTGCGATTGATGACGCGGCGGTAAAGATCGTTGAGGTCGCTTGTGGCAAACCGTCCACCATCGAGCTGGACCATCGGGCGCAAATCTGGCGGGATCACGGGCAGGACTGTGAGCACCATCCACTCGGGGCTGTTACCACTCTTGCGGAAGGACTCGACCACACGCAGACGCTTGGCGTCTTTTCGACGCCGCTGCTTAGAGCGAGTGGTGCGAATGCTGTGTCGTAACTCCTCTGCCATCTTCTCGAGATCGATCTTTTTAACTAGTTCGAAGACAGCTTCGGCGCCCATTCCGGCTCTGAAAATGTTGCCCCAGCGGTCTTCCAGATCCCGAAACTGACTCTCGATCAGGAGATCAGCTTCGCGCAGACTCTTCAGCTCTTTGATCTGGGCTTCGATCTGCTGGCGTGCGACATCTTTCTGACCTTCGATGGTCTCATATACTTTCTGCAAAAACTCATCTGCTTCGTGCCTGTGATTTTCGCGCTTGGCAGAAGCCAGAGCTCGTGCATCATCGATGGACTTGTTACGCTCATATTCGAGATCACTCAGCCGTTCTTGTAGCGCCTCGTTGAGTACATCCTGGTGGCCTCGTTCGATCACCTCATTTGCTTCGATGAGCGGAACATCACGCCAGGGCAACATCACGGACTCGCCCAGTTTCTTTCCAAGGTTGTCCTGAATAAAATCTTGCAATTGTGTTCCCACAACGGTAGTCACTTCGGCTGCTTTCGCTTCGAGTTCAGCATCGGCGGCTTCGAGGGCCCTGATTTCTTCTTCGTCTACGGCTTCGATGGCGGCATCGCGCGCGCCTTCGATAACCTGGAGTTGGCCGCTGGCATCCGATTCGGTACGAGCAAAACGTGCCTGCATCTCTCGATCCAGACGTTGCAAAGCTCTACCTCGCTGGTCTTCATCTACTTTTGTGATGATGTACTGAGCAAAATAGAGTACACGTTCCAGGTTGCGCGGAGAGATATCAAGTAGCAGGCCAAGACGGCTGGGCACCCCTTTGACATACCAGATGTGGCTTACCGGCGTCGCTAGTTGGATATGCCCCATGCGCTCGCGACGAACGCGGGCAGGCGCGACCTCGACGCCGCACTTGTCACAGATTATGCCTTTGTGGCGAACACGTTTGTACTTGCCGCAATAACATTCCCAATCCTTGGTAGGACCGAAAATCCTCTCGCAGAACAGACCATCACGTTCGGGCCGTAGCGTACGGTAGTTGATTGTCTCGGGTTTCAGGACCTCGCCGTGAGACCAATCCAGGATTTTCTCTGGCGAGGCAAGGCTGATACGAATGGCATCAAAATTGTTAACTTCCAATGTGTACCTCCAGATACGGAAGACTGGGTACTGTGAATTGGATCTTATTCACGACCGGCCATGGGGCCAGGAGTTGTCAAGCTAAAGCCCAGATTTGGTAATTGATCACTGGTATCTTCTTTGGTGAACTGTATGCTTTCTTCGTTCTCGTTATAGACCTCGACAGAGAGGCCGAGAGATTGAAGTTCTTTTACAAGTACCCGGAAAGATTCAGGTACACCGGGAGGCTGAATGGGTTCACCTTTGACGATAGCCTCGTACGCTTTGACACGTCCGGTAACGTCATCCGACTTGACGGTAAGCATCTCCTGAAGTGTATGAGCGACGCCATAAGCTTCGAGAGCCCACACTTCCATCTCGCCAAAACGCTGGCCGCCAAATTGCGCTTTACCGCCCAAAGGCTGCTGTGTAACCAAGCTGTAGGGTCCTGTAGAACGGGCGTGCACCTTGTCCTCGACCAGATGGTGCAATTTCAGCATGTTGATGATCCCAACCGTAACCGCTTGTTCGAAGGCTCTACCGGTTTTGCCGTTATAGAGTTTCATCTTGCCGGTTGTTGGTACGGGCCAGCCAACCTTGCGGCTGAGTGTCAATGCGGCTTCTGCCAGATCCTGCCCACTCATTTCAGCCGGATCTTCCCCGAACGATTTCATCCATTCGCCAAGACAGACGTCGATTACGGCCTCGTTGGCGGTTTCCCGATCTTCGACTGCACGTGAATCATCTTCGTAAATCAACAAGAAGTCTGCATCGTAACCACGTTCGCTCAACCAGTCGGCAAGTACGACTCTTCGGGCATAATCTCGCTCGAAATACATGCGCTCGCCATCGACATCTTTGTCGGCCAGCAGCTCTTCGAGATACACCAGGCGAGCGTCGTCATCCGTTTCCAGATCAGGGAATGCCGCTTCGCCACCATTCTCGTTGATCCAAGTCCACGTCGCTTCGGTGACGTCCATCCAGGCTTTGTCTATCAACCAGGCACGACTCAGTTCGGCTTCGATCTCTCGCTCGGTAGCGCCGTCGAATACCGGCGTCATCACCCTGAAGCCTAAACGGCTGGCAGCCCAACCCAGATGCGTTTCCAGAATCTGGCCGATGTTCATGCGGGCGGGTACACCGAGTGGGTTGAGGATAATATCAATGGAGGTGCCATCATCGAGGAAAGGCATGTCGGCTTCGGGTACAATGCGTGAGACCACACCTTTGTTGCCGTGCCGGCCGGCCATTTTGTCACCGGCGGTGAGTTTGCGACGTTGAGCAACGCTCACGCGCACCATTGCCTCAACACCTGCTGGTAGATCCCGGTGGTTATCTCTAGAAAATTCACGGATCTCGACAACTTTACCCCGTTCACCGTGGGGTAGACGTAAAGAGGAGTCTTTGACTTCCCGGGCCTTCTCTCCGAAGATGGCTCTGAGCAATTTCTCTTCGGGCGTAAGCTCTGTTTCACCCTTGGGCGTAATCTTGCCGACAAGGATATCGCCCGGATTTACTTCGGCGCCGATGCGGATGATGCCGCGCTCATCCAGATTCTTGAGGGCGTCTTCACCTACATTGGGGATATCTCGGGTGACCTCTTCAGGGCCAAGCTTGGTGTCGCGGGCATCGACTTCATACTTCTCGATATGAATCGAGCTGTAAACATCCTCACGCACGAGCCGCTCTGAAATGAGGATGGCATCTTCGTAGTTACCACCCTCCCAAGAAAGGAATGCAACCAACACATTTTTGCCAAGCGCCAGTTCGCCGCCATTGGTCGAGCTAGAATCAGCCAGGATATCGCCGGCCTCGACGCGCTCACCCTTGAATACAACAGGACGGTGATTGATACAGGTGGATTGGTTCGAACGATTGAATTTTCGCAGCTCATAGGAGCGCTGGAAACCATCCTCTTCTTCGACAATTATCGAAAAGGAACTGGCACTGATAATGCGCCCTGGACTCCTGGCAACCAACACGTGTCCCGAATCAACCGCAGCCGGGCCTTCCATCCCAGTGCCAACCACCGGTGAATCGGGATTGAGCAGAGGTACAGCTTGCCTCTGCATGTTCGAACCCATCAATGCGCGGTTGGCGTCGTCATGCTCTAGGAAAGGAATGAGAGCTGTAGAGACAGAGACGATCTGCTGGGGAGCAACATCCATATAGTGCACGCGTTTGGGATCTTCCATTTCGAAGGTCTGGTGGCGTCGCACCGAAACGCGATTGCGCTCGAAATGGCCAAAGTCATCCAACGGAGTGGAAGCCTGGGCAATGGCATAGAGGTCTTCTTCATCGGCGGTGAGAAAAACGATATCTTTTGTGGCGACTGGTTGGATCGAGATCGAGGGGATTAGTTCTACATGTTCAACCAATAAGGCCGCCACAGCCTCGCCGATCCTGGTCCCGGCAGCTACCAGCACTTCCTCGGTCTCAGGATGTTTGAGGTCAACGTCCACGATATGGCCGATCACAGCATCCTGATCGTTATCGTTATTTATCTTATGAATCACCTGGCGATAAGGGGTTTCGATAAAGCCATAATCGTTGATTCGCGCAAATGTTGCCAGTGAACCGATCAGGCCGATATTCGGACCTTCCGGTGTCTCGATGGGGCATATGCGTCCATAATGCGAATGGTGAACATCACGTACTTCAAAACCGGCTCGTTCACGACGCAAGCCGCCTGGCCCCAACGATGAGAGACGCCGCTTGTTGGTAAGTTCTGCCAGCGGATTGGTCTGATCCATAAACTGGCTAAGCTGAGAACCGCCGAAGAACTCTCGTACCGCGGCCACCACTGGTCGGATATTGATCAAGGATAGGGGGCTTACCTGGTCCGGGTCGCGAATACTCATGCGCTCTCGGACAACACGTTCCATGCGCAGTAGGCCAACACGTAATTGATTCTGTATCAATTCGCCAACCGTCTTTACACGACGATTGCCCAGATGATCGATATCATCGTCATCTTCGATGCCGTTGTTGATACGAATCACACGGCGGACAACCTCGATGATATCTTCCTTTGTTAGCACGCGATGCTGCGCTGGCACTTCCAGCCCTAAGCGTCTGTTCAATTTGTAGCGCCCCACCTTGCCCAGATCGTAGCGGCGGGGGTTGAACAACAGACTATCTAAATGAGAGCGCGCATTGTCCAACGTGGGGGGATCCACAGGACGCAACCGGCGGTAGAAGTCTAGCAGGGCCTCTTCGGGCGTACGCTTATCGGGGTCTTCTTTTTCTAACGTACTCAAAATATATTGGTGTTCAGGAACAATGTCTTCTTCAGCGAAAAGTGCCAGAATCTCTTCATCGGTCGCATAACCAATTGCCCTGAGAAGAATCGTCACAGGCAGTTTGCGTTTACGATCTACCTTCACTGTGACGAGATCACGTTTGCTAGTCTCGACCTCTAACCAGGCGCCCCGGTTGGGGATAAGCTTAGCCGAACAAAGACGACGCCCAGTCTGGCGATCTTCCATCGCTGTAAAATAGACGCCGGGGGATCGAATCAACTGGCTGACGACCACCCGCTCAGCACCGTTGTAGACAAAGGTGCCATTTGCCGTCATCTGAGGGAAGTCGCCCATGAAGACTTCCTGTTCCTGAATCTCACCGGTTTCGCGATTGACCAGCTTGACCTGTACATAGAGAGGTACAAAGTAGGTCGTATCACGTTCGCGACATTCGGCCTCGGGGTACTTCGGTTCGCCAAACCGGTAATCGCCGAAATGAAGCTCGAGGTTCTTGTTGTAAGAAACGATAGGTGAAATCTCATCCAGAAGTTCTCGCAAGCCCTTTTCCTGAAACCATTGATAGGAGTCAAGCTGTACCTGAATGAGTTGAGGCAAGGGCATGACAGACTGAAGACGAGCATACGACTTGCGTTGAATGCCATTACCTGGCTTTGAGTAACTAAGCATAGAAATGAAAACTCCTTAGCTAAGAACTTGATGGAAGGGTTACGAATAAGTCTACCAGGTGGTAGATTTTCCCTACTTCGGCCACTATGCTTCTATCACCCCTCTATGCACGCGCAATCAGCCCACCGATACATTCCGGCAGGCACTGCTGGCAGACCCTGACCATTGGGTCACTTGAGGTTGATAGGATTAGCAGGGACGACGCCCTAAAAGCAAGAGACGGGCAATGAGGAAAGGGAAAACGAGGGTGTAATTTGATCTAGAATGACGCGAACATATAATATACCACAATGCTTGGGGTCTGTCAACGGTAAATCGCATTTGATCAGATACTTTAAGGTTTCGTTCATTTCCTTCTCTTGCTGCACCTATCCACTGCTTGCTCTTCAGCCCCTAAGGGGCTGAAGAAGCCATTCCCGCAATGGCGGCCTATCTCAAAAAGAGATGCCGCCATTGCGCCTGCCAGATGCCTGCATTTTCATCCTGATGCTTGTTACCAAACCAGACTCTATTTGAATAGATTTATATAGGATCAAAATGTTTAAGGAGCAATCACTTAAAAACCATATCTGTTCAGATAATTCCTCATACCTATCAATACAACCTTAAATTTTCGCCAATAACGACCGATATGGTGAGCGTCACGGACTGGGGACAAAAAAACAGGGAAAAAGGGGCGATTCGCCGCCAACCAGCGGGTAAAGGGGCTCAAAATCGGGGTTGAGCTTGCCCATAATCACCAGACGATTATGGGCAATT
>JAAENG010000415.1 GCA_024224665.1 Chloroflexota bacterium | reverse complement strand
GTAGCAGACATTTTCGCAGGTGAAACCCCGTCATTCGGGGATGTCGGCCCCGAAAAAGAGGTGGGCCATTTGAGTAAAGTGTATCTGACCAATACATATCTCGCCACATTGCAATCGTTGCGATTGCTGGAGCGACGCCTGCCGGTCACCATCCCGCCCGCCCGGCTGCGGAAGTCTCGCCAAGGCAGGTATCACTTCAGCGATCCCTATTTCCGTTTCTATTTCCGTTTCATCGACCCCTATCAGGCATATCTTCCTAGCGAGTCCGAACAATTGTTAGCCGGCGTCAAGCAGGGATTGCGGGCCTTCGTGGGGCAGACCGCTTTTGAGCAACTGGCGCGGGAATGGCTGCGAAAGCAGGGACGAGTAGAGGCGCTTCCTTTCGAGCCCGAAGCTGTTGGTAGTCATTGCAGCCGCCGCGTGCAAGTGGATGCGGTCGCTATCAGTTGGCGGACGGGCGACATCCTGTTGGGGGAATGCAAGTGGACGGAAACAGCGATCGACCGCAAGGTGATCAGGGAGTTGCTGGAGGAGAAAGCGCCGAAAGTGATCAAGGATTTGCAGGCATATGGCGAAGTATGGAACGTACATTATGCTTTGTTTGCGCGGCGGGGGTTCACCGATGCGGCCAGGGCGTATGCGGAGAAGTGGCAGATGTTGCTGGTGGATTTGGCGTTGCTTGATGCCGTTTTGCAGAGGGAGACGTGAGGGCGATTGCTGGCATCGTCGCCGTCCTGTTCTAGCAGAAATATCACCCTCCCTAGGACCCGGCCAATGCCTTCACTTCCCACATATCATACGCCAACAGGCGACACGCTTCATATCCTTGCTGAAATCTAAGCGCGGAGGCAAGAAAAAGGGCCTGCCACAGACGTGGGGGAGGTCAGATAGTTGTGTTGCCTTCGGAAATCAGCATCTCAGGATGGATCACCCGCAATCCCAGATATTGCTCGAAGGGATCAAAATCCCTGTCACAATGGAGCAACTGCAAATCGTGGATGATCGCATAGGTGGCGATCAAGCAGTCAATGGTTTTTCGCACGGTGACGCCACGTTTGCGCAGGAAACGGTAGTTGCGAGCGCTCTGCACGGCCAAATCCGCAGTTACGATATTGACCTGGTGGAATTTCATCAAGGCCTGGTGTGCTTTCTCGAAATCCAGATCTCTGCGAAAACCTTGTAGCACTTCTGCCATGATGATGTCACCCACTACGATCTCCTCGACGCCCAAAATACCGTCAAGATAGTCGGTTTCGGGTGTGATCTTGCCATTGAAGTAGTCAACCCACACTGTAGAATCAACGAGAAGCATCGGCTTCATGTTCCTCGTCGACCAAACGGCTCATCCGAGATGCTTGCAGATCCCCCTCCCAACGAAGTTCGCCGCGCAGCTGCCGCACCGAAGCCTGCTCGCGTCGCTGCACCAAGGTCTGTAAGGCTTCATTCACTACCGCACGCGTGGTTTTAATGCCGGTGAGGGCTTTGGCCAGTTCGACCAGATCTTGATCGATCACGATGTTTGTGCGCACATTCATGGGTTGTCTCCAAATAAGTGATGGGATGTGTATATTTTACCCAATTTATGTGTACGGCGCAAGACCCTCTTACTCTATTTCGAGCTGGAACTATTGTCACCCGGCCAGTGTCGCTATGCCAACCAGATCCCGAAGGTCGTCTGCTATTTATCATTTACACGAGCCCTGATGATAGAATCAATGTGATCTCAGCTCGAGACCTCAACAAGAAACGGGAGGCCGATCTCTATGAAAAAACCACTTGAATTGCCCGATTTTGCAAACGAAGATGAGGAACGCCAGTTCTGGGCCGATATCAATCTGGCCGATTATTACGAACCTGAGGACGCTCAACCTGTGAGCTTTCCCAACCTCAAGCCCACTTCGCGCGCGATCTCAATCCGTTTCCCGGAATATGTCTTGGATAGGGTAAAGGAACGGGCCAATGCCATGGGCTTGCCCTACCAGGCATTGATCAAAGAAGCGGTAATCAAGGCTTATGTAGATGTCGATGAGGAGCAAGAAGGGGCGTAGGGAGGACAAAAATGGCCCGGGCCTCAATGATATTTGCCCAACGGAGTTCGCGGGGGTAGGGGCGAACCCTTACGGTCGCCCTGGATTTTGTGGTCGCCGCGAGCACCAGTCAATAAACCGACGGCGAATGGCGTCCGGGTGCGGTTGAAACTGACGACGATCACAGTCGGCGCGCTGCAAAACAGGCTGAGAGCCGTGGACAGAACAGGAAAAGATCAGGTGCCCTGTATAGTGGGGGGGATCGGATAGCTGTATTGTTTTCGGAATTCAGTCTGCAAACGCATTCTCCAAACAGCCTAACCCGCCATTATTTCTCGCCCAAACGTACGTCCGGATACTCCGACAGTAACCAGGCGCGCAGCTTTTCGCCGGCCAAAGCATGCCCTTGCCCGTTCCAGTGCCCATCGATGGCATAGAAGAGCGGGTCCCCATCCCAGGCTCGGAAATCAGGTAAGAGGTCGAGAAATGGGATGCCGGCGGCCGCCAGGATCTGGGCCAGTTGCTTGTTGGGTTGGTCGAGATCCCACACCTGTGTCTGCATAGCAGGATAGGTAGCGAGGATGAGCTGCCAGGCGCCGGGTTGCACCTGTTCCTGAGCCGGTAATAGAGCTACAGCCAGCTCCCCACCCTCCGCCTCTACCTCGACCTTGAGTTGCTGCACCAGGGCGGCGGTGGTGTCCCAACCCTCGGCCCAGACCTCCCCTTGCGGTTGTCGGTAGACGCCGTATGCGGTGGGGATGTAATTGGCACCCTGCTCAGCATTGCTGGTTTCAGAGCCCGGTTCGATCACGCCCCATGCTGCCAATGAAAGCGCCAGAGCGGGCGCAGCTACCCGCAAACGTGGCACGAGATAGCGATAGAGGGCGGAGTGAGCAAAAGCGGGTTGGGCGAAATCCAGAGGTGGATCCGGCCTGGGTTCTGGCTCCCGTGGCGGCTCAGTAGCAGTCAGGGGATCGGGCTCAGAGCCTACTGGATAATTATGTAAAGTTAGTTCATCCCCCTCCAGCAAAAAATAGGGTTTGCGCAGGCTGCCGAAGTTTTCCCGCTCCAGGGGCAGGCTGTTATTCATTACATCATTGCCCGGGAAAAAGGCCAGCAGTACGAGATCAGGCTCATAGTTGCGGCCGATCTCTCGGTAGAACAGAAGTGCTGATCAGTACCCCAGCCGGCGACGCCAGCATTGATCACCTCGACTTTTTGTGCTCCCCCGCTATTGAGTGCTTGCTCGATGTAACTATGAAAAGAGGCATCCATGGGCAGGCGCAATCCTTCCGTAAAGGAATCGCCCAGCACGAGAATGCGGAAGACGCCATCAGGTTTGGCTTCTGTGTATTCCTGGCCGATCAGCCCGGCGCTGTTGACCCTGGCATAGGCGTAATATTCGCCTGCCGGATTGAAGTAATATCCCTCTGCGCCCGCTTCATGGTACCAGCCAAAGCGATCATCATCCGCCCAGAAGAAGGCTGGATCACCGCTTGGTGGATCCATACCGAGCACACGCACAGCCATCTCCAAGATAGCACAGGCCAGGATGACGCCGAAGAGGATAAGAAGCAGAGGGGCGAGTTTGCGGCGTTTTGACATGACAGCACATTCTATCTTTAAGCCGTATCACTCACTGATTTCAAGAGAGCGCATCACTCCTACAATCCCCTCGCACCCTTACATCCAAAACCTCGATATCAACCTGTCTCAACGCCGCTCGCATATTCGCTACATCTCCCCCCTCTTCTTTGACCAACACCTGTTTGTGGGTGCCACCCGTTTCATTGATCGTTGCCATGGCTACAATCGCCCCACCATTGTCGTTGACGATAGTGGCCAATTGCGCCAGAACACCTGCGTTCCGTTCGACCCGTAATACAAAGCGCAGGCCGGGTTCATCTCCTCCACTTAGCATCTGCACTAGAAACCTGAAGATATCACTTTCAGTGATGATCCCCACCAGTTCGCCCTCCTCCACCACCGGCATGGCGCCGAACTTTTTTTCGAGCAGGATCCTGGCTGCTTCTTCCAAAGGGCAGTCGCGTCTGGTCGATATCACCGGGCAAGTCATGATCTCTCGGGCGGTCAATTTGTCCAGCAAAGTATTTGTTTCCCAACGGCTCAAACTAGTAGCAGGCGATGGCCTGCTGATCATAACATCGTGCTTGGAGACGATCCCTATCACAGTGCCTCTGTCCGTAACCGGCACGCGTCGGATTCTTCTCTCCCTGAAAATATCCTCGATCTCTGGTAACATTGTCTTGGGCGTGATAGCGAGGGGATTCCGAGTCATTGCATCTTGGACGAACATAGCTTTACTCCTGGATCGTACGGGCTACTGGGCGATGGTATTGGATCGGCAACCACCAGATAATCGGAGTATAGCAGCGCCCCACGTTCATTGCAATCTATTAGGCGACTCAGACTTTCTGTGGATTTGGCAGCGAGGCTGGTAACGAATTATGCTTTCACCACATCTAATCGGCATGTACCTGCATTGACCCCTCAACGAAACAGGAGAACGCTTCGTATGATAGATTTTGGCCCCGTAAAACGCCGTGAGGTCCGCCTGGCTGACTTCGCCAAAGCACAGAATATCAACCGTGATGATCTGATCCGCGCTTCCGAAGAGATGATCGACACCTTGCTTCAGCTAATCGAAAACCTCGAACAGGGTGATCTATTGTATATTCCAAATGATCCTGAGGCTGAAGACCCTTATGCAGAAAACGAGGAAGAGGTTTATGTCAGCTGGAGCATAGGGCATATCATCGCCCATGTCACCGCATCTAGCGAAGAGTGTTGCGCTCAGGGTGCCACATTGGCCCGAGGTGTCGAGCCCTGTGGCCGCAACCGCTATGAAATGCCCTGGGAATCCATTCGCACCCTAGAGGACGCCCGGCAGCGCTTGGAAGAGAGCCGCCGTATACGACTGGCCTACCTGAATGCCTGGCCCGATCAACCTCATTTCGAAACAACCTTTACCCCCTACAAAGGCCCCCAGAACTGCGTCACCCGTGTGCTGGCGGGGCTTTTCCATGAGGACGGCCATCTGGATCAGATTCGGGATGCCATCAAACAGGCCCAGACCGCGCCGGTGTTGGCTTAGACCAGATCGTACGGCTCAGCTTCCATCCCCTCCCTCCCTAAAGCCAATGGCGTCACTGACGATGTACAAGGGACGCTGTTTCACTTCCTCGTAGATCCGGCCCAGATATTCGCCGATGATCCCCAAGGAAATGAGTTGAATGCCTCCGAGGAACAATACGATTACCAGAGTAGAAGCCTGCCCAAAAAAAGCCTGGCTGCCCGAGAGCCGCAAGATCACGGTAAACAGGATACCCAGGACGCTCAATCCGGCGATGAAAAAGCCGAGGTAGGTGGCTAGCTGTAGAGGAAGGTAAGAAAAGGAGGTGATACCGTCAAGGGCAAATCGCAGCATCTTGCTAAATGGATACTTGGTTTCGCCGGCGTATCGCTCTTCACGGATATATTCGACCCCGATTTGCTTGAACCCCACCCAGACCGACAGCCCTCGCATAAAGCGATGGTGTTCGCGCATGCGGCGCATGGCGTCCACCACCTTGCGATCCATCAGCCTGAAATCACCGGCATCCCGAGGGATATCCACGCCCGTGATGCGATTGATCAGGTGATAGAACAAGCTGGCTGTCCACAGTTTGAACCTTGTCTCACCTTTCCGCTGCGCGCGCACGGCGTAGATAACCTCGTAACCCTCCCGCCATTTTTGCACCATTTCGCCAATGAGGCTGGGTGGGTCCTGTAAATCGGCGTCGATGACCACGACAGCCTCTCCCTGCGCGTAATCGGCGCCGGCCGTGATCGCGATCTGATGCCCGAAATTACGCGAGAAATTGACGACATGTACGCGCGCATCTTGCTCGTGCAATTCGCACATGATCTCAAAAGAGCGGTCGTAGCTACCATCGTTGACCAGCACCAGTTCCCAGGTCTCACCGATGGCATCCAGGGTCTCGGCCATACGCCGATAGAGTTCGTGCAGGATAGCTTCCTCGTTGTAGACAGGGGCGACAATGGATATGACAGGTGGGGAGGAGTTCGGCTCAATCATAATGATCCAGTAGTAGGCTGATAGCCTGTAGTAATGATCTTAGTCGACCAACTGATGTTAGCATGCCAATGTTTCGATATTGTGATGAGATGCCACGAATTCGATCACACTCGCTGCCGATACGATACTACAGTATAAGCATGGCATCGCCGAAGGAGAAAAATCGATACTCCTCGGCAATAGCCTCGGCATAGGCCCTGTCGATAGATGCTTTGCCGGCAAAGGCCGAGACCAACATAAGCAAGGTAGAACGGGGGAGATGGAAATTGGTAAGCATAACATCCACCGCCCGGAAAGCGTGGCCGGGTAAGATATAGAGATCCGTCTCCCCACTCCAGGCGGCCGCCGTTTGCCAGCCACAGGCCAGATCTGCCGGTGCGGGATCACAGGGTGAGAGGCCTAGAGCGATCTTGGCAGCCGTTTCCAGCGAGCGTACGCTGGTCGTTCCCACTGCCACGATACGGTTCCCCCGCAGCCGTGTTTCATTGACCTGCCTGGCCGTCTCGGCACCGAATTGCAGCCACTCACTATGAATCTCGTGTAGATGAGGATCCTCTTCATGTACCGGACGGAAGGTGTCAAGGCCGACGTGCAGCGTGACATAGGCCATTTGCACTCCCTGATTACGCAACTGCAGCAACAGGTCGGGCGTAAAATGCAGGCCAGCAGTGGGCGCGGCGACCGATCCCTCCATACGATTGTATACTGTTTGATAGCGTTCGGGATCATCTAAACTGGCGTGGATGTAGGGTGGCAGCGGCACTTGTCCCACATCGTCGAGTAAAGGTTCGATGGGCGGGTCGAAGGAAACGAGACGTAACGGACCTTGCAGAACTTGTTCGATAGTGGCGACAACCCCGCCCTCTGTGTTTCCCTCGATCTCTACACGTTTCCCCACCGTCAGATTTTTACCACGAACCATCGCCTGCCAACGGCCCTCCGCCATCGGCTTGAGCAAAAAGACTTCGACCTGTCCCCCACTCTCCTTTTTCCCCAGCAGCCGGGCGGGGATGACTCGCGTATCATTGAGCACCAGCAGATCGCCCGCATGCAAATAGGCCGGCAGATCATAGACATGTTGGTGGAGTATATCACCCGTCGCCCGCTCGAGCACCAGCAGGCGGGCATGGTCTCGGGGCTCGATCGGCGTCTGTGCGACCAATCCTTGGGGAAGATGATAATCGAAATCTGAGGTGCGAAGTGATATTGGGGAGGAATCAGGGATGGTGGGAGGGGTCATCTTCTAGTTGATAGCCTCGCGCTGCCTTGACGAATTCGACGAACAAGCGTCTGTGCTCTGGACCCAGCTCGTAAAGACGTTCTGGATGCCATTGAACGCCCAATAACCAGGGCTGCACAACATGCTCTACGGCCTCGATGACGCCATCAGCCGAGATACCTGTCGCAATAAGTTGTGAAGCGAGATCGTGATCACAGATGGCCTGATGGTGGTAGGAATTGACCGTGACGGTGGAGCCACAGGCCAGTACTTGGTCCAGCAAGCTACGCTCTCGGATGCTCACGGCATGAGGTTTGGGTGCATCGAAACTATTCTCCTTGCCGGTGTGCCCTTCCCAGTCCTGCGTCAGCGTACCCCCCAGCGCCACATTTAGCACCTGAATGCCGCGGCATACACCCAGGATGGGCATGCCTCGTTCCATTGCGGCAGCCGTAAGAGCCAGTTCCATCTCGTCACGATCAGTGCGGATAGACTCGGTGGCGGCGCCATTTATGGGCTGGCCATACAATCGAGGATGCAGATCACCCCCACCGGTAAGCAACAGACCATCGATTCGATCAAGCCTGGTCTCGATATCGGCGGTGGCTGCGGGAGAAAGACTAATGGGTTCCCCACCTGCCAACTCGATGCAAAACCAATAATCTCGCTGCCACGCCAAAAAAGTCTCGCGACCGGCTTCTCTTGATGTAAAACCAATGCGGGGTTTCGTCATAGCGGACACCACCTGTTAGGTCTCGTCGAACAAGGTGGGCTGATCCGATTTGATGGCAACGGTTTCGTAGGGGATATTTAGGTGTTCGTAAGCGCGCGGGGTCGCCACACGTCCCCGCGGCGTACGCTCCAGAAAACCGAGTTGCAGCAAATAGGGTTCGACCACATCCATGATCGTATCAGACTCTTCGCTAACAGAGGCGGCGATGGTCTCCAAACCGACGGGACCGCCGCCAAACTTGAGGATGATCGACTGCAACACCAAACGGTCGAGGCCATCCAAGCCAAGTGCATCTATCTCCAAAAGCTGCAAAGCATCACGCGCAACTTGTGCGGTGATCTCACCCTCGGCACGCACTTGAGCATAATCTCTGACGCGGCGGAAAAGGCGTAAAGATACACGTGGTGTGCCCCGAGCCCGTTTGGCGATCTCACTAACACCCTCAGGGGTATAGGGCACCGCCGTAAGCCCTGCCGCCCGGCGGATGATGTGTTCGATGGCATCCAGGTCATAGAAGTCAAACCGCATAACCGCCCCAAAGCGAGCACGAAGGGGGGCGGTGAGTAAAGCCAGCCGAGTCGTAGCGCCCACAACCGTGAAACGGGGCAACTTCAAACGGATATTGCGAGCACTCGGTCCCTTTCCTACGATAAAATCGAGCGCATAGTCCTCCATCGCCGGGTAAAGAATTTCTTCGACAGCGCGTCCAAGGCGATGAATCTCATCGATAAAGAGAATATCACCCTTGCGCAAATTGGTGAGGATTGCTGCCAGATCACCCGCACGCTCGATAGCAGGGCCGGCTGTGACCTTAAGGTTCACCTCCATCTCGTTGGCGACGATGTGAGCTATGGTGGTCTTCCCAAGTCCGGGCGGGCCATATAGGAGGATGTGATCCAGACTCTCACCGCGATGCTGTGCAGCCTCAATCAGGATCTCAAGATTGTTACGCACCGTGTCCTGACCATAGAGTTCATGCAGGCGTTTTATGCGCAGCGCAGCGTCAAGGTTATCACCAGGTTGAGGTTGAGGCGTTACAGCTCGGTCTTCCATATCACTCCCGGGCGTAAAGGGACGAATTCAATCCCGCCATTATAGCCGAACATCTGTGCCAGCCCAAGTCAGATTTTTTCAGCTTTAAACCGCATAAATCTGTGAGTTCTTTGCTCAATACGACATGTAGATGAGCCGTCGTAATGAATGCAATAATCAGACAGTCATATTGTAGGATGCGAGATTTTGACGCGACGCATTAAGTATGGTAAAAGGTTGCACCAATTTTAACGACACTTTTGCTATGTTGAGGTGGAAACGGAGATTCTGGTCGTCAAGAATCCTTGCGAATCGCCCTCGCGAAATATCAACTGCACGCAACAAAGGCTGATAAGACACCTCAAAGAACACATCATTAACCGATTAACTACCCAGGTACTAACAACGAAACGGTAGTCGGCGACAAGGTCCGCATTAGGAGGCTACATTAAAGAAAATGGACACTAAACTGGTTACCCCTGAAAAAGAGCAGTTACTAGAGCAACGCTTATCTTTGCTCAAAGACATTGAGAGACTAAGAGAAACGCTACGCGGCGAAGTGGATATTGACGTCGAAGAAGGCGATCCGGATGTCGTCGAACGCGAAAAAAGCGTCGCCCTGTTGGCCACCATTGAAGCACGACTGGCGTCAGTGGACGATGCGCTGAAGTCAATTGAGCGTGGCACATACGGGATCTGCGATCGCTGCGGTAACGACATCCCTGCCGAGCGTTTGGAAGTTAAACCTGACGCAACGCTCTGTGTTAGCTGTCAGGCCGAGGTCGAACGTCTGCGCAAACGGGGAATAGCCTCACCGCGAACGCGCTGGAATCCCGCAGATTTTGGATAAGGTCAGGAGCGGCACGGCCTAAGAAATAACGGTTTCTGACAAACTACCACCCTTGGCGAATTACAACGGGTGACGTTACAATCACTGGCAATTGGCTTTGTGAGCGTACGTCACCCGTCTTCTTCTCCTATGGAATTGTCATGTCGCAAATTCATGTTACATCCCATCCCCTAATCCGGCACAAAGTAAGTATTCTGCGAAACAAGGATACTACATCCCTGCAGTTCCGCGAACTCGTGCGCGAAATTACGATTTTGCTTGCGTTCGAGGCCACCAATGATCTTGTCATCGAACCGATAACGGTGCCGACACCCCTGGCTGATGCGAAAGGCTACGAGCTTCAGGACCGCATCGGCCTGGTACCGATCCTGCGGGCGGGCTTGGGTATGGTCAATGGCATTTGGGAACTAATGCCACAAGCTGAGGTGTGGCACATCGGCCTCTACCGCGATGAGCGCACCTTACAACCGGTCGAATACTACAACAAATTGCCCATTGCTCCCACAGTCCAGGTGGTCCTGATTCTGGACCCCATGCTGGCAACCGGGGGCTCAGCAGTGGCGACGGTAGATATCCTGAAGCGTTGGGGTGCGAAACGAATCAAATTCATGGGGATCCTTGGCGCGCCCGAGGGTGTCAAGGTGTTAGCTGAAGCTCACCCCGACGTCGATATCTACCTTGCCGCCCTGGATGAACGCCTGACGCCCGAGCCCGAGCAGCCGGGAGATCCCCCAGCCGGTTTTATTGTCCCCGGTCTGGGTGATGCGGGCGACCGCCAATTTGGTACAGCCTGAGGATAAACAAGCGACCCATGAAAAAACGACCCAGTTGGGATGAATACTTCATGAGCATCGCCCTGCAAGTGGCCAAGCGCAGTACTTGTGATCGAGCCTATGTGGGCGCGGTCGTCGTGCGTGACCGGCGCATCCTCACCACCGGGTACAACGGCTCTCCTTCAGGCCTGCCGCATTGCGATGACGCCGGACATCTTCTCATCGATGGCCATTGTGTGCGTACGCTGCATGCTGAACAAAATGCCATCATTCAGGCTGCCTATCTCGATGTATCTGTGCATAACAGCACGATCTATGTCACGCATCAGCCATGCATGGTTTGTGCCAAAATGATCATCAATGCCGGTATCCGCCGCGTAGTTTACGCGGGCCAATATCCGGACGAACTGGCCCAACAGTTCCTGGCCGAAGCGGGCGTTGGTTTACAACATTTCACGCTGCCCGATGAGTTGCAGGAGTCGGTAGCCCATCGTCCCCAGGGCGGTGTGGTAGAATCAGCGGATGCAACGTAAGGACTTAGGACAGATTAACTTGCCGATTTGCTTCCTGAAATGACAGTAGAGTTCCGCAAGTCATTGAATTCTCAGTCCTAAGCGCAGAGTTGTATTTCTAATCCAATATTTTGGCGCACTTTTTCGTAGAGCTACTTTGGCCCCAAAGTGTACTTTGGCCCCTCCCATAACCCACACACATGAAAGGAGACATCTGAATGGATCGACAAGAAGAAATCCTGCCTACTGAACATGAAGTTTACCATCCATCTGCAGAGGCGATCAGTGAGGCAGTCATCAAAGATTATGATGCCCTTTACGCGCGCTCGGTAGCCGACCCTGAAGGATTTTGGGCCACGGAGGCTAAAGAATTGGAGTGGTACGAACCCTGGGATCAGGTACTCGACGACTCCAACCCGCCATTTTTCAAATGGTTCACAGGCGCCAAAACCAATATCGTGCACAATGCGCTCGATAGACATGTGAAAACCTGGCGCCGCAACAAACTGGCGCTGATCTGGGAAGGGGAACCAGGTGACCGGCGATCCTACAGCTACTACCGATTGTGGCAGGAAACCTGCAGATTCGCCAACGTGCTGCGAAGTATGGGTGTTCAGAAAGGTGACCGGGTAACCATCTATATGGGCCGGGTTCCTGAACTCGCCATTGCCATGCTGGCTTGTGCCAAAGTGGGCGCAGTACATTCGGTAGTTTATGGCGGGTTTAGCGAGCAAGCTTTGGCAGACAGAATCGATGATGCCCAAAGTCGCGTCCTGATCACACAAGATGGCGCCTGGTTGCGTGGAAAGATCGTGGAACTCAAAAAGACCGCAGATGAGGCCATCCGCCGTTCTCCGGTTGTGGAACATGTGATCGTGCTCAAACGCACAGAACAAGAGATCTATATGGAACCGGGGCGTGACTACTGGCTGCATGATCTGCTGGCATTACCCATTGCCGCGCCCACTTGCAGTACTGAAGTTATGGATGCCGAAGACCCCCTGTTCATCCTTTACACCTCCGGTACAACAGGAACACCCAAAGGGCTCTTGCATACGCACGGAGGCTACCAGGTTTTTACCAGCACGACACTGAAATGGGTTTTCGATTTCAAGGAAGCGGATCGCTGGTGGTGTGCAGCAGACCCTGGTTGGATTACCGGACATAGTTATATCGTCTATGCACCCTTGATCCTGGGTGCTACAAGCTTTATGTATGAAGGCGCACCCACCCATCCCTACCCCAACCGCTGGTGGAAGTTAGTCGAAAGTTATGGCATCACCATCCTCTATACAGCGCCGACGGCGATCCGTGGCCTGATGCGTTTTGGCGATGCTTGGCCCAACCGCCATGATCTCAGCAGCTTACGATTGCTGGGGAGTGTTGGAGAGCCGATCAATCCGGAGGCCTGGCGCTGGTACCATCGGGTCATTGGCAAGGATAAATGTCCGATCATGGATACCTGGTGGCAGACTGAAACCGGCGGCTTCATGATCACACCCATGCCCTCAGTACCGCTCAAGCCGGGCTCTGCCACACGCCCTTTCCCCGGTATCGAGGCCGAAATCGTGAATGAAGAAGCCGAACCAGTCAAGGCGAATGAAGATGGATATCTCGTTGTGAAGAAACCCTGGCCCGGTATGGCTCGCACGGTCTATGGTGACCCGGACCGTTTTGTCAGCCAATACTGGGAGCGTTTCCAGAAGCAAGGTTACTATCTCACCGGAGACTCGGCGCGTAAGGACGAGGACGGCTATTTCTGGATTATCGGCCGCATCGACGATGTCATCAAAGTCAGCGGTTACCGCTTGGGCACCGCCGAGATTGAGAGCGCTTTGGTCAGCCACAAGGCAGTGGCAGAATCCGCCTGTATCGGCATCCCAGATGAATTACGCGGCAATGTGATCTGGGCTTACTGCATTCTCCGCAGTGGCTACGAAGGCTCCGACCGCTTGGTCGCGCAGCTAAAAGATCACGTTCGCCATGAAACCGGGCCCATTACCGTGCCGGCCAAGATCGAATTTGTCGATAAATTGCCAAAAACACGCTCCGGCAAGATCATGCGGCGTGTGCTCAAGGCTCAGGCATTGGGCCAGGATGTCGGCGATATCTCTACACTCGAAGCCTAGCAATTGGAGATTCGGTAGACCGGGAGACCGGGAGACCAGTAAACCGGGATACGCCGATCAGGCGATTAGCGAGGCGCAATCGAACTGGTTTACCGGTTTCCAGAGTTCTGCATGAACACGAATCTGCTATGGAATTTGGATTGATTGTAGCTCCATCGTGAATTTGACTTTGACAAAGCCTCAGGTATGATCTTTATAGTTAGCTGAGCGACCGATATTTATGCATTCCAGAGCGCAGTCTTATCTCAACCATGAAGTTCACACACTGATATTCCTCTGCAACTGTATGTAGCGGAAGCAGCACATCAGTATCGTCAGCGGCACGAAGCCACTGGCACGCTGCTTCCGCAGGCAATCCGATGCATTGAGACATCAGGTTGGGCTGCGCTGGATCGAGTTCGAATCATAGCGACCACAAGTAGTTTTTTAACGAGTAGGGACATATCACTTACCTAAACATTGGTATGCGTCCTGCTTGACAAACCGCTAAAAATCCCAGACTTAACCTCAATCGCATCGGTACGTATCGATGCGATTTTTCTTTGTTTCGTGCACATCATTGCAGCCATCAGACCATCAGAACTCTAGGAGTATTTATCATGAGTATTATCACAGATCGTCCTCGTATTGCTGCCGACGTCACAGAACTTGTCGGCAACACACCACTCGTGCGTATCAATCGCCTTGGAGAAAGCGCAGGTGCAAGCGCAGCCATTCTCGCCAAATTGGAGTATTACAATCCTGCCTCCAGCGTCAAAGATCGTATCGGCCTGAGCATGATTGAGGCGGCGGAACAGGCCGGTCTCATCCATGAAGATACCATTATTCTGGAACCGACCAGCGGCAACACCGGTATCGGACTGGCATTTGTCGCCGCAGCCAAAGGCTATCGCTGTACGCTGATCATGCCAGACACCATGAGTGCAGAACGCCGTGTCCTCCTGCAAGCGTATGGCGCTGAGTTGATCCTGACCCCTGGCGCCGAAGGCATGAAAGGGGCCATCGCCAAAGCAGAAGAGCTGGCAACATCCGACCCCCGTTATTTCATTCCCCAACAGTTTCAAAACCCTGCCAATCCTGCGATCCACCGCCGTGCGACAGCTGAAGAGATCTGGCGTGACACAGCGGGTGAGGTGGATATCCTGGTCTCTGGCGTGGGAACTGGCGGCACGATCACAGGCGTAGCCGAGGCGCTCAAGAAGCGTAAAGCCTCGTTCCAAGCCATTGCAGTAGAACCTGAGGATTCGCCCGTGCTGTCAGGCGGCCAACCCGGACCTCATACGATTCAAGGTATTGGTGCCGGATTCATCCCCGAAATCTTAGATACGAGCCTTATCGACGAAGTGATTCGGGTTGAGAACCAGCAGGCTTTCGCCATGTCTCGCCGCGCGGCCCGAGAAGAGGGTCTTTTGGTTGGAATCTCATCGGGTGCAGCCCTGCATGCTGCTGTTCAGGTAGCACAGCGGCCGCAGAATGGCGGCAAAATGATCGTCGTCATCATTCCCTCCAGTGGCGAACGCTACCTGAGTACCGCGCTCTTTGCCGACTTGAGAAGTAATTAACTAACCCGTACCGCGACATCCTGGCTCAAGACTTGCAGGCGTGTGTGCGTTACAGATGTGGCGGTACGGGCTTGATAAATCGGAGGCCTAACCATGTTTCGACAACTTCGACAAGACATTCAGGCCGTTTTCGATCGTGATCCTGCCGCTCGTAGTGTCCCGGAAGTGATGTTCTGCTATCCGGGTTTACATGCATTGTGGTTTTATCGCATCGCCCATTGGTTCTGGGGCCATAGATTTTATTGGCTAGGTCGATGGATTTCGCACCTGGGACGATGGCTCACCGGAATCGAGATCCATCCTGGCGCTACCATCGGCCCCGGCCTCTTCATCGATCATGGCATGGGTGTGGTCGTGGGGGAAACGGCTGAGTTGGGAGCCTGCGTGACCCTTTACCACGGTGTTACACTAGGTGGCGTGAGTTGGCGCAAAGAAAAACGCCATCCGACCATCGGCGACCATGTCGTGATCGGCGCCGGAGCCAAAGTGCTCGGGCCCATTACCATTGGCGATTATACACGCATCGGTGCTAACTCGGTCGTGGTCAAAGATGTCCCCGACAATGCGGTGGTTGTGGGCGTTCCCGGCCGTGTACGTTCGCGCAATGGCGAAAAACTGCGCGATGACCACCACGAAGATTTACAGCATAATGCAATCCATGATGTTACCATGGAACACCTGCAGAAAATGGCCATTCGCATTGACGCGCTCGAACAAGAGATATTCAGCATCGAAGGTGAATTTGATGTTGAAGAACGGATCTTGGCCAACGGGTATCAGGGACCGTGGGGTATTTGAAGCTACACTGTACCGCGACATTCGTGTCGCGGTGCGACCTCGCGTCTGCCAAACACCATTGACACCTGCATCCAATGCTTCTATACTGGATGCAGGTGTTCCCTTTCATTATTGCCCGCGTCGAGACTTGGGAAATCACCCATAATGCCCTGATCTTTAAGCTCCCCACACCGTTTAAAGATCAAGATGACTTTTGATAGAACCTGTGTTCGCCGGGGTGTGACACAACCTAAGTCCATGACCCTTGTGTCATGGACCTATAGCCCGTTGGGCAGAAGATAGCACTCACCTACCTTGATTATGTAGGCACTCATCTGTCCCCAACACACCGGACTGGTCAAACCTGCGCTCAAGGAGTTTAAGCTGGCAAACAGTGCTATATAAATCCTGATACGACCAACTCGAGTTTAAGTTCAAATGTACCGCCTTTAGACTCAAACACGCTCTTTAGGAATGAGGATTCAATAAAACCAGAGACTTCGACCGACCGGTACGCAGAAGTTTCGGATATTAATAAAACATCGTTCCTAAGTGCTTTAGTTTTGCCAAAAAGTCAGCCGACTTCAGCAATTCCGTCAATTTGATGGCTGTAATCACTGTACAGACCTGGCGCATCAACTCATCCAACCC
>JAAENG010000414.1 GCA_024224665.1 Chloroflexota bacterium | reverse complement strand
TTGACTGCCATCCCGTAGGCTACACCAGGAAAGCAATAGTGAGGGCCTTGCCATCCAGCACCATCGGTAGAAAAAGACTGGCCCCAATAATCAAAAGCGAAACCCCATGGGTTTGTCATTCCACGTGTATAGACATCCAGTTTTTCGGTCTCCGGCCGGAAGCGCCAGACACCCCCAGAATTAAGGCGTCGGGGTCCCCAGGGAGTCTCGATGAAACTGTTGATGTAGATCGCTTGGGAAAAGTAGAGCTCTCCCCAGGGCGCCCAGCGCAATCCGTGGATAAGATGACTGGAATCGGCTTTGCCGAAGCCGGAATACACCACCCGGCGGCTCTCGGCATGATCATCGCCATCTTTGTCGATCAGATGGATAAGCTCAGTGGCGCTGCAGACATAGGCGCCACCGGCAACGGGCATCACCGAATACGGCAGCAGCAGTCCCTCGGCAAAGACGGTCGACCGATCGGCGCGACCGTCGTGGTCCGTGTCTTCCAGGATAATGATGCGGTCATTGGGGGCGCGCCCTGGCTTGTTATGGGGATAGGTGGTGCTGCCCGTGACCCAGAGACGTCCCCGCGTGTCCCAATTCATATTGATCGGCTTGTTGATCATGGGATCGGAGGCGAAGAGATTGATTTCAAAGCCGTCAGCAACCTTGAAAGCCTTCTGTTCTGTCACCACGTCCGGCTCAGGGATTTCGTCCGGAACATAGTGGCCGGGGTCGACAAACTCCTTCCAGGGAAGGATGGCATCAATCACATAGCGATAGGTCGTGGGTTGTCGCAGACGTGCGATCAGTTCTTCCTTTTCTTCGGCAAGACGTTTCAGGTCATCCAGCTCGCCGGCCAGGTGGCCCATTTCATGCCGGCGAAACAAGTGGGTATAGGTTTTGTTAAGCGGCCGCAAACGCGTCGAATAGAAACGGTTTTTCTGGATGATCAGTTGGCGCAGCCGTTCATACTGCGAGGTCGCACGGCCATCGATGACGATGACACCTTTCGGGTGTTTGCCATTGTCCCACGAGAAGGCTGCCTGGCCGTCGATCTTCAGCGCATAACGCGCGGTGGAGTCTTTGATGAGAAGTACGCCGGCGCCCGGAAGGAGAAGCGTCTTGGGGGTCAAATCGAAGCGGAATCCATTTTTGGTCTTCACCACTTTTTCCACTTTGGCGGACTGGCTGGCACGTACTGTCCCATCCGCTGCAAACTCTGCC
>JAAENG010000413.1 GCA_024224665.1 Chloroflexota bacterium | reverse complement strand
GTGTGGGCAGTGATAGAATTTGTTGAATCTGATGCTGGATATGATTTGTTATCAGACGATGCTTGGCAGCATCCTGTGTTCGATTTAATTGCTCTAACAGAGGAGCGATTTCAGCGGTGTATTCCCTCTGTTCTAAGAGTCTGTCTAGGAAAGGCTGACGTGCCTTTCCCAGTGTCTTGGTTACCTGCTCCCAGTCTCCATCTACCACGGCGGCATGAGTGTGTCCGAGTCTTAGTAATCTCGCTAATGCCTTATGTGCTGTATCTGCCTCCATGTGCTGCAAACCCTGGTGCTGCAGCCGGCGCTGTACGCTTCTATTACGAGTAGCCATACCTTCACCTGCCCAGGGTCCCCATTGTATGCTAAGTGCGGGCAGGCCTTTTGCATGCCGGTCATGCGACAACCCGTCGAGATAGGAATTGGCAGCCGCATAGTTGCTCTGTCCGGCAAGGCCCAATAAGGATGCCACAGATGAATACATCACGAAAAAGTCCAGTGCCATATTCCTTGTGGCATTGTGTAAATGGTATGCTCCCAGTACCTTGGGTTTCATCACGCCCGTAAAACGTTCCCAATTCTGTTGGCCAAGTACGCCGTCGTCGAGTGTACCCGCAGCATGAATCACACCCCGCAACGGTCGTTTGGTGTCCTCATCAGCTGCTTGCATCAAGCGCTGTACATCATGCTTGTTGGCGATATCGGCAGAGATGACATCAATGCTTGTCCCTCCCCCAATGCGCAGTTCTTCTAGCGTATCTATTGTGTCCTGGTCAGGAAGATGCCGACTATTGAGTATGATTCGACCAGCTCCCTGCTCAACCAACCATTTGGCTGTTTCGACGCCCAATGCCCCTAAGCCGCCGGTAATCAAATAACTTGCATCTGAACGGATCAATACTTCTGTCGGAGGTTTTAGAACCAGTTTACCAATGTGGTGAGCCCGCTGCATGGTACGAAAGGCAAGTTCTGCCTCCACCATGGGGTAGATGCGGTGGCGTAAGTGTGGTACTTCGCCCCTCTCCACACAGTCAGCAACCGTTTGCAATAGTTCGCTCACTTCCTGTGGCTTTTGTTTCATTAATTCGTCTAATGCAAATAGGTAATACGAGACATCGGGACGCATTAATTGCATTTGCGCAGTGGTCAAAATAGCTCGTTTTCCTATTTCTACAAAGCGGCCACTTTCAGCCAGCGAAGCCAATGAAGCTTCGATAAATCCCTCACCTGTAAGACTGTTGAGAACGACGTCCACGCCCGCACCATGGGTGTCAGCCAGAATTTGCCGGCTGAATTCGGTGCTACGGGAATCGTAGATGTGGGTGATGCCCAATTGCTTCAAGTAGCTCTGTTTGAGCCTGCTGGCCGTGGCGTAAATCTCTGCGCCCATACTGCGGCATAGGTGTACAGCAGCCAAACCCACACCGCCGCTTGCAGCGTGAATGAGTACGCGTTCCCCAGGCTTTAACCCCGCCAATTGGAATGCCGCCAGAGCGGTACAATAGGCTACCGCCAGGGTCGCTCCTGCGTTGTAACTAACTCCTTCTGGCAGGCGTTTCATCATCATCGCATCGATGTTCAGGCGAGAGACAAAGCCACCCCTCCCAAAACATAGGCCAAATAGGCGGTCGCCTACCTGCAAGTCGGTCACACCAGCGCCAACCGCTACCACTTCACCTGACACCTCACCGCCCAACGCACCCGGATCACCAGGATACTCGCCTAGAGCATTCAACACATCTCGGAAGTTCAGGCCTGCCGCTCGCACATCGACCTGTACCTCGTCCTCATTCGGCGCAGATAACTCATGCGGCTTCCAAACCAGATTCGCCAAGTCACCACATTCACTCGAGGTCAATTGCCAAGAGTTTTTCTGAAGAGAGTTGAGGGAATCACTCTTTTTGTCGGACGCCAGCCTGGGAACATACCAACGACCGTCACGGCAAGCACACTGCGTTTCACTCTCTATGGCCTGTCCCCTTATGGCTTGCCGGACCGCGTCCATTGCCTCTATACCGACACCCAAGTCGATAAGTCTCGTTTGCAAACCAGGCGCTTCAGATTGAATCGCCCTACCTAACCCCCACATCATACGTTGGACTGGATCCACCGGTTCGCCCGGTTCTACTGCTTGAGCGCGAACGGTCAGTATCTGCAATCCCCCAGGCAGATGTTCTTTTTTGTGAAGCAGTAGGGCTTGCACCAGTGCCAAAAGTCCGCCGCAATGGGGTTTTGCCGCAACCAAAGGATCATCCTCGTCATGGGTCGATGGTGGCAAGGCCCAAATCACACCTGTAAAACGTTCACCATTTAAAGACTGAAAAAGATCACTCCAGTGTTTCGATTCGCTCAGGCTTAGATGAAATTTGCCGTCATCTAAGCGAACGAAGGTCTTGTCTTGGGCCACTAACAGAAAATTACCTTTTGATCCCCACAGGTTTGTGGCCAGGTTTTGGGCCTGAACATGGTTTTCACCCACGATTAACCACAAACCGGTATCCTGTTTCACAGACGGCTTTTGCCCATTTTGTCCCACTGAGATTGGTACATGTTGCCAGTGTTTCTTGTAGAATAAACGACTGACATCATCCTCTATGTGTCGCAACATGATCTCTCGTGGCGCCCGTTTCAGTGTAAGGGCCTGGATTTCTCCAAACCATTGGCCCGACTCATCGTAAAGTTCGATATCGTAGCTGTAGGTTTGGTTCGTCTCTTCCCATCGTGGCGCCTTGTCTAGATAGGCATAAAAATGGGATGGCGCATCTCTGTTTAAAGTCAAACCCTCTACTTGCCAGGGCGCCCAAAAGACATCGTTATCAACGCCATCGCCAATGGTGTTGAGCCCAAGACGTATGCACGCATCCAGCAGCGCCGGATGGATGGCTTCGGATGCCAAATGTGGACTCAATACCTCAGGTACGATGATCTCACCCAGTACTTTGCGCTCGCCACTCCACACTTGTGGCATGGTCTGAAAACAAGGTCCATAGTCAAGATTGAGACGCTTCCATTGTGCGTTCAACGATGTCTGATCTTGCCGCGAAAGGACATGTTTCAAGGCATCGATGTCGATTTGCTTAATATGGTACTGTTTGTTAGCCGCTTCAAGACTGCCCTGAGCATGAAGATTCCATTCGCCATTGGCATCGACAGTGCGGCCATAGACCCGAAACTGTTGGTGGCTATTGGCTTTGGATGAGAGCAAAAACTGCAGCTCATAGTCTTCATTATTTTTATTGAGAATCAGTGGTTCCTGAAAGATTACATCACGAACAAACACCGCTTCATCAGTAGCTTGCAGAGCCATGACCATGTAGGTCGCACCGGGGACTATTGTCGTCTCATAGACGCGATGGTCTGCAATCCAGGGGTACTGCTGCTCATTGATTCGTTGCGTGTATAGTATATCACCACTTGGGGCCAGTTCTTGCCGTCGACCTAGCAGTGTGTACTTCTGACTGAGATCAGTCTCGTCAATGCCCTCTGGCGCCAGGGGTATCCAATAGGGCCGGCGTTGGAAGGGGTATGTGGGTAATGGTACTTTGCGTCGAGAGTAGTCTTGGTCGAAACCCGACCAGTCTACCTCTACCCCCGACACGTAGAGTTGGGCCAGTGTCGATAGCATCTGTTGCCAATCGAGTTGGCCGCGGCGCAGGCTGGGTAACCAGAGACCTTCGTGTTCAGGTAAGCACTGCTGCCCCATATTCAGCAAGAGAGGCTGTGGTCCTACCTCCAGGAATGCAATTACATTTTCTTTTGCCAGAGTTGCCATGCCCTGAGCGAAATGTACCGGTGACATCACGTGCTTCACCCAGTATTCAGGCGTAGCTATTTCGGCACCCGCACGTCTGCCTGTCACGTTAGAGATAATGGGTAACTGCGGTTTATGATAATCCATCTGCGATGCCACTCGCTCGAATTCGGCCAACATGGGTTGCATCAGGGGTGAATGAAAGGCGTGAGACACCTTTAAGGTGTGGCTGTGGATACCATGTTCTTGCAGTCGTTCGGCGATTACCTTTACGGCTGAACCCTCTCCAGAAATGACGGTATTCTTTGGCCCGTTGATCCCGGCGATGGAGATCACATCGCTGTGATCGGCGACGAACGCCTGCACGCGTTCGGCCGGCGCCATGACAGCCAGCATGACGCCGCCGCTGGGAAGAGCTTGCATCAGCCGTCCCCGTGTGGCGATGAGTTCGAGGGCATGTTCCAGTGAGAAAACGCCGGCCAAACACGCAGCTACATACTCGCCCACACTATGCCCCATCACCACATCCGGCTGTATCCCCCACGATTGCCACAACTTGGCCAACGCATACTCCAAGGCAAAAAATGCCGGTTGGGTATTGGCCGTCCACTTCAGCCAGGCCTCTGCTTCATCATGGTCCAGCAACAGCCCCAAGGCCCCACCATTGTTGGCGCCAAACAGCACCTCCAGCAGGGAAATCTCGATGTGCTCGTCTAATATTTCGGCGCAGCGGTTCAAGGTACTGCGGAAGCTCGGCTGCGTTTCATATAGCTGCTGGCCCATGCCAGCGTATTGCGAACCCTGGCCCGTGAACAGCCAGGCTGTCTTCGGCTTTGTGCCAACCTGAGCGCTGTAGAGTCCGGCAACCGCACGTCCCTGCTGCAAAGCCTCGAGCTGCACCCCTAATGCCTGGGCCGAACTCCCCACCAGGGCAGCCCGATGTCCGAAATGGCTGCGCCCCACCGCCGCCGTGTAACACATATCCGCCAGCTGTATCTCACCCTGCTCCTGCTCCAGATAGCTGCGATATCGCCCGGCTAAGGCCGATAACGCGGCCTCGCTCTTGGCTGAGAGTGCCAACACCTGATGACTGTGTTCTACCTGAGGCCCTGTGACAGGCTTAGCCCTCTGGACCGGTTCCGGCGCCGATGCCAACAGCACGTGCAGGTTGGTGCCACTGAATCCAAAGGAACTCAAGCCCGCCACACGGCCATTTCGCCCATTTTCCTGCCATGCCTCGCCCTTCGTAGGGATGCGCGCGGGGATCGCTGCCAGATCAAGTTCGGGGTTGGGTTGTTGGAAGTGCAGATGGGGGGGGATGTGACGGTGTTGCAGGGCCAGCACCACCTTGATCAGGCCCGCCAGACCTGCCGCCGCTTCTGTGTGTCCGATGTTGGTCTTGACCGATCCGAGCAACAGGGGGTTGTCGGAGGCTCGTTCCTGGCCATACACTGCACTCAGCGCCTTGACCTCGATGGGGTCCCCCAAGGAGGTGCCAGTGCCATGCGCTTCCACATAGCTGACCTCAGCCGCATTCACCCCTGCCACTTTCAAGGCCTCACGTATCACCCCTTCTTGGGCCGGGCCGCTGGGCGCTGTCAACCCGTTGCTGCTCCCGTCATGATTCATGGCGCTACCCCGCACCAGTGCGAGGATCTCGTCCCCATCTGCCCTTGCCTGACTCAAGCGTTTGAGCACGACTACGCCGGCGCCCTCGCCGCGCACGTAGCCGTCGGCAGCGGCATCGAAGGTCTTGCAGCGCCCATCCGCCGCCAGCATCCCCGCCTTTGAAAAGGTCAGGCTCAGTTCCGGACTCAATAGCAGGTTGGCGGCAACCACCAGCGCTAGCTCACATTCGCCGCTACGCAGACTCTGCCCGGCCAGATGCAAGGCGCTTAACGACGCCGAACAGGCTGTGTCCACCGCCACCGCCGGTCCGTGAAAATCGTAAAAATAGGCGAGGCGGCCCGCCACCACCGCGTCCGACGTGCCCGTGCCAAAGTATCCATCATAGTCCTCGATCCTCTGTTCTCTCACCTGTAACCATTGGTAGTCGTGGGTAAATATGCCCGCAAACACCCCCGTGTTGCTGCCTGCTAGGCCTTCAGGATTGATCCCCGCTCGCTCCAACGCTTCCCAACTCAACTCTAAAAGTAGCCGCTGTTGCGGATCGATGGAACGTGCTTCGCGGGGCGCAATCCGAAAAAATTTCGGGTCAAACTGCTCTACATCTTCGATAAATCCTCCGTAAGCGATGGCGGCATGCTCTGCGCTATCCCACTTCTTGCCCCTATAACGATCCATCTGCCAGCGGCTAGCAGGCACTTCACTTATGGCATCCACACCCTGGTACAGTAGTTCCCAGAAATCCTCAGGCGTACGCACGCCCCCCGGAAAACGACAGGCCATTCCCACGATGGCCAGCGGCTCCAATCCTCGATTCACTTCATCATTACTCATCGCACTCGTCTCAATCGCAGGTGCTCCTTCCGGCTCCACAGCGCTCAGCGAGGGGGCAAGCGGGGTTGTCTCGCCTTCAAAATAACCTGCTATCGCCTTGGGGGTGCTGTATTCGAAGAAAAAGGAGGTATCCAATGCTTGGTTGAAGTGACGCTCCAACAGCGCTTGCAACTCGATGATATCCAACGAGTCCAAACCCAGATCCCGTAACGCTCGTTCGGACTCATAAGTGTGCTGGTCGGGCCCCAGAATTGTACGTACGCTTTGTTCGACTATGGGCATCGGCGCCTGTTCGCTCGTCTCTGGTCCTTCCATCAGTGGACCGACTGCCCTTGCTTCGATTTCATCAAGATCGTAGTGGATTAACACCCCGTATCCATGATTTGTTTGATCCTCTGGGCGGTAATCGGGCAGCAGTTTCACGATCCTGGCCCCATGTGAATGATGAAATCGCAGGATCGGATCCAACGGCTTTCCCTGCGGATCGCTACGACCCACATAATCCGCCATGCTCACGCCTATATCGTCCGAGTAGCGACCACACCGGGTTACACCCGCAATCCCACAGATATCGTTCTTCAGTAGACACCATTGCTGATTGAATTCGATCAGTTGATCTGACAAACCCTGCCCTTGAAACTTTGGATGCACATTCAATATGATAAGTTGCAGTATCTCCCCTCGAGGCCTATGCAGTGAAGGCAGCTGGGCGTAGGATATAAGCGACTGAGGTGAATCGATTCGCTGCGTATATAGTGCCGCCACGACTCTGCCTCCCTGCTCCACCACCAGTTGTCCTTCGGGGTAGCGTTCAAGGCGCTGTTGTAAGACCGCTGCCGAGGTACGCATGCCCGGTGGCCAACAAGCTGATTCCAATTCCAATAGCTGCGGCAGGTCTTCGTAGTAAGCCTGGCGAACATGGTAATGTCGTTTCTCCAGCCAATGCAACGTTATCCTGGTGGCGTTTAAGTGTCTGGGATAACGTTGACCAAATTCGTAGTGAGGAAATAGGCCCGCTTCCGCCAATGCTAGCAGATAGGTCTCCGCTTCGAGCAGATACTGGCCAGAATAACCGCGTATTGCATCAAAATACAGACTCTCACTCAGATCTACTGCCTGTCTGATCTGATGCGGGTGGAGATTGTGTACTTCCAATGAAATCAATCCATGGGGGCCGAGCACTGACCTCCACCGTTCCAAATGTTCCACCAAACTCTGTACCATCACCGCCGGGGCGATGGACTTGCCCTCGGCATCCACGTAAACGCCGGCGTATGGTAACCTCAAACGGCGCTCAACGCCCTTCTCATCCACTGGAGCAAGATAAGGACGATCGTGGTCCTGGAAAGAGCGTATGTGCAATATCTGTTCGGCATCCTCCACGCCTTGAGCGCGCAGATCGGCCAGGATCTGCTGCGGGTTACCAACATCACCTTGCAGCACTCGATGGGGTAAACCGGCCAACGTACGTGCTGTCTCCTCCAACGCTGCCTGGTTATAATCGACGCCGATCAATGTCAAGGGATAGCGCTGCAAGACTTGGCCCCGAGCTGTGCGCTCACAGATCAGCTCGTAGAGCCGTCTCAACAACGTGCCGTCGCCACAGCCGGTATCACAGATATAACAAGGCTGGCCGCTGATCGGCCGGCGGTTGAATATCTCTACAACGATCTCATCCACATCAGCGAAGTAGCGCTCATGCTGGAAACCGCTGCCCTGCACGTTCAGGCTGCGATCAAGGTGCGTCTCATGTCCCTGGCCATTACGCTGTTCCAGCAAGTTTTTAGGATCACCTGTGAGCAAGGTTGGTAACTGAGCCAGCAGGGGGCGATAGGAGGCGATCACGGCCATATTTAACGCTCGCCCGGCCATGAAACGACCCAGTGCTGTCAGTTGTGCACCCCGCCCATCCCTCTCTGCCCAGCCCAAGTGCTCAAACAACGCCACAAGGCATGCTTGTACCTTGGAATCCAAGGGCGAAAAGAGAGGCTGGTCGGGGTCGTCTACCGGCGACAATGCCCCATGGCGCTCCAGCCCTATCAACAGCGGGATCAGGATGAGACCATCGACAAAGTCCGCCAACAATGGCTCTGAAATGCCCCACCGTCCCTTTAACCGTTCCAGCCACGGCTGCAGTTTGCTGTCGCCGTCTGCGGCCAACAGGTAGTCTGCTATGGGCAATGCCAACAACTCTACCACATCTGGCGGGATATCTTTCCTCCCCTCCGCCGCTAAGGTCAGTCGATAGCGGTTGTCTTTCCCTTCCAACCAGCCCAGCGAGTGCAGCAAGCGTAAGGCCACACCCAGATGCCCCTCATTGGCCTGCAATGCCTCGGCCAATTGCGCCGCGCTCTGGGCCCCAGAAGAGGATTTCAGTTCTGTAAACAGTCCCAGTTCATCGCAAGCGATGATGGTGGGAATGGCGACAAAACCATGTGAGTGACGATTGAACAATTCCAGCATGATTTACCTCACGTGTAAAATATCAAACCTGAGCAGATGCTTACTTAAGCGGTTACTAAAAGTCGAGGACTCATTTTCCCAGCGTAGTCTGGGACAAATCGCTGGGCGCTACAGGGTAATAAATATCTGAGAACTCTCGAAAGCTTTTTTGAGCAATTTTTGTCCCCCCGTATACACAGGTGCGGACGAGCAAAACCCCTCTGTATACAGGGGCGGGAACAGCTGGTTTAGGTTTTTTCAGAATTATCAGTATGTCTTGTTAAATGAACATTTATATAAAATGTCATGGGATAAAAATGATTATATCATTCTAAAAGGCGTTTGCAAAACCTCAAAACATCTTTGCAGCAACTCCAAATAAACAGGTCATGGCGTTCGCCCTTGATCCCGAGCGACAGCAGAGACACATATGTTTGAAACTCATGTAGGGAATTCGGTGACAGAAAGGTAAACTAACACCAAACCCGAACAGAAAAAAGGGCATGGTTCAGCAGGAGTAGAAAGCACGTTAACAATTGAATGAGGAAGAAAAACAGCACCTCGTGTAAAATTTGGTCATTTACAACAAAGCCAAAAACGCACAAGGAAGCTGCTTTTCCATCTGGACTTTGGCCATTTTCCAAAATCGATTTACTGCCAGACCGTGGCCACTGTATATAGTATTTAAATAAGGATAGCCACTATATACAGGCTGCTGTTATGTAAATCTAACAGGTTTTTGGTGCTTTACTTGACAATAATGACAAAATGGCCAAAGTCGAGTCTGTCAGAGTTGAAGGATTTATTTGTGCAGATACTGTTGATTGCGCAGGAGATGGAGTATTTGCAGTTAGGGAATGTCAGTCTGGATGGGAGTAAGATTCATGCAGACGCCTCCAAGAGCAAGGGGGTGAGCTACAAGCGGCTGCTGGCGATTGAAGCGTTTTTGCAGGTGTTTCTGCTTGTTGCTACCGTTTATGCTCTTGTGCGTCTGCGCAGCAACCGCGTGTTGTACGAAGAACCGGAACCACGAAAACCGAAAGCAAAAGGTCGTACCCGCAAACATGGCCGAAAGTTCAAACTGTCTGCGCCATGGCGTTGCCCTGACCAAACTGAAATGGCCACGTTACTCGGTCAGCAGATACGATTGCAGGCTTGGCACGGTCTGCATTTCTATCGACTGCCCGCCCTCGTTGGTCTCGTGCTCTGCATCGAGTTTCTCAAAGCGGCACCCAGAGGGTACCCG
>JAAENG010000412.1 GCA_024224665.1 Chloroflexota bacterium | reverse complement strand
CATTCCTGAGTGGTTATCGCCCATGGCAAGCATCATTCCCGGCCAACTTCTCTCCATGCATCTGGCGGATGTGCGAGATTACGATGTAGATAAGCCACGCGGTTTGCGAAAGGTCACGGAAACCCTGTGATCGACACCAAAGCTGAAGCAAGCTTACAACCGCTTAGGTGAATTTGTAAACGCCCGCCGATAATTTTTCTGTGAGACAATATCACAAAGCCCGAGTGAACGATCTTGACAGATCAGGCTTATCAGGCTAGGAAAAGTTAGCCTAATCTGAACAAAGAGATGTTCAGATCATGATAGCAACTTGCCACGTCAATATCCAGGAAGCGAAGGGTAATCTCTCAAAACTACTGGCGCGAGCAAATGCCGGTGAGGAGATTATCATTTGTAAAGCGGGGAAACCTTACGCCAAGCTCGTAACGATCGGGCGATCGGCGCAACGTGAACTGGGCTTTTTGCGAGATTCCTTCAGCAAAGATGAACTGGATGCTTTAGACAAAGCGCTGTTCGAGCCACTGGACGATAGCGAACTAACGTTTTGGTATGATGCGCCCGTTATCCAAACAACCCAGTTTACCGACCGTGAAGACCTGGATGAAAATGCAGAACAATGAAAGTATTGCTTGATACGCATGTCTTGATTTGGGCTTTGACCGATCCTTTGAAACTAACCCCACAAGCCGCCAACATTCTGTTGGACTCAAATGCAAGACCGCTTGTCAGCAGTGCGACCATTTGGGAGTTGGGCATCAAAGTATCCTCAACTAACCAGGACAACCAATTGCCTCGGTAGGTGTTCAACCAAGGGATTCGCGTTTTCGTCGCAATAGCCAAAATGTAAGTGGCGGATCCAGCCTTCTGCATAATCAAAGTTTTCAGACATGCGCCCCATCTCTCGATTCTCTAATTCGAGATAATCCAAATAGGAGTCGATCCCTTGGCTAACGTCCAGCCACTCTTTCTGGCTGCGATGGCGGGCAAGCGTAGCGCGCTTGGTTGCGAGGACGTCACTTACATCCACGTACAGATCGGGTTGGACCGGCCGGCGCATAGGGGTGAGCAAGCCATGAGGCATACTATGATAGACCGTAACAGGTTTATCAACTGCCGGTGTAGGCGGATCGACGGGATAATTCGGTATGCCGCGGGCGAAAGCGGCTGTCAGCACCAGCCGGCACGTGTTCATGTGGTCTTCCATGTAATCTTGCGGGGGATGCGTGAGGATGATGTCAGGTGCAACCTCGCGCATCACCGCTCCCAGGCGCTTTAGCAGAGAGGCGTTGTAAAAGATCTCTAAATCCGCACAGAGACTGTCATGGTAAACAGCGCCGATAAAGGCCGCAGCTTCCTGAGATTCTTGGCGACGGATCTTCGTAATCGCCTCGGCGTCGTACTCAACGCTACCACAAGACCCGTTGGCTACGGTCATGTAGTGAATTTTGTAGCCAGCCCGCTTGAGCAATATCAGCGTGCCGGCCATCGTGAATTCAATATCGTCGGGGTGAGCTGAAATGGCAAAGGCAACTTTTGTCACGCTATTTTCCTAGACGTACTTGTCCGAATCAGTGGGTCGAAATCAGTGATTCGAAATGAACGCATTGGTGTGCCATCAAGCAGAATCCGCCTCGCACCAACGCATGGCAAAGACGAGAAGGCTTTCCCAAAAAGTGAACAGGCTATCCAATTCGACATATTCATCTGCTGCATGGGCATTGCCGCCGGCAGGCCCAAAAACCAGGGCGGGCATGTCGAAAATCTGCTGCAAAGCAAACAGATCACAGGGGTAGGGGGCTCCTAGCACATCGCTTTGCCGTCCTGTGACCGATTTGGCGCTACTCACCAGCATTGTGACCAGGGCATGATCTGCCGCCATGGCTGTGGGTACCATGTAGCGCCGGCGGAAGTGCAGTTGTGGCCGGGTTGCATAAATCGTGGGATGCTGGCGTACCAACTCGTCCAACCAGCCTTGTACCTCCGCCAACACATCTGGACGACTTTCGCCCGGCAAAGTCTGGACAATGAGTTCGATTCTCCCCTCCGCCGGCACGGCGATGGGCATCTGACTGCCCCAACCACCGGCATAGATTTTTGTCACTTGCACCGGGGCAGGATCGGGGTAGCTGCGGTAGAGGGAGGGCACTGCATGCGTCCGCCGGCTGGCCCGCAAATTATCCAAATGTATCAGCAGCATACCGATCTGCTGAACCACGTCAGCCTGAGCCTCACTACCGGTGCCAACCTCCAGCCAGGTCGCTTCCTTGCTGGAAAAAAGTATGTCGGTGATGAGAGCACCGCGCGCGGCCGCATAGATTTGCAAGCCGGTCACCTCGGGAATGATGGCGGCGTCCATGGGGCCATGGCGCAAACGGCCGGCGATGGTTGAATTTACCCCTGCCTCTTCCTCGTCTACTATACTCTCAAAGCTCAGCGTCCCCTTCAGCGAAACGCCCTGCTCGGCCAGCGCCTTATAAAGCACTGCCATTGCAGCCATGGGGCCCTTCATGTCTACCGCACCCAAACCATATAGGTTTCCGCCATGAATTTCCGCTCCGAAGGGGGGGCGCGACCAGACGTTATCCCCCAATGCCACGGTGTCCATGTGCCCGGTCAGCAACAGCGATCGCCCCTTGCCCGCTCCCGGCATGGTCGAGATTAAATTAGGCCGGTCCTCATAACTACGACCCGGCCAGAAAGCTTCATGTTCGAGCAGACCGGGAACCTGATCCGGCCGGTAGAGTTCGACCGCCAAGCCCGCGTTCTGTAGATACTCCGCCAGATAGAGCTGGCCCGGTTTTTCCTCGCCGGTGGGAGGTGTGTTTCGGGTGGGGATACGGATCAGATCGCGCATCACCTCCACGATCTCATCTTCATAGCGAAGCCGTAGGTCGTGGGCATAGCTGCTCAGGTTCATCTTATTTCAATGATCTCACGGCGATAAGTCGTCAATTCTTCGATGCCGTTTTCCGTCACAATGATGCCGTCTTCATAACGCATGCCATATTCGCCATCACTTAGCCATACATCGATGTTGAACTGCATGTTGGGTCGGATGACCGTCTCACTACCAGCGCCCAGCCACAATCCTTCTACCTCGGATGTGCCGGTTCCATGCGCCGGGCCGTAAAGGGTAAACTCCTCGAAGCCATAGCGAGACAAGGTATCGTGGTAATTTTGGAAGACATCTTTGGCAGGCACGCCAGACCTGATATCCCGCAGGGCGCCATCGACGCCTTGTAGGGCAACGGTCATAAGCTCCCGTGCGCGCGGCGGAGCAGTGCCTATGACAAAGGGGCGGCACATGTTACCGCAATAGCCCATGTACTTTGCGCCAAACGTTAGTTGCACCAGTTCGTGGCGGCGGATGCGGCGGTCGCTCGAGCGACAGAGACTCTGGCGGGTGTTTGGGCCGGAGCAGACCCAAATGGGATAGGAGGTACCTTCGGCGCCGAGACGCTTCATGGCTATGTGGGCGGTGGCTTCGATCTGCCATTCAGGCATCCCCTCACGGGCGCTCGTCATGGCATCTATCATCGCCTGCTCGGTGATCCAGTAGGCTTTGCGTATAACAGCCAATTCGTGGGCTGATTTGATCGCTCGCACGCCCGGTAGCAGATCGTCGGCAGGGATGATCTCGGCGTTCGGGGCCGCATCCTTGAGGTCTTCGAGGATAAGGTGGGGGAAGATATTCCAGTCGGTGATGCCGATACGGGTGGGGATGCTTTTGCAGACCGATGAGAGGATCGAGCCAAAATCCTCATAGGTGACAGACGGCACCCAATCGGGCGCGGAACTTTCGACAAAGGCGGGGTGAATGCGGATATCTTTGATGCGAGAAAATTGTTTGGCAAACTCGTAGGACTCAGGCCCGCCGGTGACCAGCGCCGGTTCGCCTTGACGCGGTACAATAATGCCGGCGAAGTCGAAGAAGGGCCAGAAATCGGCCAGATAACGGCTGCTGGCCGCTTCCGATTCGGAGGAGTAGGTGATGAGGACATCGATGTCCGCTTGTACCAACGCCTCCTGCAAACGCTTTATTCGGTCTCGATAATCTGAATCGGGGATCATGGATGTGCGCATTGCAACACCTCTTGTGATTGAGAAGCACAACTTAACGGGATCTCATGTGGCCCTAGAAATACACTTGTTGCGTGTTGTTTGTGCTGACGAAACACGCCTTTCTAGTTGGGGCCACGCAGATCTTTTGAGCCAGAAGTACCTGTACTACGACATATGGATTTCCACATCATCGGCCACCGGTCCCCAAATCGTGTAGGTTCCGGGAACCGTCTGCAGCAATGAGCCGGGAACGAGCGTATTGACGCGGCCATGCGCGCAGAGGCGGGCGATGAAACGTTGCCAGCTCACTCCGCCGCCCAGATAGCCATCCAGCCAGAAGCTTCTATCCCGGGCGCCGACGATTTGGGCAGGGCCGATGGTGGCCGCTTTGGGCGGAACCCACGACCAATCACCGCCAAAGGAATGCAGGGCGTTCTGCATGATCGTCATGGGTGTTAGCTCCACGACGCGCGCGCCCGCTTGCTTGTAATCCTCCAGATCATCGCCGAATTCCTCACCTAAATCTGATTCCCAGAAGGCGATATGGCCGCACCAACCGATGCCACCATAGCAGATATCCGCACCGCCCAGATCTTCAATCATGGCGCCATAATCATTCACATTGGCGGTAGTGGGGAAATGAATCTGCTCGAGTGGCGGTCTGAGGTCGGGGTCGATCTTGAGGAAGAAGTTTTCCATCATCGACTTTTTGAAGGAGCCAGACCAATTTTCGGGCGCGGTGTTGCCATCCTGGTCAGCGTACTCGTCCATGTTAAAAGTGTGGACGTGGTGCATGGGAATGCGCAGATTGTTGATCATGCGGGTGGCAATGGCATATTGCGGCATGGGGCCGACTGGGTAAATGCCAACGAAATCTCGATTCTCATCCAGTGCAGCCTTGATGCGAGTGACAATGTCGGCCGCGAAGGCGCCGTAGAACTCGCTGATATCGTCGATGACGCTGATCTTGAAATCGGAGTTTGGGTGTGATGTGATGTCGCCACGCTTAATGGCGCGCGCACGCTCACACTCTGCAAGATCGCGAAATGAAATGAATTTGGCTAGATCATAGGTAAAACTCACACTGATTCTCCTTGAGAGGCTGGGATACACCTATCGGATTAGGTATCGTAGAGTCTGGAAGGAGGTGGGGTGTCCCCTTTTCTCCCCCACCACTCCCTTCTACCAGTGGATACCTGGCATACTGCTCATTCGTTTCGCTCAAGAGAAATCCACCACCTGAACCGGCGCTCCGATATCGGCTGAATGCTCGGCGGCCAGACAGGCTTGCACGGCTACCAGCGACTCCTCGGGTGTAATGGTGGCGGGGGGCGTGCCATCGACGATGCAATTGAGAAAATATCCCAGTTCTTCAGCCAAGGCGCCACCGCGCACACCCGGTCGGATTTCAGGCCAATAGGTGGGGTCGGGAGTATAGGAGCCATCTACCCCAACCACTTGCAGGCTTGGGTAGGTCTCTTGCAGATAGACGCCACCCTCCGTGCCGATAATCTCCATGCGTTCGTCTGGGAAATAACCCTTGTGGTCGGGCATGCACCAGATGTTTTCGCACACACCGATGGCGCCCGAATCGAAGCGGTACATCGTCCAACCGATGTCGGGATAGGTGTGGCCGTGCACGTTGAGCGTCTGTGCATAGGCGCTTTCGATCTTGGCTCCGGTGTACCAGAGCATGATGTCAGTGTCGTGCACGCCATCGCCAATGATGGGGCCGATCTTGGGCAGCACCGCCGCGCCGATCGAAACAGGCACGTTTCGCCGGGCATAAATAGAAACGATTTTGCCGATCTTACCGGACTCTATCTCGCGTTTGACGGCAGCATAACGGGGGTTGAAGCGCACGATGTGGCCCACCATGAAGTAGGTATCAGCGCTGTTGGCGGCCTCGACGATGGCATGGCAGTCCCCTACGGTGGAAGCCATAGGCTTTTCCAGGAATACGTGCTTTCCGGCTCGGAGGGCAGCCAGAGTGGATTCAGTGTGCTCGTCCCACATGGTGGTGATACTGACGGCCTCGAGTTCGGGGTCAGCCAGCATTTCGTTGTAATCAGTGTAGAGATTGCTGACATCGAATTTCTCGCCCAGTTGTTGCAGCCGTGACTCGGTGCGTGTGCACAAGGAGTGCAACTCCATGTTGGGCAACGAGGCCAGGGCCTCACCGTGGAACTCCCCGAACCAACCAAGACCGATGATGCCGTATTTAACCTTCTTCATGCTCTAAGACCTCCTCAGGGAACCAAGAAGGCAGGACAAACGAACGTCCAGATAACGTCCCTTGTCATACCTTCTCTGAACGAATTGAGTTCTAAAGAATGACAGAGTGTGTAATTGTTAGGCCGTGTGCCAATCCTTGCCAACCTTGCTTTCCATGTACTCGAATACCGCCCCATCCTTGAGGACAAAAACAACGCGCAGGTTTTCGTTAGCATCGAATGGCCCAAGCAGTACCGGAGAGTCACCCATGGCTTCCTCCAGATTGGGAACCTGGAATGCGATATGGGGTTGATTGCGTACGGGCCCGGTCACCGGCGAGTCAGGTTCGTAGCGCAGGCATTCCACTTTGTAAGGGTGATCCTGGGGATTGGTAACCCACACACGGGTCTCTTCAACCCACATCTCGCCGGGTTGTACGTCATCGGTGGGGAGACCGACGTGGTCGAAATCTCTCATAAGGTTTTGCTCCTTTCTTGTTAAAACCGCATAACTGAACCGGTCTTGATGGAATTGCGAGCAGCTAAAGCGGTCATGACCGCCAGACGTGCCTGCTGCGGCGTGCCGCGCTGCGGCTGCTGACCTTGTCGAACACATTGAACGAAATAGGCCACTTGATCGGCGTAACCATCCCCGGCAGGCGGCTGTAGGGTACGTGGCTCTTTACACGATTCATAAACCATCAGAGCGTTGATCCCGTCAGCTACAGAGTCTACTTGCTCACCGCCGGCTCGCAGCGTGTATTCCACGTTACCCTTTTCGCAGCGGACGGCCAATGTCATCGTGAAAGGATAACCTTTGGGCATCAGAGCGTTGCCTTCGGCAAAGACCTTTACCTCGCCATAATCAAGCAGAGTCATGGCCTGATCCCAACCGCCATAGACGCCTTGCCGGCCCTGTGAATAGAGCGAGATGGGCTCGCCGAAAAGCCAGGTGAGCGTATCCAGATCGTGAACGTGCAGGTCCAGCACGGCGCCGCCGGTCCAATCAGGATTCTGGAACCAATCGGCCCAGCCGGGGGGCTCGATGTAGCGGGAAGCGGTTGCCGAGAGAGGTCTGCCCAGTTCGCCGCTTTTCAGGAGATCCGCCACGGCCATGTATTCGGGCCAGAACCGTAGAACATGTGCAGCCATGAGCAAACGGTCTGCTTTCTTGGCGGCCTCGATCATGGCATTGCACTCTTCCACCGACAGCGCCATCGGTTTTTCCACCAAAACATGTTTACCGGCGCGAAGGGCGGCTATAGTGAACTCCTTGTGAAGGTGCGTAGGCAGGGTGATGCTTACAGCTTCGATGCGCGGATCATCGACCAGCGCCATCGAGTCGGTCGTCCACTCACAGCCAATCTCCTCTGCAAGCGCCATTGCCTTCTCATCAGAACGAGAAGAGACAGTGACGACGTTGACATCTTCCCGGTTTGCAAAAGCACGGGCATGTGTACCGCCCATAAAACCGGCTCCAAGCACTGCAACATTGAGCATAGCGCTTCTCCTTTTCTGGGTAATCTCAGCGGGGGCTATCTCAGCGGTCTTGCGTGAGATCACGGTACTGCTGGATGGATCATCATGACAGACCAAGGGCGTGCAGCGTCTCGTAGGAGACCTTCATCGAGCGATCGACTTCGGCAACGGGCGGCCAGGGTTCGCCTTGGAATTCAATTTCTACACTGAAGGGGCCGGTATAGTCTTCCTCCTGCAAGATTTTTAGAATGCCGGAGAAATCGACATGCCCCTCGCCCACACCAGGGAAGTTCCAATCGCCCTTGCCGCCGCGGGTATCTTTTAGATGTACGTGCACGAGATAAGGTACTGTTGCTCGTATGTCGTCCACTGCCTGAACATCTCCATAGAAGACGCAGTTGGCAGTGTCGTAGTTAATACCTACGTTGTCCTGACCAATTTCTTTGATAAGGGGAATGGACAGCGCCCCGGATGCCATGATATCGCCATGAACTTCCAGCCCGATCACGATACCGCGTTCGGCGGCGTAGTCAGCCAGTTCGTGGATGTAGCCCATAAATGCGCCTTTGTCTTCGTCTTCGCTGTAATGGCCGCCAATGGCGGTGTTCATCAGCGAAACGCCCAGTTTTGTACACAGATCGATAGCCTTTTTTCCGACGACGACGCCTTCAGCGGTCGTCAGATAGGAGTGGCCACTCAGGGCCGAGATCTGCAAGTCCAAGGCATCGAGTTTGCCCTTGATTTCGGCGATCTGTTCATCGATGGCATCGATGGGTACATGCTCCGTCCAACCCATGACTGAAGATAATTCAACATAGTTGAAACCGGCGGCGGCGATGCCCCGCAGCGATTCGTCCAATCCGTAAGTGTGATAGTTGTTGGTGTGACCAGCTAAGATGTTTTGCATGTTTGTTTACTCCTGAACCAGTAACATAACAATAGTGGTGGGCGGGGCAGATCCGTTAGATCGACAGGCGCCGCTTTGACTTGAATGACTGGTTCCTGGCTCATCTAGTCGCCTACCTCTATAGGATGATATAACGAATTGGCCTTGCTTGCTTTGGGCGATCACTTTGGAATGCCGAAATGGCATTCTTAGGGCCCGTAAAAATATTAGTTCCCTCATTTCCTTTGCAAAACACAACACAATACAGGAAGTTAATAATTTACGTACCCTTAGGTTCAGACTTGAGAGGGTTGAACAAACAGCGCGTCGCTGGTCTCGCGCAGAGCAGCGGCCACGGCCCCAAAAATGATGGCATCCAATTTCAACTCTGATACCACGATATCAGGCGTCTGGGGAATCAATCCCTGCATGCGCTTTTGTATAGGTTCGATAAACAGATCGGCGAATTCGGCCAGTTCGCCGCTAATAATAATGCGTTCGGGGGCGATCAGACAGGCAAGATTTGCGATGGCGACGCTCAGATAGTCGACTGTCTCCGAAACCACTGCACTAGCTAGAGCATCGTCCTCCCTTGCCGCCTCTAACACGCGGCCAACCGTTAACGGATACGATTCGACCCCATTATCACCTTCCTTGCTTAGTAGTGACATTTCTCCAGATATGATTCGCTCCTGAGCGCGCTTGATTATGCCCAAACTTCCGGCAATACCTTCCAGACATCCGAATGTGGCATATGCTTGTCCCAGAAATCGATCACTGGTAATCATATATCCGATTTCGCCGGCGGCACTGCCCGCCCCTCGATACAACCTTCCGTTCAAGATCAAGCCCGCCCCAATTTCTTCGCCCAGAGAGATGCAAACCAAATTCTCGAGGCCGCGCCCGGCTCCGCGCCAGCTTTCGCCTAAAGCGATCAAATTGACCTCGTTCTCGATGAAAACGGGAACCCCCAATTGTTCCTCCAAAATGTCCTTCAGAGGAAGGTCCTGCCAACCAAGGGTAGGCGACCATACTACGATGCCTTGGGGGAAGAGCACAATCGAAGGTGCTCCTACGGCAACGCCCCGCACCTTCACCCCCCGCTTGGTTGCCTCTTCCATGAGATCGGTAACGAGCATAAGCAAATGTTGCACGCCTGCATCGCCAGGGACCGAGTCTTTCGACCTGCGCGCCAACACCTGTCCACCTAGATTGGCCAAGGCGCCGGTCATCTGTTGTCCGATATAAACCCCGATCACAGAACCGGCGCTGGCGTTGAAGTCAAGGAGAGTGGGAGGGCGCCCCCCTGTGGAACTGCCCGTTTCCCGCTCTAGAACAAGCCCGCTGTCGATGAGATCGGCAACGATGCGCGTAATGGTCGGTGGGCTTAACTGCAAATGCCGGGCGATCTCCGCGCGCGCAAATGGCCCATCCTCTCGCAATAACTTGAGGACCGCCGATTCATTGACTTTGCGTAACAGCGTGGCGTTTCCCGTACGACTCATCTGGGCTCAAGAGAGAAGCACATCTTCGTGCTCGAATTTGGCAAACAAATCAATCTTGCTTTCTGAAAGAAAGTTTAATGTGGGGCCACGGATTTGTCAAGCATTTTCTTGAGCAAAAAAGGACGCATCTCAAAAAGTACTGCAACTAAACATTCTAGCAAATGTTATGGTGTTTTGAGGGGGATGGTTCTCATTGATGGATAGGAGGCTTCACGGGTTTGCGAAGCCTGTGAGGCTAAGCACGAAGCTACACATTATCGAGTAGATGCGATGTTCGTGTAAACTCAATGATTCAAGCTCACTATATTTTGAGCCTATCGTGGAAAATTCGCATGTATGAGCAAATATTCATCTGATTATAACCACAACTGCGGCTGCCAAAACACTATTTCCCTATAATATTGTATTGGTCAGATACACTTTACTCAAATGGCCCACCTCTTTTTCGGGGCCGATATCCCCGAATGACGGGGTTTCACCTGCGAAAATGTCTGATACTGGGGAAGTTCGTTCCTCAGTCGAAGTGCAACATGTGCTTGCCTAATACAATTT
>JAAENG010000411.1 GCA_024224665.1 Chloroflexota bacterium | reverse complement strand
TGGCGTTTTCCATGAACCGAATGGAATTCGTCGCTGAAACTACGAGGCCCCTCAAGGCCTGGGTTTGCCAACACGCGAGCGCCTGAGGGCGCTTTGTGCTTTGAGCCAGGGATTCCATCCCTTTGGTATATGATGCCAAAATTGTAAAGATCGATTTCTAGCGTAGTGAACCATGCCTAACTTCCAAAGAACGAACGCTCTGTTCAAGAAGGATATTGACCAGGCTTTCAGTACTGAGCCCCCGCTTCTTTGCCAGTTGTTGTGCACGCCTCAACATGTCTGGATCAACAGCAATGAGATAACGGCGCCGAGCATCAGATGACACTTCAAATGAAACGGGTTCCGTGTGTTCCCAGAAATCTCCCAGATCGTTATCGTCCCAGAACTCGCCGATCTCTTTGTAGCTATACATTTCAGGAATCGATTCAGCCTTGGGCATGATATCTGCGTTCCTTACGAGTCATATCACGAGCGCTGATAATAAGTGCTTCTTGAGTTGGCTTGTAGATAAAAAAAACGATCAGATAGCGTCCTGGTACCGTTTGACCGGCCACCGAATAAACATGCTCTCCAGGAATATGACCCTTCTGGACTCTTCGATACTTGGGATCGCCAAAGAATATTTCATCTACTTCCTCTGGCAATATGTCGTGCTTCCAAGCCAGTGTATCGATGATTTGCGGCAACCAGATTATGTCTGCAATATACATCAGGACTCAAGGGGCAACCCATGATTTTTTATCATCTTAGCATATCTGCCAATCCAAGACAAGGGTTTTCGAATGCGTCACGGTTTCGGAACAGTAAAACCTCGGGTCTAGACTCTACAGATCCAAGGTCACCCAACTTGCACCGGTTCAGCGTGGCATATTTCACATTTTGCGCCGCCGGCCTGCTATTGCTTGCATTTGGCTATTGGGGCGCCTGGATCTCGCATCCGGCGGCTGGGCTCGCTATCCTCGGCATCGATCTGGCCGAATATGTCAAGTTCGTACCTGAAGTGGCGGCGGCACAGAGCCCGTTGAAGCGAGAGGTCTTCTTCGCCCCACTGCTCTCGCTGGCCGTAGGGCTGATCCTGCTAGGGACATCGCAACGCCCTCAGCTGCCACTGTGGTTACGGATCGTCCTGATCGCGCTCGCCATCCCCACTGCTCTGGCCATGCTGCCACCGGCCTGGACCCCGGGCCTGCTGCGCACGCCTGAGTTCCGAAAGCAAGTCATTTACATTGTTCTCATTCTCCTCAGCGCCGCACTCTCCCCACTACTCTTTCGCTATCTGCCTGATTGGCTGCGTGGCATCTTTTTTGTTCTGGCAGGATTGCTTCCCCTGCAGGCGCTGCTGGCATTCCAATCACTACTGCCGGCGCTGGAGAAGTTGTATGCTGGCCCGTTGCAACCGAGCCCGAGCTTCTATCTGGTACCAATCGGGTCCTTGGCGCTGGTGATCGGCGGCGCCTTGTTGCTGCTGGCAGGGTGGCAACTGCGGCGACGGCCTGTTGTCCGTTGATTGTTGATTATTGGTTGTTGCCTGATCCCAGTTGATTGTTCGTTATCCCTCATCATGTACCAGCCACAGAAACTGGTAGGGCTCCAACACCAGATCGGCCTCCAATTCGATATCCTCGCCGGCCACCAGATCCCGAAAATCATAAGCCAGACCATAGCTCCTGACCAGGTTGGCAGACAACGCCTGCGCACTTTCGCTGAAATTGCACAGAACCAACACTCGCCCTGCCTCATTCCATCTCACAAAGCCAAAAACATGTTCGTTCTCCAGATCAACCACCGCCATGTCAGTAGCTGAAAACATGGCATAGCGCTTTCGGATTGAAATCAACTGGCGGAGCCTGCCATAGATCTGCCCTTCCGGTCTTTGCCGATCATGGCGGAACGTCATTTTCTCCCAATCGGTAGCCGGGCGATGTACCCAACGGCTATCTTCCATCTTGGCCGGGTCCTGGCGATAGCTATAGTCATTGAGCGTCCCGATTTCGTCGCCAAGATAGAGTAAGGGGATACCGCCGATAGAGAGGATGGTGCTATGAATGAGCAGGATACGACGTATGGCCAGCTCCACCTCAACTTCGGTTTCCTCCCGCAACGCTTTTTCCAAGCCCGCAAGGGAAGCGCAGGTCCCGGAGATACGGGCGTCGCCGGTTTTGGGATCTTCTTGAAAGGGTAGGCCCCGAGCAAAGCTACCTTCGAAGCGCCCGCTATAAAAGGCATTGAGGAATTGGCGATGGCCGTAACCATCAATCCCCAAAACGGATGCATCGCCGTCATCGAAGGTCCAGCCGATATCATCGTGACAACGCACATAATTTACCCAGGCGCAGCCACCACCGATCCCAAATCGCTCTCGCATGGAATGGGCAAGCAATGTTGTCTGGCGCGTCGCCAACGACTCCCATAGCAAGGCCATGAGCAAAGGGTTGTATGAGAGTGTGCATTCGTTGGTAGCGATATACTTCGCTACCTCATCAGGATGGACGATCGCCTCTGATTTGAATAACAGCGCCGGAGCGACGATCCTGGCCAGTGCGTTGTAAGCCTGGATCAGTATATGAGCCTCCGGCAGGTTCTCGCAATTCGTCCCCAGTTGTTTCCAGATGAAAGCAACGGCATCCAACCGCAGTATTTCGACACCGGCATTGGTCAGAAAGAGCATCTCTTCGGCCATGTGCCTGAACACCTCAGGATTGTGGTAGTTCAGATCCCACTGAAAACTATTGAATGTCGTCCATACCCAGCGCTCAATGTCCGGGCGGTATGTAAAATTACCCGGCCGCACGTCGGGGAATATCTCGCGCAGATGAGCGTCGTATGCGTCGGGTATCTTGCGGTCGGGGTAGATGAAATAGAAATCCTCGTACACCGGATCGCCCTCAAGGGCCCGTCGAGCCCAGATGTGTTCATCGGAGGTGTGGTTGAAGACAAAATCCAGGACCAGGCTGATACCATGTTCACGTAGTATTGCCGCCAGCTCGGCCAATTCGGCCATCGTCCCCAAAGAAGGGTCTACCTCGCGATAACTGCTAACCGCATAGCCTCCGTCGTTTTCCTGCTCCGGGCTGGCGAACAAGGGCATCAGGTGCAAATAAGTTAGGCCCAACTCTTTGAAGTAGGGTAAACGCTCACGTACACCCGCAAGATCTCCGGCAAACAGATCCACATAACAGACACCGCCAATCACCTCATTCGACTGATACCACAGGGGATCGGACTCACGCTCGACATCCAATGTTTTGAGGTCAGTGGGGCGCTGCAACCACATGCGCGCCGCTGTTTCCAGAATGCTTTCTACGTGGTAAAAGAAATCATACTGGCTGCCATACAGATGGAAAAGTGCAGAAAAGAGAGGCCCAAAATGCCTTTGCAAACGCCTCTCGAACAGCAACCAATCGTCCTCAGGCGCGCCGCTGAATCGTTGCCGCAGACGAGGAAGTATACGTTGGTAGGTTAATTTGGTCGCGTGGTCTTTTAGTCTTTTGGTCGCGTGGTCTTTTTGTCGCGTAGTCATAGAGTCTTTTAGTCGCTTGGTCGTGTGGGCGTGTGGGCGGGAACTCGTCAGCACCTTGCCACCTTGTCGCCTTGTCACCTTGCCACCTTGTCGCCTTGCCACCTTGTCGCCTTGTCGCCTTGTCGCCCTATCACCTTGTCACACAACGCAGGGCTGGATATAACTGACAGAAATGTTCATAGGCCTGGTTGTAGACATCGACTCGTTTGGGGTCAGGCGATACGGTCGTGTTACTCCAGCGCACGGTTCGAGCAACTACCTCGGCGGCGTTTTCATACACGCCCACACCGATCCCGGCTAGCAACGCGGCCCCGACTGCCGCCGCTTCTACTGTTCGGGTGAGCTGAATCGGACGGTTGAAGATGTCAGCCTGGAGTTGTAGCCAGAGCGGATGCCTGGTGCCACCTCCAGAGGCAATTATACGCTCGACCGGAATACCAAGGTCAACCATGATCTCTAGCCCCTGCCTCATGGCAAACACAACCCCCTCCATCAGCGCACGACACATGTGGCTGCGGCCATGGCGTAAAGTCAATCCCACAAAACCGCCCCTTGCGCCGGCATCCATATGCGGGGTGCGCTCACCCGCCAGGTAGGGTGCAAAATAGAGTCCCTCACTGCCAGCCCGCACCTCCATTGCCAGATCTGCCATCGCTTGATAACTTATGTCAAGTAATATATTGTCACGAAGCCAGGTCATAGAGAGACCGGCCGAAAGGATCGCGCCCATGCTCCACCACAGATCCGGCACGATGTGGTTGTAAAGATGTAGGCGGAGTTCGGGATCAATGGCCGGGACCAGGGTGGGCGCCAGTAACTGCCCGCCTGTGCCGATGGTCGAAGATACATTGCCCGGATCCAAGATGCCGTTTCCCAGGGCCTGACAAGCCTGATCGGCGGCGCCAAAGATCACAGGCGTCCCAGGCGTCAGACCGGTTTGTCGCGCGATCTCATGTTCCAATCCGCCGGCAATGGCATCGGAAGCGCTAACAGGCGGCAGCAGTGAGGCGTCGACATCCAGGACAGACAGGAGGTCACTGCTCCAGCGGGACGTAATTGGGTCGAAAAGGCCACTGGCGCCGGCGTCGCTGGGTTCTGCACCCATGGTGTTTGTGAGCCGATAGCGCAGATAGTCCTTGGGCAACAGCAGTTGTTTGGTTTTGGCCGCCACCTCAGGTTCATGGGATTGCAGCCAAAGCCACGAGGGCAACATGAATCCCGCAGCCAGAGGATTCCCCGTCCAAGCGGCGAGCTTCTCTTTACCAACTCGTTTCTGTATCTCTGCAACCTCATGGGCGCTGCGCTGGTCAGCCCAAATGATCGCTGGCCGTAGCGCATCTCCACCTGCATCGAGACAGATCACGCCATGAGATTGGCTGGAAAGACCTATGGCGGCAAGCTCACCCTGTTCAATGCCCGCCTGATCGGCGACGTGACTTAATGCGCGCACGGCAGCCAACAACCAGCCATGCACATCCTGTTCGGCCCATCCCAACGCCGGCGTATTAATTCCGTAGTATTCTTGCGCCATCGCCAGCAGTGTACCCTCGGTGTCGACGATGACAACTTTCAAACTGGAGGTGCCGAGATCGATACCGGCCAGATAAGGTGATCCCATCCCCTGCTCCTCAGTCAGTCTTCCATGGCCGAGACAAGAGAATCCACAAAGTGTAGGGCCGTTGCCTTATCAGCCGAATTCATATCTGACACAACGTTATCCATAGATTGCAGAGTTCGATCCCAGACGTTTTCGACAATCACTCGGCCGGCAGGGGTGATGGCGATTCGCACCGTACGACGATCCATTTCATCATTGCGTCGCACGACCAGCTTATCTCGATGCAGACGATCGACAATGCCGGTCATCGTCGCAGAAACCTGATGAGTGTGTTTGGTCAGCTGCCCCACGGTGGCTACACCGTCCAAACTAACCAAGGCGCTGAGCGTATGGAATTGTGGAACCGTCAGTTGAAAACCGGAAAGCTCTTGGGCAAATCGACGATGTTGAAGCCAGTTCAGGCGGAAGAGCCTATCACGTAGTTGCTCGTACAGTCGATCTGTTTCGACCTCGCTCACCACGGAGCCGATAGTTTCATCCATGTATCATTTTCCTCCTGAGTCTCAGATATCTTTAAGTTCTTGATGCTCTTGCGGCTTGATACGCTCACAATTGCCAACGTGCGGCGCACGGCAAAGTGCGCCGCACGATCTACATCAACGATCCCGTTCGATGCCTTTAGAAAAACTAGCCTCGACATCTTCACCCTGTTGATCGATGACTTCGAATTCAAGGAGTTCGCCGGCTGATTGTTTGGCGGCATTCCGGATAAAATTGACGTCGCCCCCAACGAACTTGATGAGCAAGGCAGAACTGCTGTATTGCAGATGCTCACCCACCATCTCAATTTGATCTTTGGAGAAGCCTGCATCCAGCAGTTTGCTATAGGCATCTCCCAGGGCTCCAGCCACAGCACCACCGGCCGCACCTACCACGGCGCCGCCAATCGGTCCTCCCAGGCCGATGCCAATCAGCAGGCCCAAGGCGCCGCCCCATTTTGCACCGGTGGACGCAGCATGGCGGCCGACATCTTTATGTCGCAACTTGCCATGTTCGTCCTTTGTCACGACCACTGCATCATCGATCTCAACCAGTTTCTCTTTCTCAGCCTGTTCGATCTTCTTGTACACTTCTCCGGCATGGTCGAGCGAGTCGAAGGCAACGATCAAATATACATGTTTAGCCATATCAAAACTCCTAACCTTTCACCGAGCCTGCCAGCAGGCCGCGGACGAAGTAGCGTTGCAATGAGAAGAAGACCACCAAGGGCAAGATCATGGTGATAAAGGCGCCGGCGGTCAACAAGTGCCAGTCATTGCCACGCGAGCCCACGAGATTGGCCAGACGCATAGTCAGAACCTCGGTCTCTTTGTTGCCTCCCAGGAAAATCAAGGCCACCAGGTAATCGTTCCAAACCCAGAGGAATTGGAAGATCGCAAAGGAGGCCAGGGCGGGCACCGAAAGAGGTAGCACCAGCCGGGTGAAAACCGTAAAGTGTGAGGCGCCATCGATAAAGGCCGATTCCAGCATCTCTCTTGGCAGCGTACTGATGTAATTGAAGAGTAGGTACACTGCCAAAGGCAAGCCGAAACCGGTATGCGCCAACCAAACCGAGAGGAAGGTGCCGTTAATCTGAAGACTGGCGAAGTCCCTCAATAACGGAACCAGGGCGATCTGCAGGGGTACGACCAACAGCGCTACCACCAATATAAACAACAGACGTCTACCGCTGAAGTTCATCCAGGCAAATCCGTAGGCTGCAAAGGCGGCGATGAGGATGGGGATAATGGTGGCGGGGATGGCGACCGTGATGCTGTTGAATATCGCTCCCCAGAAATTATCACCCGGAACTATCTCCACAGTGCCATCCGCCCGTTGATACTCAAAATCCTTACCTTGCAGAACTTGCCTGTAGTTCTCGGTCGTAAAGTTCCATTTTGTCACCCATTCCTCTTCCTGCACTTCGATGCGGCCGAGGCGTTTATTGCCGATCCATTGCACGCGTTTACCATTGGGCGTCTCGACACCCTCGCGCAAGGCTTCGAAGGTCGCCGAAGCCCCCTCGACATTCATGACTTCATTAGGATCGAGCCCCAACTCTTTGGGATTTAGCGTGGTGGTCTGAACCCACTCTTTATGGGGGATCACCGTCCACCAGCCTGAGGTTTGGATGTCAAAACGCTCCCGCCATGACGAAATGAACAGGCCCATGGTGGGAATGGTCCACAACAGTACGAGCACCAGTAACATGCCGTTGACCATGATCAAGGAGGTCCATTTTTGTCTCGTTCCACCGGCCATTAGAATGCCTCCGTTTGTCTGAATTGTCGCAGGTTATAAATCATCACGGGGATCACGGCAACGAGCAATACGATGGCGATGGCCGAACCAAATCCGGCATTGCGAGCGATAAAAGATTGCCGATAGAATTGCGTCGCGATTACGTCGGTACCGAACTGTCCGCCGGTCATCACCCACACGACATCGAAGATCTTGAGTGTAAAAATCACTACCGTGGTCATTACCGTAATAATCGTACTGCTAATGTAGGGGATCATGATACGGAAGAAGACCTGAATCTCATTGGCTCCATCCACACGGGATGCCTCCAATATCTCCCCGGGGATGCCCTTGAGCGCCGCCGAGAAAAGTACCATTGAGAAACCCGCCTGCAACCAGGCCACGATTACGACCAGAAAGACATTGTTGAATGGGGCGATGGCCGTGTACGCGGGCCAGGCGTGTGGATCACCCCCAAATCCAACCACAATAGCATTTAGCAAGCCGATTTGGGGAACCCCGGCTGGCCGAACTTCATAGATGAAATTCCAAATGACGCCGGCGCCGACAAAGGAAATCGCCATCGGCAAGAAGATAAAAACCTTGGCAGTCCGTTCGAACTTACTCCGATCTGAGAGGACGGCGACGAGTAGTCCAAATCCAACCGTCAATGGAACACCAAGTAAGATCCAGAAGAAGATGTTATTTCTGAACGCCTCGCGCAAGAGGCGGTCACTGAAGATGGTGATATAGTTCCCGAGACCAACAAATTGCACACTTAGAACAGAAATATAATCAATAATAGTCTCCTGTACACCCCCCAGGTACAGCCCTGGATCTGAAAATAACCGTTTCAGAGGCGGCAATGTGGGTGCAGAGGGTACTCCATCGCGTCCATACAGGCTAATCCAGAATGTGCGAACAACCGGCACTGCCAGAAAGTACACGAGCATGGCAACCGCTGGACCGACAAACAAGAAAGGCAACAGGCGCTTTTTCCAGTTATCGGAAGCTTGCTCGATTATCCAGTTGAAAATGAGGTAAAGTAGTGCTACCCCTCCGACGCCCCAGATGATGGCAACGATCGTCGTAATCCACTGGGGGGCAGCGACGCCGGGCACGAGTATGCTGCAACTCTCGGCACTCGGCAGCGTCATTACGCAGGTATCATCACCCCGCAGGAAGATGAATCCCAAATAGAGAACGCCAAATGCTATCAGCGGAATGAGGAACATCAGGACCAAACGCAGAATCCAGGTGCCGATCCTGGCGCCGGCGCTAAGACCCTGATCCTCCATGTTTTGCATTGCTCCCATTTGCAAACTCCTGCTCCGGTGGTATGCCGGAAGCCAAACGAGTTATGTGATTGAGGCCATTGTATAGAAGGGGGCTGTCAGCCCTTTAAGACTGACAGCCCTTGGATTTTACGAAACTTACCGCGGCCAGGAGGCGTCGATCTCAGCTAGGACGGTGTCCAGGTCAGCGGAACCGCTCACCCAGTCGGTCATACCTTTCCAGAATGAACCGGAGCCAACTTCACCCGGCATCAGGTCTGAAGCGTCGAAGCGGAAACTCGAGGCTTCCTGCACCAGTGCGGCGATCCCTTTCTCTGTCGGTTGGCCGTACATATCTGGTGTAGCGGTCAAATGCGTAGCCAATGCGCCGCCATTCTCCAACCAACCACTGGCCGATTCGGGCACAGTGAAGTATTCCATCAACGCCCGTACTTCCGGGCGGTCGTTGAACATGGCAATGGTGTCGCCAGCAACCAGGAAGGGCTTGCCATACTGCTCATCGATGCCAGGCAGATAGAAGAAATCGTAATCCACGCCAGCTTCTGTACCCTCTGGGAAGAACCCGGTGATGAAGTTACCCTGCTTATGCAACCAGCATTTGGGTGGGTCTTCGAACATCGCCGCCGGTGAATCGCCGAATCCCGTTGACACAATCGTGTCAGTACCGCCAAACACGTAGTCCGGATTGAACCAG
>JAAENG010000410.1 GCA_024224665.1 Chloroflexota bacterium | reverse complement strand
TCGCTGTAATTCGGCATGGAGGTCGCTGAAGGTAGCAATGGCGGTGGCATCGATGTCACTGATCGATTCGCCGTCAACCAGGACGACCGAAGGCTCGAACAACTTGACGCCCTCGCGGATCTCCTCGGCGAAATCAGGGGCGTTGGCGAAGAACAATGATCCGTCGAAACGCACGATCAGCAGGCCGGGATAGGTTTCGCCATCCGGGTAGTGTTCGAGACTGCGATAGACATTTTCGTCGGGCACTTTCCCCAGCACGGAGGTGGTGCGGCTCTTGGTGCCGACCAGAAGACCGAGCAAGCCCAAAGCGATGGCAAGTATAAGGCCTTGTAAGATGCCAAGCATGAGCACGCCAACCAGGGCAACGACCGCCGTCCAGAAATCAAGACTGGTGATGTGGCGATAAACGGAGATTTTTTTCCAACTGATCAGATGCCAAACGGCATGGATGACAATGGCGCCTAAGGTTGCTTCCGGCAAGTTGTGAAACAGGGGTGTGAGGAAAAGCATGGTGATGAGCACCATGACAGCGATGATGATTGAAACCATCTGCGACTTAGCCCCGGCGCTGTCTGCCGCCGCCGTGCGCGAGACGCTGCCATCCACGACAAAGCCACCACTGAACCCAGACCCGAGATTCGAAGCGCCGATGGCAAGCAATTCCTGGTCGGGGTTGATCTTATAGTCGTACTTCAGGGCGTACGAGCGAGCGGCGGCCACCGATTCGGCGAAGGCCACCATGGCAATAGCAGCGGCGCCCGGCAGCAAGGCGTAGATATCGGACAACTGGATGCCTTGAGGCAGGCCGAAATCAGGCAGGCCGGCGGGGATAGCGCCCACGATGTGGATACCCATCGATTCGAAATCAAGGAGTGAGGAGAGTATGATAGCCAGCAAAACAACTGTCAGGGCAGCGGGGATCTTGGGCGTATAGCGGTGCATGAGAAACAATAATGCCAGACTGACAAGGCCAACGGTCAGTGTGGCCCAATCGACCTGGCCGAAATTGGCAATGATAACGAGGATTTCGGGAATAAACCGCAGATCTTCCACCTCGTATCCCAATAGCTTATCCAATTGTCCCACTGCAATGGTGATGGCCACGCCGACGATAAAGCCATCCAACACCGGTCGGGAGAAGAAATCGGCCAGGATGCCCAGGCGCAGCAGGCTGCCGAGAATGAGCAAAACGCCGGTGACAAGCGCCAGCATCATGGTCAGAACGACCCATTCCTCCGAGCCGACAGCGACACCCAAGCCGGCGACGACGCTGAACGATAGGGCGGCCACCGTTGAGCTGGGACCAACGTGAAGATGTCTGGAGGTACCAAAGATG
>JAAENG010000409.1 GCA_024224665.1 Chloroflexota bacterium | reverse complement strand
GTGGTGGATTTTCATGTTGAGTTTGTGCGAATAGATGAAACATGCTCGAGAACGCCAAACCGATTCAGAAAGATAAGTTACACGATCAGGTCTATGATCAGCTGTGCACGCTATTGCGCGAGGGTGAGTTCACACCAGGCCAAGCGATCCATGTGGCGCGTGTCGCCGAAGCCTTCGGCGTGAGCGCCATGCCCGTACGTGAGGCGCTAACGCGGCTCCAAGCGATTGGTGTTGTGGCAACTGTTTCGGGCCGTTCTCTTGGAGTGCCGAGCCTGGGATATGAAGAACTGACAGACCTGCGCGATGTGCGTCTGGAAGTAGAGGCGCTGGCTGTCAAATGGGCAATGGCGAACCGGGATGATGCTTTTGTTGCGGACCTTGAGATGCTGCTGAAACGCCTGGAGACAACCGAGCGATCCGGCGATGTGCAAGGCTATGTCAAAGCAAACTACGAGTTTCATTTGCGGGTATACCATCAATCGAACTCTCCGGTTCTGATCGATATCATCAACACACTCTGGTTGCGCGTCAGCCCACATCTGTATCAATTGGAGCGGGAAAATCAGTACGAGGTTTCCAACATCCACCACTGGAATATAGTTCGAGCTATCCGGGAAGGTGACGAGGCAACTGCCACGCAGGAACTTGTTCTGGATATTTCTGACGCCTATGAGGTTCTGGTGAGAGCCTTGTTTTCGAAAAGCTCTTCTCGATGAGAGTAACAGCGAGCGTACCGGGCCGGAACCTTCATCTAATCTGTCTGAATTTCAAGCTGGCTCTAATCTAAGTCTTTGAACGTCCTTCGACGCCGTGAAATTTGTGATTTCAAGACGGCTCCAGGTTTCCTCAAGCAGCCAACATTTTTTCAAGTACATGAAATTGAACAGAAAAAGAAGAATAAAAAATAAATTGATTTTTGATCAATCATCAATAATAGTGTTTGCACCTACCGAACTGACCACGATGGACGTTTGTGTTGGGTAAATAATGGGAGGAAAACAGTGAAGTATTCGAATATTGCAGCGACCTTAGTTGCTGGTTCTTTGGTCCTAGGCGCGTCTACTGCTTCGGCCGATATCCTTGATGTCCACATGAGCATCCCCAAGGATCTGACGTTCTTGGCGGACAGTGCGAAGTTGATGGATGAAACTCTACGGAACATGAGTGGTGGCGACGTTGGTCTACAACTCTATGGTTCCGGAGAATTGGTCCCAGCAGGTGAAATCTTGGAAAACGTCAGCTCCGGTGCCATTCCGGCTGGGTGGAGTTTTCTTGGACAGTGGGGCGGCAAAGTGCCCGTAGCCCAGATCGGTGCGACACCTTTCGGCGCTGGACCTGAAGCCTTGGCAGCTTGGTTGCACGTAGGTGGCGGTCTTGAAATTGTTCAGCGTGGATTTGACGACCTGAATGTCAAAGTACTGGGCTGCCACATTACCGCGCCCGAGCCGGGTGGCTGGTTCAACAAAGAGATCAACTCAATCGAAGATTTCAGCGGCCTGAAGATGCGCATGGCCGGTGTTGGTGCCCGCGTGCTCAACGAATTCGGCGCGTCGGCACAGTACCTGCCGGCCAGTGAAATTTATCTCGCCCTTGAGCGCGGTCGGATCGACGCGACAGAGTTTTCGTTGCCAATTATCGACAAAGACTTTGGCTTCAATCAGATTGCAAAGTTCCAATACTATCCGGGCTGGCATCAGCCGGGCAGCGTCGATGTTCTGATGATCAATATGGACGTTTGGAATGGCATGAGTGCAGGTGAGCAGGCGATGTATGAAGCGGCCTGTCAGGTCAGCCTGGCCTGGACGCTACAATACGCCCCGGCTGCTCAGACACCGCAGATTGAAGTGTTCGAAGAGGGCGGTACGATCGTCAAATCCTTCCCGGATGAGGTTCTGGCAGAACTGCGGGTTGCGACGGAACGTGTGCTGAATGCCGAAGCGGAGAAAGACGCGCTGTATGGCGAGGCGTACCACTCGATGAAAGCTTTCGTGGCATCGTCGGGTCGCTGGACTGACCTTCAAACCCTCCCTGCCGAGTAAGCCACCATGGTACACGATATGGACACTCTGCCGAGTGATCCAAATCGTGGCACCGGCCCTGTCCATACGGTTCTTCGCGGAATCGTATGGATAGGTCAGGCCGCGGCTTGGTTAATCGTTCCCATCCTCATTCTTGTAATGATCGGTGTGACACTGTCAGCGGCTAAGATTGGCACGATCTTTCGATGGGAAAATGACGTTTTCTTATTCGGATCTAAGCTGACTCTTGCAAGTATCGGCGATCTGCAATGGCACCTTTTTGGGATCATGTTGATGCTCACGATGGCCGGAGCGATCATCAACGACCGGCACGTACGTGTCGACTTTCTGCGTCAGAATTTTAGCGAGAAGACAAAAAACATTATCGAAGTTATCGGCTTTCTTAGCTTGCTGGCGCCCCTTTGTGTCATTGTCGTTCTCCACGGCTATGACTTCACGGTGCGGTCTTTCAACATGGGCGAAGGGTCGGACTATGACGGAATGTATGACCGATTTGTTGTGAAAGCATTCGTTCCGATTGGTTTTGGCCTGATGCTGATTGCTGGCCTCGGTCTGACTATTCAAAAACTGCGTATGCTGTTCGGGAAGGGGAATATCCATGATTGAACACATCATTCCCCTGTCGATGGTCGTATGCCTGCTTTTGGGGATTTTCAGCGGCTATCCCGTTGCCTTTGTTCTTGGCGGCATCGGAGTTCTGTTTGCCTTCATCGGTGGGCTGCCCTTTGCATTCCTCAAAATTGGTGTCTCTCGCATCTACGCCGGCGTCATCGAAAACTGGCTCCTTCTTGCTGTACCGTTGTTCGTCTTCATGGGCGCGATGCTCGATAAATCCGGACTCGCACAAAACTTGCTCTATTCGCTTGAGCGTGCCTTGGGGCGCAAACGTGGTGGACTGGCCATTTCCGTTGCCCTGTTGGGTATCATCATGGCAGCCAGCACTGGTATCGTCGGTGCGTCGGTGGTCATGCTCAGCACTCTGGCACTGCCCATTATGCTACGCGAAAAATACAAGCCGGAACTGGCTGTCGGTACGATCGCTGCCTCAGGCACATTGGGCATCCTGATCCCGCCCTCAATCATGTTGGTTTTGGTTGGCGACATTCTGCAGATATCGGTCGGCGAGTTGTTCCTTGGGGCGCTTGTTCCTGGCCTGCTGCTGGGTGGTCTTTATATCGCCTACATCGTCTTCGTCGCGCTGACAAAACCAAATGACGCTCCTGTGTCGACACAAGTTCCTGCCGAGGGCTCTTTGGCACTGGCGCTCTTGCGCGACCTGTTTGCTCCGCTTGCTCTTATCCTGACGGTTCTGGGTTCGATTGCGACAGGCACGGCCACCCCGACAGAAGCAGCAGGACTGGGTGCGATCTGCGCCATGATCCTGGCAGCGATTAATCGCAAGCTGACCTTTCAAACTATGTCCACTTGCGTCCGTGAAACCGGCAACACCTCTGCCATGATCCTAGGTGTGCTGGTAGGTGCCACGATCTTTGGGATGGTGTTCAAGGGCCTCAAAGGCGACAAGATGATTGAAAACGCTATACTGTTCTTCGATCTAGGGGCTTACGGGACTCTGGGCATCCTGTTGCTGATGATTTTCATCATGGGTTTCTTCCTGGAGTGGGTGGAGATCAGCTTTATCGTTTTGCCGCTCTTCGCCCCTATCGTTGCAGGGTTGGACTTCGGGCTTGGGGTTTCACGCGAACAACAACTGTTGTGGTTTGCCATGCTCGTTGCAGTCAACTTGCAGACCAGCTTCCTGACACCTCCATTTGGGTATTCCCTGTTCTACGTCAAAGGCGTAGCTCCTCCCGAAATATCCATCCGTATCATCTACCGCGGCATCATTCCGTTTGTTGCGCTGCAATTAATTGGCCTTGCACTGCTGATCATCTGGCCGAGCCTCGTGCTCTGGGTCCCGGATGCGGTGTTCGGTAAGTAAGGGAGCGGGACATGAATGATCAACGAAAAGATATGTTATCCGAATTGGAAGCAATGCGTCTGCCGGGGATAAGTGGCAAGAGAGTTGCCATCACGGCCGGTGCCAGTGGCATCGGGCACGCAATTGCCCGCCTGCTACACGCACAAGGCGCTCAGATCGCGATTTGTGATATTGACGCAGAGGCGTTGCAACGCGCCACTGACCAACTCGATAATTGTATCGCCGTGCGGGCGGATGTTTCTGACGAAACAGCGGTGGATACCCTCTTTGACGCGGTGCGGGACAACTTGGGCGGGCTGGATGCTCTAGTGAACAACGCTGGGATTGCCGGGCCAACCGGCAATCTCGAAGACCTCCCGCCCGATGATTGGCGGCGCTGTATCGACATTTGTCTAACGGGTCAGTTTCTGT
>JAAENG010000408.1 GCA_024224665.1 Chloroflexota bacterium | reverse complement strand
CAACTTACCCTGGCAATCGACGCCAAGGATATTGGCACGGGCTGTAATCTCAGCATCGCCCTTGCCTGCCACGATGGTCAGGTACAGGTTCTCGTTGCGAAACACGGACGCTGCCATCGCCTCGATGGTTATCATGTCCTCGGTCGGGATGGGTGGCATGTCAAAGCCTGCCAACCAGTCCTGGTACTTCTTCGTATCCCTACCGAAGCACCGTCCCGTCTTCGGGTTGACCGGCCCGTCTGCCACATCGTACCGCTCGTGGAACACTTCCGGCCCTTCGAGGATCATGCAGTGTGCAGCCGTACCAAGCACCTGGGCAGCGGACGACGATGGTCGGGAGAGTAGTCCTTTCTCATATAGGTTAAACGTATACGGACAGCGGGCAAATTCCTTTAAGCGTGAAGCCGATAGGAACTGCGTGTAGTTGCCGAAGTACTCGGCATCGTCAATGTCAAAGTATCCAGTTTTCATCAGTTGTTCCCCTTGAAGTACGTTGCTGGCAACCCGGCGTTCTCTGCCATCACCTCGCAGCATATGTCATAGACATAAGCCCAGGCCACTGACAGGAAAGCTCCTGAAGGGGGGGTGGGTTCCAGCATTTCCCAACTGGAAACTACTATATGAGACAATTCTTCTGGGGT
>JAAENG010000407.1 GCA_024224665.1 Chloroflexota bacterium | reverse complement strand
TCAACTCAAACAGCAGCGGCAAATCGTTAATTTGTTCGGTCTCAATCGTCATTTCTGTGTCCATGAGCATGGCTTATCACATTCTTGCTTTTCGTCCAAATTTTGAGCGAACCCAGAGTAAAAGTACCAACAATGTCATGAATGAGATCGGGGTCATCATAGTAATTGTAGAACAAATGCTCATAACCCGTCAGGTTGGCCAGTATGCCAAAGAAGCCATGAGGATAACCGCCAATGGCCAGAGGATAATCCCTATTTCGATAGTCTTCGACTAACTGCTCCCAATTGGCCGGGAAACGGCCCCTGATGTCATCAAAATTGATTCTCTCTTCCTTCAGTTTTTCCCAGCTTTTCCGGTCTGTAATGGCGTATTTCTCGCCTGATGGCAGCGTGGCCTCTTCCTTCAAGAACCGCCTTGCCACACCATCGACGTCGACGTATACGAAATACTTCTCATCTTCTTCCAGTACTTGCACATCAAACATGGGATGAAACATCAAATTGACATCGACCATAACCTGGCTTTTGTCCATGCCAAAATAGCTTCTTACATCATGATCGAGGGGAAAGCTTTGAGTAGGCCAGTACAGTCCCCCTGCCATGACCGCTATCCCCTTGGGAAGTCTATCACCCTTGATGGAACGCCAGGCGATATTGTACAAACCAGAGGTCGGCGTCGTTACCCCAGAGGCGATTTGTGGGTATTCAGTTTGGGGCAGCCCCGCTTCGTACCAATTGTCGATGACCTCTCCCCAATAGCCAAACTCCCATTTAATCGAATGTACATTCGTATTGAACTGCATTACCTCGTTGAACCGCTCTTTTAGATTCATCAGGCAGTCCTCCTCGAGTGCCTAATTACCCTTTCAATCATTGGTATTATAAGTGCGAGCGTTAATATGAAACTTACGGGCAAGTTATAGCGCCCCGCAGATCGAATCTTCACCCGTCAACTGAAATCCCCTGCCGGCCAAATGTTCCAAAAATGAGCCCTACTTGAAATATGCCTAATCGGTAATATACAATACAAAGAATTTGACATATCCCATCATCATTGATATAATTTTTGTTAATGTCATTCAATGACGTTTGACGATTTCGCGACGCTCCCCGCCGGTATTTCCTCAGTTCTGAGAGCATAGTGGTAACGCTACACAGAAGGCATGATGGCCGACCAACGACTAAGGCGATCTCTCACTTACGAATCTGTGCTTGAGCACTTACAGGCACAGTTCCTCCATGGTAAGTTGATGGTGGGCGAGACGGCTATACGTGTGGCCTATCACATTCTCGAGTGGATGGGTATGCTTGAGGTGGTGCAGGGAAGTAGAACCTTTGGATTGGTAACGTCGGCTAAAAACGACACACTATTGCGTCAGCTTCAGCTTGCAGGGCGCCAGGCTCTGGCACATCTGCAAGAGGCGCGAAATCTCCTTTCGTCCGCGGTCGCAGGCGGCGGCGTCCACCGTACCGTGACGTAATGTTGGTTTCACTTGGGGATGGCGCTACCTCCACGGCGCCCGCATTCACGCTTAAGGTCGATAGCAGCGATTGGCTGCCAATCGGAACGTCTGGCGTGAGCAGCTGCAATGTGGGTCAGGGCGGCAAAGCTCAAATCACCGTACTAACCTCTCAAAATAAAGCTTCTCTGGCAATCCTGCAAAAGGTGTTCGGTGTTTTTGCCTGCGTTTACACTTGCAGGATATGTCCACTACCAGGATACTAAGGATGGTGCCATCATACGGTCCGGCCTACAAGCGATCAAGGGCTAGGAAAGTGAGTTCGATGGCATTGGTATGTATCGAGTCGAGGCGCATGTGGAAGTCAGACTCGACGGTGATAACTCCTGGCAGCCAGCTCTGCTGGACGACGAAGACCGCAGTCGCGCCACACTTGGCCGGCAACATCGAATTCCTGCACACTCCCACTATCTACTCAACATTGTCTAGCTTCCGTTAGCCTTTGAATAACGTTGGAACGAGAAGAAGTTAAAACATTTTAACGGAAATATCGTTTGCCAATAACCGAACACAGGTCACTTTCAGAGGTGAAACCCATGCGTCTCTCACTCCGCCCCATTCTATTGTTGGTTACCTCCCTCTCAATCCTAATGCTGCTTTCTGGTGGCATTGTATTGGCCCTGGGTAGCGCTGAACTGCCCACACCCGAAGACGCCATCGCCGAGGCCTGGGAACGCGCTCGCGCTCAAAGCAGCTATCACGTGGTCGCCGACATCGAGCAGACTTTGACCCCAATAGCTGTGTCTACCAACCTTGGCAGGGGCGACAAGACCGTGGCCATACGCGTTCTGGGCGATGTAGCCCAACAAACCGCACTGGACGGTTCTGACGAGCAACGCGCCCGCATGCAGTTCTACGCCGGCCGGGACGAGGCGCCGGTGGAGATGCTATTGTCCGGCAGCGAGGCATTTGTGGGCTACAAAAACCGCTGGCAGCGGGTAGAGGACCCTCTAGGTGGCGTGGCGCCTGGGGGCGATTATCTTGGCTACCTGGTCGCCGTGAAGGACGTGGCTGCGACTGGGAGCGTCAACACAGCCGAGGGTAACTTCAAACGCTATACCTTTAGTCTAGACGGACCCCTCTACGCCGAATACCAACGCCAACGGACCCAGGACATGCTGATGGGACAGATTCCACCAGGTGTGCAATTAAAGTCACATCCTGTGCTGCAAGCGATGAGCGGTCAAGGTGAACTCTGGGTAGATGCCGACGGCCTACCGAGACGCCAGATACTGGATATCGATATGCCCGGTGTGTCAGCTGAACAAGATGAACAGGCCCATATGATCGTCGACTTCTCACGCTTCAGCGACTATGTTCCTGCCATAGAGATGCCTCAGCCGGAAGGCGAGAGTGGAGCGTGGGTTCTACCCAAGCCATCTTCTCTAAACCCCGCACAGAATGCCCAATCGTCAGTTTTTGTACGCCTAGAGCCACTGGCCAAATCGCTCCGCATGCTTGTGCCAACGCTTATACCTGGCCTCATTGTTCTACCTTTTCTTATCTTTGCCATACTACTGGTAAGGAGACGTCGCACCCTTTACCTCTCAGTTGTTTTGGCCCTGGTGGTGGTGATGGTTACCCAACCATTACTACAGGCCGGCCAGTTTGCGAACTTCGCTGATAGCACCTCCGCAGCATCATCCTTCAGCCAGGCCTTAGGGGATTTAGGCGTCCTGTCGCAAACCAATGCTAGCACAGGCGACACGGCGCAACAGAATTTGGCTGATCTGGTTCAGTCGCAGAACGATGACACGACGACATTGCGGGATTGTCGCTCGCTGTATGTCGATGCAGGCATCCTACCGGGTGACGACAATGATGGCGACGGCTTGACCAATGAGATAGAGTGGTGCCTGGGAACTGACTACGACAATGTTGACAGTGATAGTGACACCATCACCGACACTTTGGAGGTGAAGGGGTTCACCTACGACGGCCAGACCTGGTTCTCTAACCCAATGCTGGAAGATAGTAACTGGGATGGCATGAGTGATAACAATGAATGGAATCCCAATGTAACAGACGATGGTTTTACTGATTATGATGGGGACGGTTTGCCCAACCTGTGGGATGAAGACAACGACGGAGATGGGGTGCCCGACAATCAGGATATCTCGCCCTTCCAGGTTATGCCCTATCGATCCAGTTTTGACGTACAGGTCAGCAGCCACTCGGCCAATACAACCGTTTATGTAGATGTTCAAATGCAGCCAGAGGAGACCTCCCATCTGCGCTACAGCCTTACCTCTCTGGACTGGCCTACCGACAACCAAGGCCAGATTATGGACCTAGACAACTCCACTGAGGACATCGCCCTGATTCCCATCCTGGATATTACCAGCACGATCTCGCCCACCCTGTCCCGTGAATACGGCATCGCCTCACAGCAAATCGATGCTACTGATCCCAACAGCGGATACAGCTTGTGGGCGCCACTGCTACCTGTATCAGAAGGGGGCAACATCTACGCCTTGAGTACGCGCATCCCCTTCTCTTCCGAAGAGGCAGATCAGGGGATAAGTCTGACCAACGGCAGGATATTGTGGCTGACTCAAGCCACCTTGGATTCCTGCAAGGCGGGCGATAAGGACGCTTGTCAGGATATAGAGACCGACGATTCAGTCATTGCCTCTTACTACGATGATCCCTTTCGTCTGACTGGCCTGAACATCAGCGAGAGCAAAGATGTGAAAGTAGGTTTGTTGGGTACCAATGCACCACAGACAAGCGTCGATCCCGCTGTCGACGACGAGGATAAAGTGATGCTCACCTTGATGGCGGCAGGTTTAGCAGGGTCATTCCTGTTCTACGTCAACCCCGATCTGGACCAGATCGTATCCAATTTTGAGGACGCTGCTGCCTTGTCGCCATTCACTTACACCTGGGGCATCGATCCCTCACTGATGTCTGTGACGGCGTCTACCTTCGACCATCAGGACGAAGCCTTGGCCACCACCACCCAGACCAACACGGTGGCTTTCCTGGACGACAATTTTATTGATTGCACCATCAATACCACGGCCCAGTACACGCCCACCTTGGCCATGGCCTATGAAGAAAGCAGCGCCTTCATGGATATAACTGATCCGCACATGATTATTACCAACGACGATGCAGATGTGCAAACGTCAGCGCCGGTGCAGTTCCAGGCGCCGTTGGGCGATGCCCCTATTATGGTGATTCGGCATGCGCAGTTGAACAGTTACGCCTGCGTCCAGGATAACGAGGGTAGCGCTTCCTGGGAAGCGCTGTCGATTGGCCAAGCCCTCGCCGAGGTAGACCGGCGTTATGCTGACGACGTTGGCGAATCCTACATGGGTATGGTGCAAAACCTATTCACAGTTTACGACTCAGGCCAGAGTAACATCATAAGCCTAAACGGTGTGCTTATCAACGATGTTGCAGACACAGCATCGTCCGATGCCTTCAACCGGTATATTGACGACGAGACCACGACGATGCCTGACTATGTGCGCAAAGTATACGATCTCGATTCGCTTCTTTTATCGATAGACAGTTACGGCACAATGCAGGGTTTACGTGACTGGACACAGAGGCTTGGTGTTGATACTGAAACTTTGAGCTCTATAGAACGATTAACAACGTCGATGTTCAAAATCATGTTAACGGCTATGTACGCCTATGGGTACACACAAATCACTGCACCCACGGTTATTGTCAGTTTTATCGACCTAGGTCTAGACCCCCAGCAAGCATTTCTCAAAGCTCTTGATCAAGGGTACACTCGAACCATTATCGATGAATTCTATGATGGTAATAAAACCGCTTTTTTCAACGATGTCAATCCAAGTCAGCCAGGCGGGGCTATGGCTGAAGCATACGATCAAGGTTATTTGCTTAAAACGACGACCGATGAATCGGCAGCAGAGGCAGCCAGAGCCTCGTGGAGCGAAACTACTCAGACGCTCTCAACCGCAGTATCTGTTGTACTGTGGCTGGCTGTCGAAGCGACTATCTGGATCTCTTACGGTGTATCTAACAATGGTTTGTCCAGCATCCAAAAGGATTATGCATTGGCAGAAGCTTTGTCCATCAGCCTTCTGTTGTCATTACAGATTCTCTTGGACATGATCATAATGAAAATTGCTACGACATTCGCGAATACAGGGGTCGGACTGGTGGTCGAGTTGATCGTATTCATTCTCTTATACATCATCGTCTCTGCCATCACCGGTGATTGGAACCCGTTCGATACATACAACCACCTGACGAAGTGGCTGGCAAAGGCCATTTTGAAAGTAGATGTCCTGGCTAAGGTGCCCGAGGACGGCGGGGTGAACACCTCGCCACTTAATATGACGCTGGATCCTGGTTCCAATACTTCCAGCGGTCCCCTGCCCGGAACGTGGTTTCAGATAAGCACCACCATCAGTACCACTGTCAAAGGCAATAGCGTCAGTGGGGTCGATAATAGCTGGGCTTTTGCCCGGTGGGAACAGCTCGACGAACAGCCTTTCTATCTGCAGTCTTATCGTGTTAACAATAGCCCAATTAAATACGGAAAGGGCAGCGCCGACGGCCTCAGCAACTGTGACAGCACGAGCGGTACCAGCACAGAAAAAGAGTGCAGCACTGACACCGTTTTACAGTTCCAGACCAGTGAGGCAGGTCGTAATACGGCCATTCCTTTCGTCAGTTCCCTGGAATCATATCTCCGCGTTAAAAAATGTTGGTTCTTTAAGACTAGCACCACGTGTTCCAAAGACACGATTTACAGCTACGGTCCAGACAAGAATGTAGACACTGACCTCTACCAAAAAGCCCTGGGTAACTTCTACATCGATATCCTACCGGGCTCGCTGGATACCCTGGTCACCTGGGATGTGAAGAACCCAGTAAGCAATACGACCTTCGCCGACTTCAATCTGGACCAGGACAACGACGAGTTGAGCACGTCACAAGAAAACACCCTGGGCACCGAGGCTAGCAATTGGGATACGGACGGTGACGGCTTGAGCGACGGATGGGAGTACAAAAACCTTGACAACAGCGGCGCCAATCCCACGGTATATGACACGGATGGTGATGGCCTGGATGACCTCTACGAGGTCACCATCGGTACATCTGTTACCATCAGTGACACCGATGGCGATGGCCTATTGGATGGAGAAGAACCATGCCACATCAACAGTGGCCGCTTGGTGGGCGGCTGGAAGGTAACGCAGGCAGGCAACTACCACGTATGCTCTGATCCACTGAAAGGAGACTATGATGGCGATGGGCTGCTGGACAGTCAGGAGAGACGGGCGGGCCTCAGCCCCTACGCCCCCAATACGGCCCCTCGGCTGCAGGTCGTGACAGTTCCCGGCGAAATTTACAACCGTGGCTGGCTTAGCGTGCTCAAAGCTGGAGATCCTCTGACGGTTTCCCTTAGTCTATACAACACGACCGCCGCCAATATCGATCAGTCCCTGTACCTCGACTATGCGACCGACGCGCTGATTGACATGACGACAGTCTCTTTGACAGGATCTGATGGTTACACGCCGCCAAACTCTGAGACTACCAACACCGGTCTGAGTTGGGACCTGACAGGCGATCCTCTGTACGCACTGGAGAGTATGACTGCCACCCTACTCACCAGCGTGGACAGCGGCGTCACCGAATCTAAGGTGACTTCTTTGCAGGCCCGTGTCACCTACTCGGACGTGGTGGCTAGCGAGTACAAAGTGATCTCGCAAACCGTGCCGGTGCTAATCGATGAAGATGAGCCAAACTCGACTGTGATAGAACCTGCTGACGGCGATGCCATCAATGGCACGGCCTACACCCTGGGTGGCAGCGCTGACGACCCCACCTCCTGGCCGGTGGCCGTTGACGTGCGTGTCAGTGGCGATAGCTACGATACCGGCTGGCAGGAGGCCAATGGGGCCTCTAGCTGGGCGTGGACCTGGAGTGATTTGCCAGGCGACGGCCTCTACACGGTGCAGTCTCAAGCCACAGACTATGTGGGCAATGTAGAAACGGCGGGTTCAGGCATATCGGTGATCGTGGACAACACAGCACCAGGCGCCGATTTTAGCAATCTGGCCGACGGCGAAGCGCTGACACTGATCAGCGACAATCAGGTTACAGTGCAGGGAGAGGCAACAGACCTGCTTTCAGGCGTCTCCGACGTGGCGGGCCTACAGGTGATACAACTCAGCATCAACGGCAGACCCTGGGTCAATGTGGCAGAGTACCTGTCCGATCCCCATCCCGACACGGCTGCCTGGCTGCACGATTGGAGCGTGAACGACGATGCTTATGGCTCCCACAGTCTAGCCGTGCGAGCTGTTGATGCCCTGGGCAATATCGGCAACCCTACCGAGATCGAAGTAATCATCGACACCTTGCCCCCCACCGATATGTGGTCCAACTACCAAGCCGATCTGGTAGCGGGTCAATCGTTCGAACTGCTTGGCCATGCCGACGACGTGGGCAATGTGCCCCTGCCCGCTCGACCTCATGTACTGGAAAACTTCATGGACCCGGTGATCTCGGCCACCGTTTTGCTTATGCCCGAAAGCTACACCGATACCCAGGGCATGACCGTGGCTTGGCTGGGCGACATCGATGGCGATGCCCGCGCCGACCTGGCCGTGGGTATGCCCGCTGCCAAGGTCAATGGCCAGGCCGCAGCGGGTCGGGTCTCTATCATCTACGGCGCCCCCGGCGGCTGGCCCATCCCCTCCGATGCCGTGGCCCTGGCCGATGCTTCTACCTCCTTCATCGGTTCCAGTACCAATACCTTACTCGGCAGATATCTCTCGCCCGCCCGTGATGTCAACGCCGACGGTTTGAGCGACTTCCTGATCGGTGACACCTTCAACGATCAGGTCTACCTCGTCTACGGCCAGACCGGCCCCATGGGCAGTGATTTCAATCCCGCATCCCTTAGCCGGAGCAACAACGCAACCAAAGGCAAAGTCTTCAGCGCCGGCGAGGGACAAGCCGGCCAATGGATAGCACCGGCTGGCGATGTGGATGGCGACGGCTACCACGACTTGCTCATTGGCGTGACCGGCCTCAGTAGTGGCACAGGTGAAATGTACCTGGTGAAAGGCCGCTCCTCTCTTAGCGCTGCCGGCCTACAAGACCTCTCCAGCTCCGATGTCTCGCTCGAATACTTCCAGATGGACGACAACGGCGCCGTGGCCACAGGCGTGGGCGATGTCAACGACGACCAGTATGACGACTTTGTGATCGCCGACCCCAACGACAGTCTTGGCGCCGGGCAGGCTGCAGTGTATCTGTTCCTGGGTCCGCCCACCTGGCGTTTACCCGGCTACAGCGGCCCCCTAAACCCCCTCGAACGCGCCAATGCCAGCTTCCTTGGTGACAGCGGCGCTGCTGTGGGGGCAGAGGTGGTGGCCCTGGGCGATGTCAACGGCGACCACTTGCCCGACTTCGCCTTCTCCAGCGACAACACTCCTCGCATCGTCTATGGCCGCACAGACGGTTGGGCCATGGGCATGAGCGCCGACGTGAGCTTTGACGGATACTCTCCCGCTCCCAATGCTTTCATCGCCGCCCCCGGTGACGTCGATGTGGATGGCCTGAACGACATACTCTTGGGCGCTAAAGGAGGTGGCGAGCGCGCTTACCTGGTGTTGGGGTCTGCCGACCTCGCCGGCAACCAGCCCGTACAGGCCACTTTCAGCGGCGTCTCCGCTGCAGCCTCTGCTCCCTACACAGCCGGCGCCGACCTCAACTGCGATAACTCCTCCGACCTGCTTCTGATCCCCACCGGCGATTACACCAACCTCGATGCCGAGTCCGGTCAGGTGCGAATGCGGCGACAAGAGTTAGATCTGGGTCCTGCCCCACGGCCCCGGGCTTTGCGCGAACTGCCGGCGAGCGGCGCCCATAGATCGGGCTCGACCCTTGAGGCCCAGGCCCTCAGCGAAGACGAGAGCCTCACCAACGCCATAGCCTTCAAAATCTACGAAAACAACATCGATGACTGGAACACGGACGCCATGTTGGTTGGTGATTGGGATGGCGATAGTCTTAGTGACGTCTCAGGCTGGACCGGTTCGGCTTGGCACACCTGGCATGCGGATGGAGTCAGCGGCGACCTGCTCGGTTTCAGTGAATACAGCAATAACATGCCCTCCGCCGTCACCGGCAACGCCGCACGCCTACAGGGCGACTTCGACGGCGATGGACTCGACGACCTGGCTGTCTGGGACAGTGCCAATACGACCTGGCAGTTCGTGCGGAGCAACGGCCTCTCTGGCTCTGCCTTCGACTTCGTTGCCGTGGATAGTTATCTCGGTAGCCTGGACGGTGGCGACCCGACCCAGATCCTCGTTGGCGACTTCGACGGCGACGGTAAAAGCGATGTCTTGGGCTGGAAGGGTGCGGGATGGGATGCTCGTATCTCGCAGGCAACGGAGACGGCCTTCGATTTCACTTCCACGGCCAATAACCTGGATACTCTGGCGCCTGATGTTGCCTCTGCCTTGTTCGTGGGCGACTTCAACGGTGATGGCAAGAACGATGTAGCCTCCAGAGACTCCGACACCAGTAATTGGGTTATCTGGCAAAGCCAGGGCGTGATTGCCGATACACTGACCTTCCAAGAGATCACAGACACCAGCCTGGGCTATGCCATCGACAGTAGCGTGTCACATCTTGCCGCAGATTTCAGCGGCGATGGCAAAACAGATGTCCTGGCCCTGATGGGTTCTGATTTCTACGTCTCGCTCTCACAGGCCAGCGCCGCCAGTGATGCCGTACCTTTCCGCCAGGTACCGGCCAATGCCCTACAGTTCAGTGGCAACTTCCCCGACAACACCCTGAGCGGGGACTTCGATGGCGATGGCAAAGCTGACTACGCCTCCCTCGACAAGAGCGGCACTGGTTGGGTCTTCCAACTGGCAAGCCTGGCCCGTACCCGCTACGTGGATGACGACTACTGCCAAACCTGCAGCAACGACAGCTTCACTTGGGGCCTGGACGCTTTCGCCACCATCCAACACGCCCTCGACGCCGCCTGGTATGCCGACACCCTTATCGTTCAACCTGGAGTGTACAGCGATGCCACCCTCCACGCCGGACAAGACTACCTAACTCTGCAGGGTGTGGACCCGGATGCCGTCTTCTTGGACGCTGGCGGTGGGGTAGGTATCACCGTATTGCCCATAGAAGAGATCTCCAGCACCTACCCCAATATCGAAGGCGTGGCGATTCAAAACTTGACGATCCACAACGCCAGTACCGGCATCGAGATCAACTATGGTGGTCAGGCGGACGACTCCCCTGGAATCGATGATGATCGAAATATACAGATCAAAAACGTGCTCATCTACCAGGACCAACCCGGCAGCACCGCCATCCAGACCCTGGAATCGGCGCTCTGGATCCAACATGCCACCCTCGTCTCTAATGCCTCGGACGTGACCCTGGTGCATAGCAAACCGGGCAGCCTCACCGACAACTACATCTACCTACAAAACAACCTCTTCGTGGCCCTACCCAACGCCGCCCCCCTACCCTTCTGGTGGTCTGATGACAGCAGTCAGGACCCAAGGCTCAATTCACACAACGGCTTTGTCAGTGCCAACGCAGCCGGCAGCGACTGGTCCTCAACCCCCTCCGGCACCCCCATGATCGTGGAGGATGCTGACTTCCTGAATGTATCCGACGAGATCTTCCGCATCGGTGCGGATTCTGTTGCCCGAGGCCAGGCCAGCGATGGCAAAGACATGGGCTATTACAGCTATCACGAGCCCGTCTACGTGGACGCCACCTACTGCCAATCCTGCGATAACGACGGCCGCACCTGGGGTGATGACGCTTACGACAATATTCAGGATGCCATCGACTCCGGCGCTCAGAAGGTGCTAATCGAGCCCGGCCTCTACCGCGAGCGTGTCTCCTTGGTGAATGGCGTCTCACTCTTTGGCAGTGGCGCCGGGCTTACAGTCCTAGCCCCACCCGACGAAGAAATCGACGCCCTGGTCAGTATCGAGAACGCCAAACAGACCACCCTGGCCCTGGTGACCGTAACCGGAGAAGACAACAGCAACGGTATCACCCTCAGTGGTGACAGTTCTTTCGAGTTAGAGCGAGCCATCGTGCGCAACACTGGCTCAGCCTTGAGCGTTAACGGCAGCGATGCCACCGCCACCCTCGTCAACAACACCCTTGTCAGCAACGACTACGGTGTGGTGGGCAGCGACTGCGCCAACCTCAACGTCCGCAACAGCATTTTCGCCTTCCACCAGGACACTGCCCTCGCCTACAACAGCGATGGCTGCCCCAGCACCCAAACCCTCCTTCACACCTTCAATGCCTACTGGCGTAACGGCTCCGACCTCAGCATCGACGGCATCGCCGTCGACGATCCCCGCTCCGGCGAGATCTTCGCCAACCCCCGCTTTATCAACCCCGACCAACACGACTACCGACCTCGTTCTGACTCACCGGTCGTCGATACCGGCGACCCCTCCGACCCCGCCCCTCCCGGCAGTGGCCTAAAAGTGGACATGGGTTACGCCCAATCGGCGGAAGCGGCAGTCTATGCCAGCAGAAATTACTGCGAACAGTGTCTCAATGACGGCCTGGAGTGGCAAGTTACCGCCTTCGACACTATCCAGGACGCCATCGACAACGTGCCCGATATCGATGGTATCTGGACCGTAGGCGTAGATAGCGGCGATACCGGAACCATGGTGTATGAGGAGAATGTGCAACTCAAGAGCGGCATCAGGCTCATCGGCGGCGGCGCCGAGACCACTCTAGTCGACGGCGGCGATAGTGGTTCGGTGCTCTCGCTGGATGGCGTCACCAATGTCGAAATAACGGGCTTCACCCTCACCGATGGTGGTGCAAACAGTACCGATGCCGGCATCCTTGTCGCCGGTGCTTCCAACAACATCACCATCACCTACAACATCATCGGCGGAGACTCTCCCGAATCCAGTTATCCGGGCAACGGCAACGCCGGCGTCATCTTCCAATCCGACGCCACCGGCTTCCTCTACTTCAACACCATTGCAGTTAATTCCAGCGCCGGTGTGGTAGTAGAGGGTGACAACACCTGGTTGGATGCTCGCTATAACATCATCGCCCTCAACGACATCGGCTTCGACAACAGCGGCGGTGGACAGATATTCAACGAATACAACCTGGTGTACAACACTGACGGCGACTGGTGCGCTACCTGCCAGGATTATGTAGGCAGTGTGACGGCGGGCCAGGGCGAAATCAACAACGCCCCCCTCTTCATTGATGCTAATAGCGGAGACTTCCGGCTCACCACCAGCTCGCCGGCCGTGGACGGCATCCCCGCCGACCAATGGCAACCGGTGCAAACCGGCGGTGGCACCAAGGCCGACATGGGCTACCGAGAGCTGCTGGCCACACCAGCTACTTTGCTCCTGGGAAAGGAGGGGGACTCCTGTGGCCTGGGCAATGCCGGCATCACCTCAGTAGATGTGGGTCTGGTCTACATCTCTGATGCCAGCCAGTCCATCACCAATACCCTTCCTTCTGGCTGGCAAGCAGCCACCCTCAGCACTGTTGGCGAGTCAGGCTCCTATTGGACAGCATCGATCACACCTGATTCAGGAGATGGACTGTACCGCCTGTACAGCAAGGCCACGGATGGGGTCGGCAATATCAGCGACGATGCCTATAACTGGTTCCGCTCCGAATTCATTGCCGATGGCACAGCGCCTTCTGTAACGCTGGTCTCACCTGACGATGGCGCTACCTACACAGCCCCCGCTATCACCCTCAAGGCAGACGTCAGCGACTGGGTGCCAACGGGTTTACCGGGCGACAGCAGTTACAACATCGCCGATGTCCACTTCGAGGTAGACGGTGTCGTCATCACAGCCACACAAACCATCACCACGGTCTCTTCGAACGATAACAGACGCTACGAAAGCCAATTGGCACTCGCAGATGGCACGCACACGGTGAGAGCCTATGCCACCGATCTGGCCGGCAACGTGGGTCAGAGCGGCGAATTTCAGATCACGATGGTGACCACTCAGAACGAGGCAGCATTGACCAGCCCTTTACCGGGCAGCGCCGTACTATCCGCTACCCTTTCCATGCAAGGCTTTGTCCACTTCCAGGATACCGAGGGCGAGGGCCAGGTCGAGATCCTGATCGACGGCAACTCCCAGGGCTTGGCTACCTTAGCAGATGCCTCTGCCCAGGCCACATCGTGGAGCAGGTCTGTCTCTCTCTCCGGCGACGGCAGCCATACTCTTACCCTGCAAGCCAGCCGCTCGTCAGGTTCTTCTTCTAGCACTGACTCCACCACCACACTCGTTCTAGACACCGTGGCGCCCGCCATTAGTTTCCAGGCGACCCAAGAGGTGGTGACGAACACCCTTACCCTGTCCGGCTCCGCAAGTGATGCCACCAGTGGACTGGCTTCCATCTCCGTCAGTGTGGACGGTGGTTATACCTACGACTCTGCAGACGTAGACGAAAATGGCAATTGGAGCTTCACCTGGTCACCTGCCGGTAACGATTACACATCCTTCCCCCTGCGCATCCAGGCAGTCGACGTCGCCGGCAATAATGCGGTCCAGAGCGCCACCGCCATCGTCGACAATCAGGGTCCCACCGCCATCGACCTTCTGTCGGCAGCACCGCAGGAGGGCAGCCATCTGGATGCACCGAGCGCGGTGGAATTGTCGTGGGTGCAGCCCAGCGATGGCAGCGGCGTTGCCGACATCCTGCTGGCCCTAGACCAGTACACGGACACCGTACCTTCAGGCGATCAAACGGTGACTGGCAATAGCTACAGCGCCGAACTCACAGACGCCGGCGCCTGGTATATCCACCTATCCACCGTGGACAGCACCGGCAACCAGAATGTTGAGCACTTTGGCCCCTGGTATGCTGAAACCGGCAACCTCGCCACGCCTGGCCCCCTGCCACCCAACCCCTGGCGCAGTTCCGTGCGCGTCAATGGTAATCTCGATATCGCACACGGCGAATGGGATCCCGAAACCGAATTGCTCGGCCTCGACCCCATGCCCGCCCGGCCCCAAGCCCTCTACACCACCTGGGATGCCGATTACCTCTACCTCGCCTGGCTAGGCGCAGTCTGGGGCCCGCACGGCACGGGCACCATTTACCTCGATACCCAGCCTGGTGGGTCCGCCACCGCTCTGGCGGACCCCAAACAATCCCTGCCCTTACAGGCCGACTTCGCTGTTGTCAGCGGATTCCAGGACAACAAGCTCCTGCGATTTGTCTCCGGCGACCTCTGGGAGGAGGTCCAGGATATCGATTTCCTGGCCGTACACGGAGGCAATGGCGACACCGAGATACGTCTGTCGCGATCAGTCATCGCCGCCAGTGGCGCCGTGCAACTCTTCGCCTTTGTACAGAAGAACAACGGCGACGTGCAGAGCGTGTTCCCCACCGCCAACCCATCCGCCGGTCCCTGGACTGTCTCCTACATCTGGTCTGAATTGGCCCAAGGTGTGGCGCCCAATGAGGGCCAACCCGGCGCCCACCATCTGCAAGTAAGGGTCAGCAGCCCCGACATCGGCGGGCGCGTGCCTGGACCCGGCAGTTCGATCCGTTATGTGTTCAAGGTCAGCAACCAGGACAAGGAACCTGAGGAGGGCGCAACCCTTATCGTTTCTGGTAGTGAGGGCCTGCAGTTCGAAAGTCTGACGGACTGGCCCACTGCCCAGGCACAACCTCAGGCCGACCGTTGGTTTATCGATTTGGGGATTATGTCTCCTGGTACGCGTGAACCCCTTACCATCACCGCTCGCGTCGTCGAGGGGCTGGCCAACACCGACAGCGTCACTATCACTGCCCAGATCGAAGCCCTTGTGGCGCCCGGTGAGCCCGCCTTCTCCTTCCATACCCTCAGCCATGCCGTCGACAGCAGCCTCCCCACCCTCTCCATCAGCCTGCCTGACAGCGGCGCTACCCTGCGCTCCGGCCCCCAGACGATCAGGGGCTGGGCCGGCGACCTGGGCGGCGGAGGTGTGGCCAAGGTCGAGGTGCAGATGGATGGTGGGGCCTGGATCAGCGCTCAGGGCGCCAAGGGTTGGAGCGCCACCATCGACGTGCCCGCTGAGGGAGAGTTCACCCTCTCAGCCCGGGCCATCGACAACTACGGCTATACCAGCGAAGTGGACAGCGTGCAGGTCACCGTCGATAACGAAGCGCCGGTGGCCCTATTGAATCCCGTGGAACCAGTGCTGGGCGGCAGACAAGTGCGCCTCAGTGGCCAGGCCTTCGACAGCTTCCCGGCAGATGGCTCGATTGAACGGGTCGAGATCCAGGTGGACGGCGGCCCCTGGTGGCCGGCCTCACACTACGCCCACATGGCCGAGGACGGCGTCGTGCCCTGGTCTCGCATATGGCGACTGCCGGCCCTACAAGGTTCACAGCACAGCCTGCGCGTCCGCGCTGTCGACGTCGCCGGCAACACGGGCCAACCCTCAGAACCGGCCATCGTGACCATCGACAGCATCCCACCCGCCTCCACCATCGCCTACCCCCAACCAGGTGGCGCCTACGGCGGCCACCAGATCCTGGTTTGGGGCCTGGCTTCAGATGGCTGGGGTCTGGAACAGGTCGAGGTCAGCCTCGACGGCGGCCGCACCTGGAGCACGGCTATGCTGGCTGATCAAGCCCGCAGCCTGCTCGAAAACCAGAATGTGGCCGATGTCCTCACCCATGGCCAGCTCCCTGAAGGCGCCACAATCTGGGCGACCCTGCTCGAAAGCGATGCCAACAAACTGGTCATCCGCAGCCGCGCCACCGACCTCGCCGGCAACGTCGAAACCCTGCGCACCCCCGTGCGCGTCACTCAATCTGCTCAATTCATCTACATACCACTCGTCACTCAATAGTCCTACGTGAAACGTGAGGATTTAGACGTCCAATCGTTACGTATCACGCATCACGTTTCACCTTCAGAGGTCAATGCCATGCGACTCTCTCTACGTCTCATACTCTTAATCTCTTGGCTGCTCTTCGTTTCGTTCCTGCCAACCATTGCCACACCGGCCATCGGTCTTTCGCAAGGCTGGCTTTCGTACACGTCGGGCAATCCCCTATACGATGCCTGGAAGAACGCCCAAGGCGGCGGCCTGGGATCATACCGTCTACAAGCTGAAATCGAACAGACCTTCATTCCCCGCCCATCCCGTATTTCCATTGCGCAGCAGAGTCAGCGCATCGATCTGCATCTGGAAGGTGAGGTGCAACTACCCGATCACAGTGACCTCCGCCTTTGGGCAGAGAGCAATCTCCTGGATGTCGAGCCCGTACGGCTGATACAGGACGGCGATACTACCTTCATGGTCAAAGGTGAAGCACTGGTACCCGTACAAGATCCCCTTGGCGCTGTTTCTCCAACCTCCGATTACCTGGGCTTCCTCATCGCTGCCGAGAATATCCAAGAACTGGAGCCGTGGTCTGCAACTAATGGCGAACGCTTTCAACGTTATGGTTTCGACGTCGATGGACCTCGGTATGCCGAACATGTACGAGATGTATATACCGAGCAACTCAGAGGCCAATTGCCATCCCGCATCACTTTACAGCCCCCCGAGATGCTCCAGGTACTTGAAGGAAAGGGCGAACTTTGGATTGACATGGACGGTCTGCCCCGCAGGCAGATCCTCGATTTCTACCTACCCAAGGTCAATGACGATTACGGCGCTCGCGTTCATATGGTGGTCGATTTTAGCGACTTCGGCCAGGTACAGACAATCGGTATCCCTATCTCCGACTACCAGGGTGATTGGTATGTACAAGATCAGTTGCTTATCTCATTACGGCAGCATCAGCCCGGCCTGCATCTCTCAGCACTTCTGGTGACCTGCCTTCTAGTCCTGAGCCTGATGCTGGCCATGACCTTGTACCGACGACGACGCTTCACCTATCCGATCCTGGCTATTAGCGTCATCTTCATCACTGCCATCAATCCTTTGCTTGAGTCGCAGCAGATCATGCGCTTCGATGCGCGCCGAGTTGAGGCTGCTGAGTCTCGCACCACTGTCTTGGCAGAAGACCTGGGCCTGGTATCCGAACAACACAAGACCGCCGAACGGCTTGCCGAAACCTACCAGAAGATATTGCCAGTTCAACCGATACAGACCCAGGTTTCGACCCAAGACTACGGCACGCCCATATGCGGTGAAGGCGCTATCGACCAGGACAGTGACGGCGACGGCATGGATGATTACCAAGAAAGCTGCTACGGAACTTACTACCTGAGCGCCGATACCGACCGTGATATCATCACCGACACCTTGGAGATCCGGGGCATCGATATCCCCGACAGCGACGGTAACTCTGTCACCTGGACCAGCAATCCTATTCGCTCAGACACCAACAACGACGGTCTATCAGACTATTCCGAGTGGCCCTCGCCCATTGGCGAGGCGCCCTCATGGGACCCTGATAACGACACTATCCCCAATATCTGGGACAACGACAACGATGGAGATGGCGTCTTCGACGGAGCCGACTTCTCGCCCTATTCTGTCACCGATTACACTACCAACTTCCAGATCCAGACCCAAGGCGGCAGTTACGAAGGTTACCAGTACATCGAAGTTCAAGTACAGCCCCAAGATCTCGACCATCTGCGTTATACCACCACCTATCTCGACTGGCCCGACGATGATCTGGGCCAGATCTAGGATCTGGACAGCTCCCTGGACGACATTCGACTTGTTCCCGCCCTTCAAGTCTACACCAATGTTTCCCCTGAACTGGCAAAGAACTATGGTGTCACCGTCAACTCCAGCACCGAGAATACCTTTTTTGACTACGTCATGTACGTGCCCTTCCAGGCCGTCTCCGATGGCGGCAATATCAGTGCATTTTATGCCAAAGTGGCCTATACCCCCGCCGAAATCAGCAACATCCAATGGCATGCGTCCATGGTGTGGATCGTACAAGCCAAACTGGATCAGTACGTCAATTGCAATGACGCCGATCATCCCAGCGCCGCCACCTGCTCCATAGATACCCAGACAGAACCTATCCAAACCTACGACGAAACCTTTCGCATTACCGGTCTTCATATCACCAAAAGCGAAAATGTAGAAACGGCCATTTTTGGCACACCCCTGTCGCCCAACGAAGATCAGCAACTCTTCAACCTTACATTCGGCATGTCTGCCTCCTACCTGTCCAACCAAAATCCCACCCTGGAGGATGTCGTACAGCGTTTCCACGACGACAGCACTTCTATCGAGGAGAGGTGGGGTGTTACCACCGAGGTGGCCTCAAACTACGCCACCTACCCCCATGCGGATGTGGGTTGGGCCACAACCACCATGACTGACACTGCTGCCTTCTTGAGCGCCAATTACCAGTCCACAGACAACCCCTCCCTTCTGTTCGCTATGCAGCAGGATATTGGCGCCTTCAACATGGACGATCTGGGCACCCAGCCCGCCACGTCGATAAGCGTCTCCATGGACAACATTCATACTCTCACTCAGCGCGGGCTCAAACTGGCCACCTTTGGCCACGATAGTGAATGGAGCGCACTTTCAACAAATGATACGCTGGATGTTATGCAGGAACGCTATCCGGACATGACTTCTGAGGACCTGTTCTATGTAAATTTCTTCTATCCAACGTGGCAGACCGGGAAGACAGAGATCATCGCCGTAGATGGGGTTGGAATCGTATCAGAAGAGGCTGAAGATAAGGAGATATTCGAAACATTGGGGATCGAACTGAGCAAAACTGTACATGAATATATGGAAGAGATCGAGAAACTTGGTGACATCTATTTCGAGATCACTCAAGGAGAGGGCGCCGTGGGAGCGCTCTGGAATTGGATAAAAACCTTAGAGGATAGCGATGCAATTGTGCTCACGACCGTAACATTGGGCGCCTTCTTTGGTATCATCGCCTTGGTGCTTATTGTCGCTCTCGATAGTGACAGGATTGTAGAGGACTTTGAACAATTTTTGGGGGGCTTGGGAGTAGCACTGGCCATTTTTGCGGCCGGCAACGCTATCTACGAGGTTCAGGAGGCTGGGCAAGGGTTGGAAGGTCTTTTTACAGCAATCGAGATGAGTAAATGGGTACAAGGATTTGTCTATGTCGGACTTGTCGTGCAACTGGCTTTCATCTGGGGCTTTTTTGGCTATTTTGCCAGCACTCACTCAGGGGTGGTCGTAGACATTGCCCTGGCTCTTGCAATTGCCCAAACCCTTATTGCAATTCTATTCTTTGCCCTTGTGTTTTTCCCCGGCGGCAAACTCCTTTTAGCCACTTTCGTGCTGATCTCATGGATCGTCAAACTTTCCACCGGTTTCGGTATCAACGAGTGGTTGACGGTCGAACTTTCAAAGTTGTTCGTAGATGTCAAGACTCTTACCACTATCCCTGACGACGGGATCAACCTCACGACAGGTGGTGCACTCCTGTCCACACCTGACGCTGGATCTGTTATTGGCAATCAGTTTGCCATAACCTCCACCTTCAGTAGCCAACTGATCACGGTTCACAGTGGCGACGGTGAAGACCTGAAGGATAGCAGCATCCAGGGCAGGTGGGAGGGTTCAGCCCCTGACGGTCAGGCTACCGCCAACGCCTACACCTATCCTTCCACCTGTATTACGGCCGACTCAGAGAAAAACTGCGTACAGGAATTAGAAATGCGTTGGACGCTGGACGAAGCCCAACGCAACCTGGGGTTGGAACTGCTAACCCTGGTCGACTACACCATACGAGTTAAGGAGTGCGTCCTTTTCAGTTCGTGCAGTGCAAAGAGCATTAGCGACGCCAGTCCCTCTGAGGATGATAAGGAAGCGCGAGAGAAATCGACTGATACCCTTTACCTGGACGTATTACCCGGCACACTTGAAGAGCTGTGGAACTGGGATCAGATCAACAATTATGACCTGGACGGTGACGGACTGGCGAACGATGCCGAAATCTCCCTTGGCACTGAGCCCAAGCTCTGGGACAGTGATGGCGACGGTCTCAGCGATGCCTATGAGGTACAAAATCAGGATACCCTCGGCTATGACCCTCTCCTTTGGGATACGGATGATGATGGTCTCAGTGATTGGGAGGAGAGTGGACTTGGCAGTAATGCCGGGCAGGAGGATACCGATGGCGACGGCCTATTAGACGGCCAGGAGTGGTTCCACCAAAATCAGGACGGCGATTGGAGTGGCGGATGGAAGGTGAGTTTGTTCGAAGGGACATCAATCCTAACCATCTCCGATCCTTCCCTTGCCGACGGAGACAACGACGGCTTGTTAGATCTGGCCGAACGCGACGGCAAGAGCAGCCCGTGGGCATCCAATGTCGCCCCAGCTCTGCTTACTGTGGCTTCTCCCCAGGCCACCGCACCTGATGGCGCCTCCAGCGTCTATGTCAAGCCGGGTGATACAGTCTCCTGGTTCATGACTGTATTAAACGACAGTAACGAGGTGATCACGACGACCTTAACCACCTGTCTGCCCAACACCCTGACCAACCTGCAGGGAGGACAGTTGGCCGGCGATGTTTTGGCGCCACTGCAGATCGGAACCTGCGCCGGCGGCGTCCAATACGCCTGGCCATTTACCTCGCCCGAGCAACTGGGCCTGGGTTTACAGGTCACTACCACGGTGACGGCCACGGTGGACAGCAGGCTCACGACCTCTGTGGCCGTGCCCATTTCCACAACCTTGCCTTATAGCAACACTACCCTGGTCAGAAGCGACAATATCCATGTGGACGCCGAAAAGCCTGTGGTGATCTTCACCGCACCGGTCGACGGCGATGTCCTACGAGGGGACAGTTACGTCGTGGGTGGCACGGCCACCGATCTCAGCAGTTGGATCACTCAGGTGCAGTTGGATTTGGATAATGGACAGGGCTTCCAGAGCACCACGGACACCAACCCCTGGTCCGCTACCTGGTCCCTGCCCGACGACGGTGTCTACAACCTCAAGGCTCAGGCTAGCGACTATTTGGGCTGGATCAATGACATTACTCAAGTCGCCGTAACCGTTGACAACACCCCGCCCACCGCCTCCTTCGCCGCCTCGGGTGGCGACTACATTCCCAATCTCGATCCTGACGACAGCGGTGGCGCCGTCGTCACCCTCGAAGGTTCGGCCAGCGATAATCTCTCGGGGCTGGCGAGGGTACAGGTCAGCATCGACCGCAAACCCTGGCAGCAAGCCACCCTCGGCACCAGTTCCGACTATCCCACCCAGAGCGACTGGACCTACGACTGGCAGGTTCTCACCAGCTCTGCCCAGGGTTCCCACGATATCTCCGTGAGGGCCTGGGACCTGGCGGGCAATGTGAGTGAGACTTCATCGCAGACCCTTATCCTCGATATACTGCCTCCATCCGATATGTGGTCCAATCACCAGTCCGCTCTCATCGCTGAGCAGACCTTCACTCTATGGGGCCACGCCGACGACACCGGCAACCTGCCCCTACCCTCACGGCCGCAAGATCTGATCGGCGCTGAACTCGACGCCTATAGCAGCGCCACCATCTGGTTGGAACCCCCCTCTCCCTTGATCACTGATGGCATGGTCGCTGCCTGGTTGGGCGATGTGGACGGCGATAGCCGCGCCGACCTCGCCGTCGGCTTGCCCGCCAGCGAAAACAATACCGGCCGCGTCGCCATCATCTACGGCCAGGGCGGGGGCTGGCCTGTGGCGCCCGATGCCACAGCTCTCAGCAGCAGTCCCAGTTCTTTCGTGGGGGCTGATCAGGCGGCCATTGGCAGCACCATCGCCCCCGCCGGCGACGTCAATGGCGATGGCCTTAGCGACCTGCTCATCGGCGATTCCGCAAACCAACGTGCTTTCCTCGTTTTCGGTAAGACTGGCGACATAGGTTCCGACCGCACACTCGACGGCCCTTCCCAACATGACTGGGTGGTGCTGACCACCTCCGACAGCCTGCGCATCGGCGACTGGCTGGCCTCCGCCGGCGACGTGGATGGCGATGGCTATGGCGACCTCCTGATCGGCGCAGTCAACACCAGCGGCGATGAGGGCGTGGTCTACCTCCTTCGGGGACAGGCGCCCACCTGGGACGCCACCCTCGATCTGGCCACGGCAGCGGCTGCAAGCTTTCCCTTGCCAAGCAATGGTGCACCGGCAACTGGTGTTGGCGATATGGACAGCGACGGCTACGACGATTTTATCATTGCCGACCCCAATAATGATCTGGACGAAGGGGCCGCAGTCTACCTCTATCTGGGTGATATGATCCTACCCACCAGCCCTGTCGCCAGCTTTCTCGGCGATAGTGGAGCCACCGTTGGCGCCCAGGTATCTGCGCTAGGTGACGTCAACGGCGACTCATTGCCAGACGTTGCCTACTCAAGCGGCAACACCCCTCGTATTGTCTACGGCCGCACTTCCGGCTGGTCCATGAACATGCCCGCCGACGTGGCCTTCGACGGCTACACACCTGTTCCCAACGCCTTCATCGCTGCACCCGGTGACGTCGACGTGGATGGTCTCAACGACATCTTGCTCGGTGCTACAGGTGGCGGCGGTCGCGCTTACCTGGTGTTGGGTTCCTCCGACTTAGCCACCAACCAGCCCGTCCAGGCCCAGATCGCCAACGTCGGTAGTGCAGCCTCCGCTCCCTACGCTGCCGGCGCCGACCTCAACTGCGACCTCTCTTCGGACCTACTCCTGGTACCACTGAGTCAAGAGGCCACTCAATTCCATCGTAGCGAACTGGATCTGGGAGCGGCTGTGCGACCCCGTGCCCTGCACGAACTACCGGTATCTGGCGAATACGCTGCCACACAGCCCTTCGACGCTCAGGCGCTGAGCGGCGGTGACGAAAGTCTCACTACCAGCGCCCTGGCCTTCCGTATCTATGAGAACGACATCGACGATTGGATCACTGACACCGTTTTGGTAGCAGATTTCGACGGCGATGGTTTAAGTGACGTGGCCGGTTGGGACAGCTCCATCTGGCGAACCTGGCACTCAGATGGTCTCAGCGGCGACCAGCTCAGCTTCAGCGAGTATGACAACAACCTCTCTTCCTCTATGACCGGCGGCGCCGCACGCTTCCAGGGTGACTTCGATGGCGATGGTCTCGATGACCTGGCCACCTGGGGTAGCAGCAGCTCTTCATCGTGGCAGTTCGTGCGCGCTCATGGCGCTTCGGGCACAACGTTCGACTTTGCCACTGTGGAGGGCAATCTAGGCGACCTTACTGGTGGGGATACGGATCAGATGGTCGTCGGGGATTTCGACGGCGACGGTAAAAGCGACGTAATCGGCTGGAATGGCAGCGCCTGGGATGCCCGCATCTCCCAGGGCACGAGTACGGCCTTCGATTTCACCACCGTCAGCAGTAACCTCGGTGCATTGGGGGGTGGTGATGCCACCGCCCTGCTCGTGGGCGACTTCGACGGTGATGGCAAGACCGACCTGGCCGCCCGCAATGACAATGACAGCGCCTGGACGATCTGGCGCAGCGCTGGCATTTTAGACAACGACCTGCAATTCCAAAAGATCACACAGACCAGCTTGGGTGCTGACATCTCCCCATCGGACACGCATCATATCGCTGACTTTGACGGCAACGGCAAGAGCGATGTTCTGGCGCTGGTCGACAGTGAAATCGATGCCTGGTTGAGCCAGGGACTCGACGACGTCATGCCCTTCCAACTCGTAGACAACAATCTCCTCCAATTCGGCGGTCAGCCCCTGATCCAGAACCTGATAGGTGACTTCGACGGCGACGGCAAAACCGACTACGCTTCCTTGGATTCGTCAGGAAACGGCTGGGTCTTCCAGGTGGCTGGACTGGCCCGCACCCGCACTGTGGATGACGACTACTGTGACATATGCAGCAATGATGGCTACACCTGGGGCATCGATGCTTTCGCTACCCTCCAGGATGCTCTGGATGCCTCTTGGTATGCCGACACCATTGTCGTACAGGCCGGCGTCTATAGCGGAGCCACTATCCATGCCGGCCAGGACTACCTGACCCTACAAGGCGTGGACCCCGACGCAGTCTTCTTGGATGCAGACGGCGACGTGGGCATTACCATCCTGCCCGCCGATGAGACAACTGAAACCTATCCAAACATCTTTGGCGTCACCCTCCAGAACTTCACCATCCGCCACGCCAGCACAGGCATCGAGGTGAACTACGGCGGCCAGGCCAGTGAAGCGCCCGATGTGAGCGACGAGCGCAATGTCCAGGTCAAGAACGTACTGATCTACCAGGACCTGGCCGACAGCACCGCCATCAAGGCCCTGGAATCAGCCCTGTGGCTACAACATGCCACCCTGGTCTCCAATGCCTCGGACGTGACCCTGGTTCACAACACGCCAGGTGTCATCATCGACAACCACATCTTCCTGCAGAACAACCTGGTCGTGGCCCTGCCCAACGCTGCCCCCCTTCCGGGCTGGTGGATCGACGACGAAGATCAGAGCCCCGCACTCGATACTCACAACGGCTTCGCCAGCGAAAACGGAGAGAAGAGCGACTGGAGTGTCGCGCCCTCAAGTCATCCCCTGACACTCATGACCTTGGACCAGGCTCAGTTCCTGGACATGGATGATCAACTCTTCCGCATCGAATCGGATTCAGTTGCTCGTGGCCAGGCCAGCGACGGCAAAGATCAAGGCTATTACACGTATCACGAGCCCGTCTATGTAGATGCCACCTATTGCGAAACCTGCGTCAATGACGGACACTCTTGGGGCGTCGACGCCTACAATAACATCCAGGACGCCATCGCCACCGGCGCCCAAAAGGTGTTGATCGATCCCGGTCTCTACCGCGAGCGCATCTCTCTGGTCAATGGCGTCTCACTTTTAGGCAGTGGCGCCGGCCTGACTGTACTAGCGCCGCCCGACGACGAGGGTGGCTACCTGGTGAATGTAGGCAACGCCAAAGAAACGACCCTGGCACTGGTAACCCTGTCCGGCGAAGACAGTGGCGATGGCATTACAGTCAGCGGCGAAGGCTCATTCGAGTTGGAGCGGACCATCGTACGTAGCACTGGCACGGCCCTAAACGTCAGCGGCGAAGAGGCCACCGCTACCCTGGTAAACAACACCCTGGTAAGCAACGACAACGGCGTGGTCGCCAGCGAGTGCGGCAATCTGGACATCCGCAACACCATCCTGGCCTTCCACCAGAACACCGCCCTTACTTACCAGAGCGAAGGTTGCAGCCGTACCCAGACCTTGCTTCACACCTACAATGACTATTGGCGCAACATTTCCGACCTCATTATTGACGGCGGTGCTATCGATGATCCTGGCTCTGGCGAGATCTTTGCCGATCCCCGTTTCACCAACCCCGACAACCACGACTACCGGCCCCAATCCGACTCCCCTGTCGTAGATACCGGCGACCCCTCCGATCCGGCGCCACCGAGTAGCGGAGTCCGAGTGGACATGGGTTACGCCCAGTCAGCCGAGGCGGCGGTCTATGCCAGTAAGGACTACTGCGAACAATGCCTCAACGACGGCCTGGAGTGGCAGGTCACAGCCTTCGACAGCATCCAGGACGCCATCGACAACGTACCTGATATCGAGGGCGTGTGGACGGTTGGCGTGGATGGCGACGATACCGGATCTATAGTCTATCAAGAAAATGTGCAACTCAAGAGCGGAATCAGGCTTGTGGGCAGTGGCGCGGAGACCACCATCGTCGACGCCGGGGGTAGGGATTCAGCCATGACCCTGGATGGCATCACGGACGTGGAGATCATGGGTTTTACCCTGACCAACAGCGGCGAAGATGCCACTGACGCCGGTGTGGAAGTGATGGGCGCCTCCAGTCACATCACACTGACCTACAACATCATCGGTGGCGCCTCTCCCAACACCTCCAACCTGGGCAATGGCAATGCCGGCGTCATCTTCAGCGATGATTCCACCGGCGCCTTGCTCTTCAATTCCATCGTCATCAACTACGGCACGGGTGTGGTCGTTCAGGACGAACACTCCTGGCTCGATGCCAGCTACAATATCATCGCCCTCAACGACATCGGTTTCGATAACAGCCAGGGTGGACAGATATTCAATGACTACAACCTGCTGTACAATACCGATACCGATTGGTGTGGATCCTGCTCGAACTACCAGGGCAGCGTGGCTCAGGCATCCAACGAGATGGTCACCGACCCCCTGTTCGTCGATGCCAGCTACGGCGACTTCGAACTGACATCCTCCTCGCCTGCCGTCGACGTCGTGCCCAATCCGCTGTGGCCCGATGTGCCCACGGGTGGCGGTGATAAAGGCGACTTGGGCTACCGGGAGTTACAGGCCGTGCCTATTGCTCTCCTCCTTGGCAAAGAAGGTGAATCCTGCTCATTGGGCAATGCCGGCGTCGCCTCCGTCGACGTCGGCCTTGTCTATGTCAGCGACTCAAGCCTGCCCATCACCGATACCGCGCCCTCCACCTGGCAGGCAACCAGCCTCTCCACCGTTGGCGAGACCGGCTCGTACTGGACCGCCGACATAACGCCCGCTTCAGGTGAGGGTCTCTATCGCCTATACAGCAAACCCACGGATGAGGTCGGCAACGTCAGCACACAGGTCAGTGACTGGTTCCGCAACGACTTTCTGGCCGACAGCTCCCCGCCCTTGGCCAACTTATTGCAGCCGGACGCTGACTCCACTATCACTGCCCCCGCCATCCAGCTTGTAGCCGCTGTCACCGACACCCTACAAGCAGGCGGCTCTACCTTCGACACCCTTGAGCAGGTCTGGTTCCTGGTGGATGGCGCTGAAATCACGCCAACGGTGACGTCCGAGGGCTTATACAGCGCTGTCGTATCGCTCAGCAATGGCACCCATACCCTCCGGGCCCAGGCCACCGATCAGGCCGGCAACCTCGGCCAGAGCGATCAAGTTCAGGTTGTGGTGGTGACCACCGCCAACGAAGCTATGCTCGCCAGCCCTGTATCCGGCAGTGCGGTGCTCTCCCCGACCCTCGACATCGAAGGCTTCGTCCATTTCCAGGACACGGCCGGCACAGGACAGGTAGAAGTGTTGGTCGATGGCAGCTCTCAGGGTACCGCCACCTTGGTGGATGCTTCTGCTCAGTCTACGTCCTGGAGGAAGACGATCACATTGGGCCAGGAGGGCACACACGCACTTACCCTCAAAGCCAGCCGCACCCAGGGATCTCTCCTCAGTCAGGTCGTCACCTCTACCCTCCTACTCGACACTTTGCCCCCGGACATCACCATCACTACCCCGTCTGGCGTGGTGACCGATACAATCACGTTCACCGGTACAGCCTCCGATGATGGCAGTGGTCTGACGACCGTCGAAGTGAGCCTGGATGGCGGCCGTACCTGGCAGGCGGCAACCCTAAACAGCAATGATACGTGGCAACTCGACTGGCAAGCCACACAAGCCGACGACTATGTCACTTATCCCCTCCTCGCCCGTGCCACCGACCAGGCCGGAAACACAGACACCGCCTCTACCAGCCTCACTATCGACAACACTCATCCCACCGGACTGACGCCGATCACCTTTGATCCGGCTGAGGGATCACACCTGGACAACGCAACCGCTCTGCAGATCTCCTGGTCTTCGATCAGCGATGGCAGCGGTAGCCCTGGTATTCTGGTTGCCGTCGACACCATCTCCAATACCATGCCAAGTGAATCAGTTACGGGCGATTCCTACACGGCCAGCCTCTCTGGTACAGGCAATTGGTACGCTCACCTTGCCGTTACCGACCCCAGCGGCAACATCTACCTGCGCCACTATGGCCCCTGGATCGTCGACGGCGCCCTGTCGGCTACGGCGACTTTCAGCAAGGCCATCATCCTCGACGGAGTGGTCGACATCGACCATGGCGAGTGGCTCCCTGACAGCGAACATCTCGACGACGACACACGACCCTCACGCAGGCAAGACCTCTACGCTACCTGGGATGACAGTTTCCTTTACGTGGCCTGGCAGGGAGCACTCTGGCAATTGGATGGCACCCTGGCTGTTTACCTAGATGTAAGCGACGGCGGTGCGACCGATGTCCTCAGCTACCAGGACAACCCCTTGGGTAAAGCCCCCCTGCCCTTCCTGGCTGACTATGCCATTGCCATTTCAGGTCCAAACCAGGGGGGCCTCTGGCGCTACCTCCCCGACAGTGGCTGGCAACCCGAAAACTCCGATCTGCTCTCCTTTGCCCTTAGCAACAGCGGCGGTACTGAACTACGCCTCGACCGTGGACCCGAGTGGAGCGGACCGGTACGCATGTTGGCACTGGCTGTGCATGATTCTGGCGTCATCTGGAGCGTTTTCCCCACCGGCAACTCCCTGGACGGCCCCGCGAACTCCAGCTTCAACTGGGACAACCTGGCCTCTAACACTATCCCAAACGAAGGCCAACCCACCGCTCACAATATCCAGCTTTCCATCGGTAGCCCTCTGGGTAGCTCCGGCTATTTGGGTCCTGAAAGTGAGCTTATCTACACAATCCACGTGTTCAACGCAGACAACAAGGCTCTTACCGGCGCCTCTATCGACCTCTGGACGGACGATGTGCTCAGTTTCCGGCGAGTTTCCGGCGCTGACTGTCTGGACTGCCCCACTGATGGCAAGCACTGGCGTCTGCAACTTCCTGATTTGCAGGCCGGTGAAACTCATTTGGTCACCGTGTGGTCACAGCTTGCCGCAGCTCTGGGCGACATTCAACAAGTGACCACGACGGTCCAACTCGATCCAGGCGATGGCAGTGTGCAGATGGACAGTTATAGCCACCAGCTCGACGCCCGCCCTCCCACGGTGAGCATTACCTCGCCAACGCTTCGGGTATTAGCGCCTGACCAACAGGTGATCGGTGGGATTGCCAGCGACGAAGGCATTGGCGTGGCCGAGGTGCGCTGGCGTATGGCAGGAGAGCTAGACTGGCAGCTAGCCGATGGTACGCGCGTGTGGACTTTCTCTGTCGACGTGCCTTCATCAGGGACGCTGAATCTGGAAGTCCAGGCGTTAGACGCCCATGGCCATGCCAGCGAGGTGGTCACAGCCGAATTCATCGTCGACGACGTAGCGCCCACGACCTCCTTCAGCCCTCCCTCCCTCCTCGGCGGATCCTATGCTCACCTCACAGGTACCGCTTTCGACACCTATCCGGCCGCGGGTACCATCGCCGCCATCGAACTTCAAGTCGATGAGGGTGGTCCCTGGTCTACGATCTCCGGTCGTTTCCCGAAAGACGCAACCGGTGTCTACAACTGGCATTTTGTCTGGACACTCCCGGCTGAGGAAGGCAGCGTACATCAGCTGCGCGCACGTGCCCTCGACACCGCTGGCAACGTCGGTCCAGCCACAGCCTGGCAACGCATCGTAGTCGACTCGGTTCCCCCGCAAACCCTAATCGCCGGCCCGGAGACGGGCGATCTGGTTGGCCGAACACGGACTATCGTCTGGGGTATCGCTCGTGATGGCTGGGGAATCGCAGCCGTGCAAGTAAGCGTGCACGGCAGCCCTTGGCAGCAGGCCTTGCTCGGTGAGGATGCTGCCCGTCTGTTAGCTCAGGACAGTTTCTTCCCGCAAAACCTGGAGATGTCAGAACTCTGGGCTTTACCGGTGTCCTTGCCTTCCAGGTCAAACAAGGTGGTCATCCAGGCAAGAAGCATCGACCTGGCCGGCAATCTGGAATCACCTGCCCAGAAAGTGCGCGTTATTGCCGCCAATAACCACCTTTGGTTGCCGCTCATCGCCAACAAATGATCATGGAGTGAGCCGTTTTTTCTACAAGCGTGACCTAGAGCCGGGCGACGTGATGTCAATCGGCTCCTTTTTGATGCGCTCTTCTCTCACCTATTTCATTCCCTGTTTGCTGTAGACCATATTCGCAAAAAATGGGATATTTGAATAATCTATGGTGGTTCTTTGGGATTTCGCGTGGTGCTGATTATTTCCACACTATATCTAGGCGCTGGCACAACCAGCCACTAGGTGTGGGGGCATCATCGACTGAAATTCGTGATCGTCACGCGAAGTCCCAAAGAGCCTCTATGGTATGCTACGCGTATGAATTAGTACAAATGTATTGATCATCGGAGGATATCTATGCCTGGAAGAGGGACTGCACCTAGATCAGGTGAACAACTCAAACAAAGGGTTGTTGAACTTGCCGAACAGCTTGGATTGAAAACAGATACAGAAGTAAATGCGGCTCGCAGGTTGTGGGGAGCAAAACGCAGGATCGATGTTGTACTCACCTATGAAAAGACGGGGAAAATACTTGGGGTTGAGTGCAAATATCAAAAAACCAAATGGCTCAGCTGAAGAAAAAATGCCGGCGACTATAAAAGACATAGAACATTGGCCCATCGAGGGTATCATTGTTCTGGATGGTGAAGGATTTTCAGAAAATATGCAAGGCTATTTGATGTCTACCGGCAAGGTTATTTGGTTTCAAGATTTAGAGGATTGGTTACGACTGTATTTTGCACTGTAAGGACTGATGAAATTATGGCAAGTTCAACGATACCTCGCCCCTTCTTGAAGTGGGCTGGTGGTAAACGGCAATTATTAAAGGACCTGATAAAACGTACTCCTCAGAATTTTGATACGTATCACGAACCTTTTATTGGTGGCGGAGCGTTGTTTTTCGCGTTGCAACGCGATAACCGGTTGTCAAAAGCTGTTATTTCAGATATTAACGCTGAGTTAATTGATACGTATATTACTATCCGAGATTATGTTGAAAATGTAATTGAACTTTTGGCGACATATCCTCACAAAGAGGATTTT
>JAAENG010000406.1 GCA_024224665.1 Chloroflexota bacterium | reverse complement strand
TACATCAGGAGATTTTAGCGCTTGGGAAAGGGAAAGACAACAAAGCGCGCTCAGGCGCTAACCTCGCACCTGAACACAGCCCTTGAGGGAGCTTCGTTGTCATAGCGGCGAATTCATTCGCTGAAGTGATCCCCTCACAGCTAATATCGATGGCGATGCACAGGAGCAGTTTGGCCGCCATTAAACGGGATGTGAAGGTTTTGCGAGGGCAAGGCTTGCAAGTTCCGATCTGTCGGTTGTCAAAGAGCACATCAAGCTATTCAACACTATGAGCCTGAACTCTCTTTCTACTCTGTTTCGCTACCGTAAATCAAAAGACCGGGAAACCTGAATCCCGGTCTACTGTTCTAATGGTTTACAAGTACACCGACATGTCACATTTTAGATCTACTGGCTCTACTGATTATTCACAATAACCGGCCACCAAACTGGGTAAGCTTCAGGTGTCGGCGTGGCAGTGGGAACGATGGTGGGGATGTCACCAAAGTTGATGGGTACAGAGGCGCCTGCTACCACAGCCACGGTCACTTGATTGGGTGTAGTCGAGGTGTGATCTTGGGGATCGGTTTCGGTCACACGGTAAATGCCCGGTTCGATACTGGTGAATACATAGCTACCGTCGGCTTTGGTTGTCTGTTCTGCTACCAAGACGCCTGAATCTGTACTGAGTGTGATTGCCACATCAGGTAGCAGGGGTTCATCATTATCTTTGATACGATCGGCATCGTTATCACTCCACACAAAGCCACCGATCTCACCGGTCGTTGGTGTGGGCGACGGCGTTAGCGTAGCGGTGGGGGTATCGGTGGGAATGGGTGTCTGAGTGGTGGTCGAGGTGGGAGTGGCGGTAGGAAGTGGTGTATCCGTCGGAGTAGGGGTAGAGATAGCTTGTAGCAGGTGCAGACGACCCCACTCCGGTTCCACAGCCCAGGTGCGGGTGCCGGTCCAGATGAGATGGCTATCATTTTTGCCGCCATTGTCATCGTCGATCAGACCCAGATTTAGACCCATGAACTTGCCCTCCTGCAATGAACCTGCGCCTAACTCGATCTCAGAAACGGCAACTTCGACATCCCATCCGCCGGTTCGGGACTTCACTTTACCCTGGATGTTAGCTGTGGCCGTGCCATCTTCGGTGATTCGGCCATCTACCGTCACTGTGTATTGATGATCGTCATCACCACCTGGTATGGTATCGTTCAAGCCGTCAAAGGCGATTTCGAGTTCGTCATCATGCCAGACTTCGGGACTATCGTATATCAATGCATCATCATTGATTTCACAAGCGAAGTAGATGGCATTGTGATTCCAGGAACTACGACAGGACATGCTGGAGTCCTCGTTGCCCAGGATGACACCTCGCACCCAGGATGCATTCCCTTCATCAAGAAAGACCGTATATTGATCTCGCCAATCATCAAGCTCACCATCGGTGGTTGGTGGATTCTCAACCTTGTAGCTTCTCAGTAAGCCGGGCACCGCGGTCGCTCTTGGTGTGGGCGTGTTGGTGGGAAGGGGTGTTGGCGTTGAGGTCGGAGTTGGCGTTGCCGGCAGGAAAGGTGTAGGCGTCGCTGTTGGGGTATGCGTAGGTGTATGAGTGGGTGTCGGCGTCGGCAAGGGGTTATCAGACGAGTAGCGTAAGACAATGCCATTTTCTCCTACAATCCAACCTTGGCCATAAGCTACAAACTCTATGGCCTCTAAACTGGAACCCACGCCACTCTCCTCCATGCGCCAAGTTTGGCCGCCGTCGTAGGTATGGAGGATGATACCGCGCTCACCCACGACCCAGCCTTCCATCGGATCAAGGAAGAATACATCATTGTAGCGCGCAAATACCGGCGCATGCTGGGCCCGCCATTCCCCGCCCCCATCCGTCGTATGCAATATGACGCCGTATTCGCCTACGGCCCAACCGTTCATGCGATCGGTAAAGAATATGGCGTTGAGACCATGTTGCGCCGGGCTGGCTTGCGGCAACCACTGTTGGCCGCCATTGGCTGTAAAAAGAATGACAGGTTTGTCATCTTGCTTGCCGGTCATCCAACCCCAGGAGCTATCAGCAAAGAATACGTCGGTGAAATCGGCGATCAGCCCCCCCTGTTGCCGCGTCCATGTGGCCCCACCATCGGCGGTATGCCGGATAACGCCCCCATCCCCAACCGTCCAGCCTTTTTGGTCGCCGATAAAGATAACACTGCGTAAGCGGGGTGTGTTTTGACTGGTTTGGTAATTCCAATTTCGGCCGCCGTCGCTCGTGTGCAGAATCGTGCCGAAATCGCCAACCGCCCAACCTTTGCTGGCACCCGCGAAATGGACCGAATTGAGCCAACGATGTGTGCCGCTGTCCTGAACAGACCAGAAACTGCCCCCCGTATCGGTGCGTAGAATGCGGCCATCCTCACCGACCGTCCAACCAATAAGCACATCGCTGAAGTGTACATCCGACAGATAGTCGCTCGTATTGCTGATTTGCAGGGCCCAGGTAACGCCCCTGTTGAAAGTGTGCAATATCGTGCCACCATTGCCGGCAATCCAACCACTGGCAGGATTGACAAAGTGCACGTCCATGAGCAGGACGTTGGCATGACTCTCCTGTTCGGTCCATGTTTCGCCGCCATTGTTAGTGTAGGCAATATATCCTTGAGCGCCCACAATGTAGCCCGTGTCCGCATCAACAAAGTGAAGCCCTCTCAGGCTCGTGTAAAGGCCGATGGTAGATGCTGCCCAATCAGTGCCGCCGTTTTCAGTGTGCAGCACCGTGCCGCCATCGCCAATAGCCCAACCTTGACTGTTATCGATAAAATGCACGTCCCAAAGGTCGATGCCGGAGATGCCGCTGACCTGAGCATCCCAACTTTGTCCCCCATCTGACGTGACGAGGATCGCTCCGGCGCTGCCGACAGCCCAGCCGTGAATGGCATCGGTAAATGATACAGCCTGTAAATCCACACCGCTCCAGGGCAGGGGTATGCGCGTCCAGGTGCTGCCGCCGTCACCGGTAAGCACCAGCGTACCCGAATCGCCAACAGCCCAGCCACGAGCCTCGCTGATAAAGTAGATGCCGTTCAAGTTATTGGCCGTGGGACTCAGCTGTGATTGCCAGAGGTCGCCGCCGTTGCTGGTCGAGAGGATGCGACCCTCTGCGCCCACAACCCAACCGCTGTTATTGTCGATAAAAATGACATCATTCAGGCGATCAGCGATCCTGCTTGCCTGGGCGGTCCAACGACTACCGCCATCGCTGGTGTGCAAGATAAGGCCATCGCCACCGACCACCCAGCCATGGCTTTCTTCACTAAAATGAACGCCCATGAACAGGCCTCCGGCTTGCCGTTGCCAGGGTCCCTCTTGGGCAAGCTGCGGGAAGGATTTTGGACCCGCGACAACGGGTTAGGTTAGCACGACTACCAGGGCTATGACAGCAGTGCCGAGCATGAGCAGGCTGAGCCAGGCTACACGATGATGCTTCATTTGTTCCTCCTCTGGAACACTTGTCGATCGCAACGATCAGATGGTTAGTCACATTGAATCCCAGCATAGCAAAACAGGCTTACAAGCAGATGAATACAAGCCCACTCTACTATGACAAAATATACATTGATTTTATGCGTAACTTGGCTTCGGTGCTTTCCAAGAAACTTTGCGTTTTCCGAATCTCATGTGGCAGAGCGTTAACTTTGGAAGCACATCACGTATGCACTACCAGTGGCAGATAGAG
>JAAENG010000405.1 GCA_024224665.1 Chloroflexota bacterium | reverse complement strand
TTAATACAATGAACAAATACAGAAGAACATTGAAAATCGGACAGTTACTGCTCAAAGTCGGTGGCGTTGCCATCGGGCTACTATTTGCTTTGCTTGGTACCCTTCGGGAAATATTTGCCTCTGTCGACATCGAAAATAATGACGACCGCCAACTCCATGACTCAGACCTTTCAGGGGAGCTAAACCACCGGACTGGGCGCCTCGATTCCGGAACCGATCCTTACGGCTGGTACGACCGGGACTAGCGCCGCATACCTTTGCTTGCTGCGGATTTTACGATCGACCCACCCTGCTGACCAGCGTCCTTTCCGGGTTGAGCGAGAGGCGCCACCGCGTTCGAGATAGCCATGCCAACCTTCACTCCCGCCCAAGCCATCATCCCACTCCACAACAACGGAAGCCCCAAATAGAGACTGGTGGTAATCATGTTGAGCATCATACGCTTGGTATCGTGCTCCCCAGGATTGGCAAAGATCTGCAGGAAAGTATTCACATCCGGGTACATGGACTGAATGAGATTTTGGTCCACCCACATCGCCAGATACCAGAGCACACTCCAGAATTTGACGGTAAAGATGGCCATGGCGCCGACGACCATCATGGAGATGGAGTACCGAGAAAGCACGACTACCATGGGAAGCAAGGCATAGATACCCAGTAGCAGCACAGCCTGGACCATAGGTAGCGCCTGAAGGACTGCGGTCATGGTGACAGAAAACAGTGCTGATGCAGCCAACACACCACCCGATGCCAGACCACCTTTGGCGATATTCTCTACTGTGCTCAGAAAACCGGTGCTGCCCGAATTGTGAGTGACAAGGTCGTTGCTCGACCAGGTTGGTGGTGAATTAGTCAGCACGGTCTTGGCGACTGCATCGTTTTGCTGCTCACTGGCCAACGCCGGAGCCACCGCGACGACGAGGCCGGAAAAACCTGCCGAGGTCGCGTCGGCCTCGTTAATCAGCTTTTCCCGCAGACCAATCGCTCCCTCTTCCCACCATTGT
>JAAENG010000404.1 GCA_024224665.1 Chloroflexota bacterium | reverse complement strand
GCGGGGATAAGTAATTGGCATGCGAGCATGCCTCACCTCCAGGTGGTCAATGAGGTAGTCATGCATGCCTGACTAGAGCATGAAGGACAACTTCACACTTGTTGGGGTCCACACATGTAGCTATCCCAAGTCGAATGGGTCACTCTTTAGTGTCCACCGTGGCGAGGGGTAAGTGTGTGTGTCCTCGAAGCATGTAGACGGTGCACAAAATCGATGAAATTGTGAACGTGCGTTCAAGTGCAAATTTTGGTACCTAGGTGCCTGGCTTGTATAGAAAGTTGATCGGGGACAACTTAAACCATCAAGTACCTCCCCTTTACATTGTTTTAACTCAAATCGTAACGATCGATACACAACGAGTACACAACGAGTACACGACCGCCGTGGAACGCTTTCCCTGAGGGCGGCGCTCTACATGTATCCAAGTTCAGGGGCAATGAAACCGCTGATTCGCCACTGAGCACCACTTGGACAGGGGCTAAGAATATCCCCATAGGCAGCCCAGGAGGGCTAAGAATGTGGGCAGAGGCTAAAATCCTGTATTCTTAATGGTGCGCCGGGAGTGTACGTCTACGCGCGCGTGGCTCGGTTCTTCTACACCCTGTGGGAGCGCGCCAGCCGCACCACCACCGCCCTGTACTACGCTCGCATCGGTATCTGCTCTTTCGCCGACCTCTCCGACGCCAACTTCATGAGCATCACGCTGAGCAGCGCCAAACTGCACGGCTGGGCG
>JAAENG010000403.1 GCA_024224665.1 Chloroflexota bacterium | reverse complement strand
AGCAGATGCCGGGCAGGCATTCTTCAAGGGAAGAGCCACCATTTTTGTGATGCCCAAAAGGTACGACTACAGCGAATTCGCAAAGATGGTTGAAGGACGGGGGATTCCCAACGGGTGGAGCAGTCACTGGAAGTATGACGGCATCGATGGCTACGTTTCATTGGTCGCAACCGACCGTGATGAAGAGGACGAAATCGAAGCACGGCTGACTTCGCCGTTGGTGAGTTTGGCGGTCGCCACGCGGGGGGGAGATGTGCCACGGTGGCTCGCCGAGGGAACAGGCAAGGTAATCGCGAAGCGACACGGAAATACAGAGAAAGCATCGCGTGGGCGGACACCGAAAACAACGGTCAATCGTGACCTTGTCGAGGCGTTGGCAGCGATGGGCAATTCGAAACAGTTCCTGGACGGCAAACTGACGCCAGAGCAGTCTGATCTGATTGCCACCGATCTGATGTCTGCGATGCTGGATCGGGCTCAGAAAAAGGGCTTTGATGGCCTGATGAGAAATATGAGCCGAGGGCTACCCTTCGAAAAGGCATTCATTCAGTCGTTCGAAGCTACGCCACAGCAATTCGTTGATGCTTGGAAACGCTGGCGTACCGGCAGTTGAGCGGAGCACAATTCTCACGCTGGGGCTGATCTGCCATCTGAGGACTAGATACGCCCAACTGTGGTACCCAAATT
>JAAENG010000402.1 GCA_024224665.1 Chloroflexota bacterium | reverse complement strand
GGCATGTACATTTCCGGTCCGAACCTGGCCTTCGAGAGCGAGTTGGGCCAGCACTTCCTGGCAGCGCACACAGCCAAGTACGGCGAGGATCCGCTGAGCGCCTTCCACGCCCATGCTTACGATGGCGCCAACATGCTCTTCGATGCTGTCGCCAAGGTCGCTGTGGTGGACGCCGACGGCAACCTGTACATCGGTCGCCAGACACTGCGCGACGCCCTGTTCGCCACCGCGGGCATGGAGGGCATCACCGGCACCATAACCTGCAACGAATACGGTGACTGCGCTGACCCGCAGATCGTGATCAACCAGATCCAGGGCGGCGAATACATGCCTGTCTCGAAATAGTCGGACAATCTAAGTCAAGATAGAGGCGTTTGTCATCAGAAATTGAGGCGGATGTCTCTATCTTGCCACTCCGCACAAATAGGATGAGCCGAGTTCATACGGCTCATCCTATCCCCATTTCCTGGAGATATCCTCAATGTTGCGGAATTTGCTAAAAAAATATGATACGACCGACTTAGTCATGTATTTGATCGGCGCTGTACTGGCGGCCTTGGTCATCTACGGTTCGTATCAAACCTTATCATCTGGCAAGTATAGCAGGGACGTTTGGCTAGATTTTGTCATCTTTGGTTTGGCGCAGGGGAGCATTTATTCACTCATTGCCCTGGGTTACACCTTGGTTTATGGGATTTTATTCATGATTAACTTTGCTCATGGCGAAGTATTCATGAGCGGAACTTTTACGGCTTATTTTTTGGCCATCTACCTCGATAGCACAGGATTCTGGAATCAGCACCCGATCATATCGATTCTGTTAATCCTGATAGTGGCAGTGGTGGTTTCGACGACCATCGCCATTGTGTTGGAGAGGGTAGCCTATCGCCCCTTGCGTGGCGCGCCTCGTCTGGTTCCCTTGATTACGGCGATTGGCGCATCCTTTTTCTTGCAGTATACCTTCCGCGGTCTCTATGGTTCGGGCGTCAAGACTTATCCCGACATGGATGTGCTAAAGGGCACATGGACTATCCTAGGCATCGAGATTCTCAAGACACAGGCTGTGGTCATTGTTGCCGCGATTATCTTGATGATCGCACTCCGCTTTTATGTGCAACGGACGAAGGCGGGCAGAGCGATGCGGGCCGTGGCGGAAGACAAAGAAGCTGCCGCCTTGATGGGCATCAATGTCGACCGGGTGATTGTCAACACCTTTGCTTTGGGAGGCGCATCAGCCGCCGCCGCCGGCATCATGTACGCCATGATGTTCAAACAGGTGAACGCCTTTATGGGGTTCATCCCCGGCATCAAGGCTTTTACGGCGGCAGTGTTGGGCGGCATCGGCAGTCTGCCGGGAGCCATGCTGGGCGGCCTATTCCTGGGCGTTGTAGAGTCACTCGGTCCCAGCCTCGTGTTGGACGGACTCGGTATACCCGCCCCCTATCAGCTAAAAGACGCCATCGCCTTCCTTATGCTGGTGCTCGTTCTCATCTTCCGTCCCAGCGGCATCATGGGCGAGAATTTGTCAGAGAAGAAGGCTTAAGGGGGATTATAGATCATGACACAGGAAACGAAATTCACCTGGAAAAATGCCATAAAACTTGGCGCCATCGGTGGCGTGTTGGTGCTTTATGTGAGCTTGGTTGGCATGGTGCAGGCTTTCGATGGGCGCTTTATCATCAGTGAGACCCTCACGCTCGGCCAATTGTTGCTGTTTCTCCCGCCTTTGATCGTTGGCTACATCAGCGCTACGAGAACGGGCGCGCAACGGCGCATTTCCGGTATCTTATTTGGCGCTGTGGCCGGAATTGTGACCGGGGCTATGCTCGCAGCTTTGCTGCTGCTGGGGAATGCCATCAATCTCCGGGCGATGTTTATCAATGCATCGCCTGAGTTATGGGAGATTTTGATGTTCGGCCAGGATACATTGGCAACTGCTACGGCGGTACTTGTCATTGGCGCTGGGCTTATTGGCGTATTGGGCGCCATTGTCAGTCTATTGCCTGCGTCGATTCGGAATGCCGTCATCATCGGAGCGAGCACCGTTGTCATTATGGGGATTCTGCAAGAGTTGCTGAAGATCACTTTTGGCACTCGAGAATGGTATGCGCCGATCGATGATTTCCTGTATGAGCAGAAAGGCTTGTCTTGGGCGGGCGCCGCTGTCACATTCCTGTTGGGTGCGGCGTTTAGCCTCTGGCGCACCTACTTAGCCAGTCGCCCCAAGAAGACGGTCGTCAAAACGAGATCACGGGAGCAACAACGATACGTTCAGATAGGCTCTTTCGTGTTAGGAGCTGTCCTTCTTCTGATTTTGCCCCAATTCTTAGGCCCCTATCCCAGTGAGATCCTGAATACGGTCGGGATATACGTGATCATGGGCCTGGGTCTCAATATTGTGGTAGGTTATGCAGGCTTGCTTGACTTAGGTTACGTCGCTTTCTTTGCCATCGGCGCCTATGTGGTGGGTGTGCTGACCACCACCGGCAGCCTGGCGACGGTGATGTGGTCATGGTGGTTAGCGCTTCCGTTTGCCATTCTCGTATCGCTGCTTGCAGGGGTGCTATTGGGCATACCGGTGCTCAAGATGCGCGGCGACTATTTGGCAATCGTCACCCTGGGATTTGGCGAGATTATCCGTGTTCTCGCTGTATCTAACTGGTTGAAGCCTTATATCGGCGGCGCCCAGGGAATTCTGCAGATCCCTAAACCGCAGATAGGTGATTTTGTCTTTGATAGTCCTGAGCGGATTTTTTATCTGGTGGCCATTGGCATCGGCGTCGTCGCCTTCGTCGCCTGGCGTATGCGCGACGCTCGCGTGGGGCGAGCGTGGAAGGCGCTGCGTGAAGATGAGGATGTGGCCGAGGCCATGGGCATCAACCTGGTCAACACCAAGCTGTTAGCATTTGCTACTGGCGCCGCCTTCGCCGGTCTTTCAGGCGCTATCTTCGCCACCAAGCTCGGTTCTATCTTCCCGCAAAGTTTCAATCTCATTGTGTCCATCAATGTGTTGTCGCTTATCATCGTCGGCGGTATTGGCAGCATCCCTGGCGTTCTGGTGGGTGCATTCATGCTGGTGGGCTTGCCCGAACTCCTGCGAGAGTTCGCCGATTATCGTATGCTCATGTATGGCGCTCTCCTGGTGATCATGATGTTGGTGAGACCGGAAGGCTTCATCCCCGAGAAGACGCACAAGGCGGAATTGCACGAAGATTCGGATTTTGATCCCGAAATCGAGCCTGAGGCCCCAGCGAGGATGGCAACCTAAAGGAGACCATCATGGCTACTATGTTGGAATCGATTAACGTAACAAAACAGTTTGGCGGTCTTACCGCGATCTGTGATCTAAGCATTTCGGTGCCGGAGAAGTCCATCTACGCCGTTATCGGCCCCAATGGCGCAGGCAAGACCACCTTCTTCAATTGCGTCACCGGGTTCTACAAGGTCACCGAAGGCGACATTCAGTTGGATGGTGAGTCTCTGGTGGGGTTGCGGCCTGATCACATCACCCATCGCGGCATCTCGCGCACCTACCAGAATATCCGACTTTTCGAGAATCTCACGGCCCTGGAAAATGTCCTGGTCGGGCATCATCCCCGTATGCACGCCGGTTGGTTCGGAGCCGTGTTCGCCACGCCCGCCACGCGGAAAGAAGAAAAAGAATCGACAGAAAAGGCGCTCCACTTGTTGAATTTTGTGGGTTTGCGCGGCGTTTCCGGTGAAGTGGCGAAAAACCTGCCTTACGGCGGCCAACGGCGGCTGGAAATTGCACGAGCGCTGGCAAGCGAACCCAAACTCTTGCTTTTGGACGAACCCACCGCCGGCATGAACCCCAGCGAGACGGAGGAGATGACCCAATTTATCGAGAAGCTGCGCGACGAGTTGGGGATCACCATTTTTCTCATCGAACACGACATGCGGGTGATCATGCAGATTTCGGAGACCATCACTGTACTGGACTACGGCAAGAAAATCGCCGAAGGCACGCCTGCTGAGATTCGCAGTAATCCGAACGTCATCGAAGCTTATCTGGGTCGTGGCGCTGCTACCCAACACGAGGCCGCAGTGGCGTAAGGGAATAATCATGGCATTGCTTGAATTAGAAAACATTCACAGCTATTACGGCAATATTCACGCCCTCAAGGGCATCTCCATTACGGTCGATCAAGGCGAGATCGTGACGTTGATCGGCGCCAATGGAGCCGGTAAGTCCACGACACTCAAGACCATCAGCGGCGTGGTCGATCCTCGTCAGGGGACTGTGCGTCTTGACGGAGAGGATCTGGTCGCTTATCGAGCACACGAAGTGGTTAGCAAAGGCGTCATTCAGGTGCCGGAAGGACGGCGCATCTTCACTCGTCTTACTGTCCGGGAAAATCTGGAGATGGGTGCATTCCTTCGCAACGACACTCAGGGCATCATAGAGGATCTGGAGCGTGTCTTTGCACTTTTCCCACGCCTGGAGGAGCGACAGAGCCAGGTCGGGGGCACGCTCAGTGGCGGGGAGCAGCAGATGCTAGCCACTGGTCGAGCGCTGATGGCGAAACCCCGCATTCTGCTCATGGATGAACCATCGATGGGACTCGCCCCGGTGCTGGTCGACTTAATTTTCGACACCATCATAGAACTGAACAAGCAGGGCATGACCATCCTCCTGGTGGAGCAGAACGCACTCCTGGCGTTGGATGTGGCCGACCGGGGTTACGTGATGGAAACTGGGACCATCACGCTGGCGGGCGGCGCCAAAGAATTGGTCGCCAATCCGCAAGTGAAGGAAGCGTACCTCGGCGGTTGAGCCGACAGATTTTCAGCTTTGAACACCCGCGGGCCAACGCTTGGGGGTGTTTTTGTTGTCCTGCTTGTTTTTTTGCCTACAATGAAAGATGACAGTCGCTTCACATTTTGTCGAGGATGATCCACATGACCACCCTCCGGGAAGCGTACGAAGAGCTCGTCGAAAAATCCAAGGAAATAAAACTGCTGAGCAGCATCGGCAGTGTGATCAACTGGGATCAGGAAGCCTATATGCCCTGAAATGGGGCCGGACTGCGCGCGCAACAATGCGCGTATCTCTCTGGCCTCAGCCACCACAAATTTACCGATCCCCGCGTGGGCGACCTGCTGGAGATAGCAGAATTGGACGGGTTGAGCGATGATGCTCTGAGTGACGAAGCCGTGAATCTACGCGAATGGCGACACCACTACGACCGCCAGACCAAAGTCCCGGCCGAATTGGTCGAAGAACTGGTGCATCGCTCCACCCTCGCGGTCGAAACCTGGCGGGAAGCGCGTAAACAGGCCGATTTCAGCATGTTCAAATCCGATCTCGCCAAACTGGTCGAGCTGAACATCCGCCAGGCCGAGTACATCGCTACGAAGACACACCCAACGATGCCCTGCTCGACGCCTGCGAACCGGACGGCAGTGGATGGCGATGCGTGAGGATGCAGATGCAGCATCGGCGATGGGCATCGACATCACCACAACCAAGCTGATTGCTTTTACTCTTAGTGCAGCCTCCGGTGGCCTTGCCGGCGCCATTTTTGCCACTAAGCTGGGCACGATTTTCCCGCATAGCTTTAACCTGTTGATCTCCATCAATGCTCTCAGCCTTATCATCGTCGGCGGCATCGGCAGTATTCCCGGCGTTATCGTCGGTGCGGCTGCGTTGATCGGCATCCCCGAACTTCTGCGCGAATTCTCGGAGTTCCGGCTCCTGATCTATGGTGCTGTGCTGGTGATCATGATGTTGGTACGCCCTGCCGGTTTGTGGCCCTCGCCGATCACACGCCGCGAAATGCAAATGGATGATATGGAACCAGTCGGCGGTCAGCCTCCTGGACCTGCGCCGGCCCCAGTTGAAGCCGATCCTCGAACAGGCAGCGAGCAGGGGGAAGGAGGGCAAAATGACTGACAATATTCTTGTAGCGACGCAAGTCGTGAAACGGTTCGGCGGTCTCACTGCACTCGACAACTTGGATTATGAACTGCCACGGCAAAGTATTAGCAGCATCATTGGCCCCAATGGCGCCGGGAAGACAACGTTTTTCAACTGCTTTACCGGCTTCTACAAGTTCGATGAAGGGGATATCCGTTTAGAAGGGTATAGCTTGAAAGGCCTGGAATCCTATAAGATCACCCGGCGCGGCATCGCCCGTACCTTCCAAAATATCAGGTTGTTCAACAACATGACTGCCATCGAGAATCTCATGGTAGGGCAAGAATCCCATTTGCACTCAAGCTGGGTTGGCGTGATTCTTGGCACGCCTGAGATGCGCCAGGAAGAACAGATGACGCAATCTGAAGCCAACCGCTTGCTGAACTTCGTCGGTTTGCGGGGTAAGGGGGATATGCTTGCCATGAACCTGCCCTATGGCGATCAACGCCGGTTGGAAATAGGGCGCGCTTTGGGCAGCAAACCCAAAGTACTTCTGCTGGATGAACCAACCGCAGGCATGAATCCGGCAGAAACCGAGCAAACAACCCAATTCATCCGCCTCCTACGTGACGAATTGGGCATCACCGTTTTACTGATCGAGCACGATATGCGTGTGGTGATGGGAATTTCGGAGAAGGTAACGGTACTGGATTACGGTAAAAAGATCGCCGAAGGTCTGCCCGAAGAGATCCAGTAGGATACTCGGGTGATCGAAGCCTATCTGGGCAAGGGTGCGGCTGATATAGCGGCCCCTGTCTCTTGAAGTCGAAGTGAGGAAGTAGAAACGATGGCCTTACTGGAAGTCAATGATATCCACGCATTTTATGGCAATATTCATGCACTCAAAGGCGTGACCATCTCGGTGGACGAGGGCGAGATCGTCTCGCTCATCGGCGGCAATGGCGCCGGTAAAACCACGACACTGCGCACCATCTGCGGTTTGATCAACCCACGGGAGGGTTCGGTTATATTTGAAGGCGAGGATATTATCATGTATCCCGCTCACCAGTTAGTCAATGTCATTAAGTTAAGGAAAAATGTGTTACTATCCAATCCATTCAACCACAGCCATGACGAAATGGAGTCAGAAGTAAATGGATAGTAACACAACCTTATTTTACACTCGATTCCTCGATTGTCTCAATCTACTTCTTGTACCTGAAGCGTGCAATGAACGTC
>JAAENG010000401.1 GCA_024224665.1 Chloroflexota bacterium | reverse complement strand
TACCGATCTACTGGTCTACCGATCTACTGGTCTACCGATCTACTGGTCTACCGATCTACTGGTCTACCGATCTACTGGTCTACCGATCTACTGGTCTACCGATCTACTGGTCTACCGATCTACTGGTCTACCGGTTTACAGGATTCCCGGTCTATTCGGATACCGAAACCTCGTAGAGCCAGGGATAGCCTTCTGCATCAAAGCGCCAACCGTCGACGTCTGCAGACATGAGCATGACCTAATTGTAGGTGTGCAAGGGCATGATCAGGGCATTGTCCATGATGATCTGCTGGGCCTTGACGTACATCGCCTTGCGAGCCTCGCCATCTAGCTCACTTTGCGCATCGACCAACGCCTGGTCCAACTCTTCATCGACATAGCGGGTGAAGGAAGAGCCCTGCTCGATATTGGCCGAGTTATATACAATATCGAGTACGGCGGGATCGCTGCTGATCCAGCCCATGTTCAGGAAGTTGTGATTGCCGGCATTGCCGAACTCGAAGACACCGGCATCATCCATGGTCGTCAATTCGACCTCAAATCCGACCTGGTTGAGATAGCCGGCTACCAGTTCCATGAAAGCCTCTTCGTAAGCGGGGATGGCCGGGTACACGACCTTTAGGGGTTCGCCATCTTTTTCGCGAATGCCATCACCATCTTCATCGACCCAACCTGCCTCATCCAGCAGGGCGGCGGCCTTTTCCAGATCGTAGCGATAGAGAGCGGCAGCTTCCTCGTTATAACCCCAGGTAGAGGGGGAGAGGACGCTGTAGACCGGCGTCATCAAACCACTGAAAGCTGTATCCACCAATTCCTGCTGGTTGATGGCGTGGATCATCACCTGTCGCACATGGATATCATCGGTTGGAGATTTCTCGACGTTGATCATCATGTGCGACGGCATGCCAGGTGCAGGATACTGTTCGAGAACAAAATCGCCGGTCTCGACCAGGGGTTGTACTTCCAAGCCCGGTGGTTCTTCAGCTACCTGAACCTCTCCGGTTTGCAGGGCGGTCAGGCGGGTGGCGGCTTCGGGCAAGAAACGGAACGTGATCTCATCCAAGAGCGCCGGGCCATCGTGGGTGGCGAATTCAGCAGCGACATTATAGTCGGGGTTGCGCGTCAGGGTGAGGTGATCCTGCGCAGCCCACTCGTCGAACACGAAAGGACCGGTGCCCACCGGATTCTGACCATACGCGTCGCCCTGTGCCTCGACAGCGGTGGGCGAGGCAATGCCCATCCAATAGCGGCTGAGATCGATCAGGAAGGTGGGTTTGGGTATTTCGAAAGTCACTTTCAAGGTAGTGTCGTCAACTACCTCAGAGCCGGTGTAACCTGCGAGCACAGTGGGGGCGGAGGCCCAACCGAAATCGCCAGCAGCGATGCGGTCAAAATTCGCTTTAACTGCCTCCGCATCGAAGGGTGTGCCATCATGGAAGGTCACGTCGTCACGCAGCGTAAAGGTGAATTCGGTGCCGTCCTCGCTCTGTTCCCATGCAGTCGCAAGACCTGGATGGAGGTTGCCTTCCTGGTCCGCGCGCAGCAGAGGATCGTACAGATTCATGAGGACGAGATGTTCATGGAGATACAATCCTGCGGCTGGATGCAGGGACACCGGTTCGACCGCAAGCCCAATCGTGAGAGCGCCGCCGGCAACCGCTTCCTCCGGCTCTGCGGCGGGTTCTTCGACAACGGGTTCAGACACCTCCTCAGCGGGTTCGGGTGCTGCAGGCGCCTGTGCAGGCGCTGCGCATCCTACCAGAACCAGCCCAACAACGATAATGATTAGACTCAGTGCCAAAATACGGCCGTACACGAAACATGGACTTCCTCCCATTTGGTGCGCTTCTCGAGAACTGAGCTACATCAACGTACCACCTTGGTACGAAGATTCGATTCTGCTAATCATAACCCACTGCTTGAATTCCGGTCAACAATCAGGCTCATTGTAGGCGATGTTACAGGCGATAAATTGGCAGACAATGACTTCTTCATCGTGGCGCAAGTAGCTGTGCGGTTCGTAGTAGGCGATTCATCGCCGTGATAGGTGTACAAAAGCGCTAAAGCGCTTACTACAAACTGCCTCCTTACTCATGTCACTTTGAGCAATTCGGCGTTGGCTTCGCCAACATATGATATTCGGATATTTACCCAGGCTATGGGCTAACGACCCCATCTCTTCAGGCTTACTTTATTCACCTTGAGCCAGTTGCATCAACCGAGATCGGCATCAGCAAGAGAGAATCGCCACCCTGCTGGAGTTGTAAACGTTCAAGTGAAGGCCATTGATAAAATCCTATGTGGAGATCATAAGAGCCCGGTGGTGTTTCAGGGGGGATGGTGAGGACAATGCGCTCACGGAGGATATCATCCTCGATCCAAGCGGAGGTGGGATAATATCGCTGGCAGGGCTCACCATCAAATTGCGCCCATAGAGGCCCGTTGCTTGTCGGATTGTGTTCACCCAGGAGTTGTACCGACAACGTATAATCCGGCGCCATCTCAGATAGGGCCCGGAAATAGACCGTTAGGTGGATGGTGTCACCGGGGCTGTAAGTCTGCGATTCTAGATCGTAGCCGATCAGTTCAATGGTATTGTCCCAATTGGCCGATACCATGTGCTGCGGCGCCATGCCCGACTCGCTGCCCGCCGGCACGCGATAGGCCAGGAAATAAGGTTCGCCATAATGTAAGGGACCTTGTTCCACAATTTCGCCTTGCGGGAAGTAAGAGGTCAGACGTTCGAGACTGTTCGGGTCACCACCATCGCCCGAGACAATTATGTATGTGGTGTTCACATCTGTTTCGGCCGGGGTCACCATACAGGCCGCACCATTGTAACGGCGCATTCCCAATCGGCCTTGCGCGCCAAAGACGACGCTGGAGTGATCTACCGGTACCGGAGAAACATAAATAATCTCGTCATCAGGCAATGTGTGCGCGTACTGCCCAATCTGAGATAGACCGGTTTCGAAATATGTGAATAGATCAGGATCTTGTCTCCAGTCGACGAAGTAATGACGATAGGTGGTAAAGCCGCTGGAGACGAAGACGAGAATGAGCAATGCCAGATAGCCGTATTTGACGATCTTAGATATCGTATTCTGCTGTTCCTTCGCCCACCCGCTGATCCTATCCCAAGGTACGAGCGCGCCAATGACAGTAAAGAGGATGACCACAGGAAGAATGCCAATCGCGCGTTTCGTCGCCCGCCCTTCGGCCAATATCGCCGGCGTGCTCATGATTATCAGCCAGGCAAACATGAATTGGTAATTGGGTTTTTTAAGGCGCCACATCCCCAGCACCAAACCTAACCCGAACAGAATGGCGATGCCCACGTCAAGTATCGGCCGTCCGACCAGATAGTAGAGAGCTTTGTCTTCGCCGCTGCTCACAAGGATCATGGCTAACCCCTTCATCCGCTCCCACATCATAACAATAACGGCTCCTGGCCCTTGCTCTGCATCCACCGCCCAGGTCTGGTTGATGCGCTCCCCAAAGCTGCCGGGATGGGTCACAAAATAGGCGCCTAGGGGCAGGAAGATCAGAAAGGCCACTCCTCCGACGATGAACAAGTTGATCACATCTGTGCGTGTGGGGCGATGGCGGGGTCGTGAAATCGCCAGAAAAATGAATCCCAGCACCACGATCACAGGCATGATACGCGCTGCCTGATAGGTGTAAGCACTGAGCCCGAGCAAGATCCCGGCGAGCACATAATCCAACCGCTTACCTGCGCGAAAACCCCGCCACAAGAAGTAGAAGGTGAGGGAGGTAAACAATGGGATCAGGATTGCCCGCACCCCAAAACGACTCCAACTGAGATGCCAATAAGAGATGGCCAGTGTAAAAGCAGCCAACAACCCCCCATATTTCTCCAGAGCGCCCTTCTCATCTGCAAATAACGCTTTGGCAACCGCGTACATGGCCGGGATCGTGAGAATTCCGACAATAGCGGCTGCGATATGAATCGCCGATGGCGTGTACCCGACCAGCCCTACTACCAACGCTACCAGATAGCTGAACATCACCTCCCGCCCGAAATTAGTGGGCAAAAAGAGGGGCCGTTCTCCCGCCAGGATATCGATGGCATCCACCCCATACCAGGCCGGGTCATAGCCATCGCCGGGCGGAAGCGTATTGATCTGGTATAAGCGATAAAACGCCGCTAGCAGTATGATAGCCGCCAGCAGCGCCAGGCTAAAGAGCGTTCGTTTACGGTTCTGGCTCATCCGATATTCTGTAACCGGCAGGGTACACCCATTACAAGTCCACTTCCTGTTGTCCGGTGATCAGCGCTACTTTGTTGTTATCATTGAGCAGGCGCAGGTCGTTGATCATCGCCTGAGCATCGGCCTGTTTTCTGAGTTCGATTCCATAGACTAATTCTGTCAAGGTCCCTGCCTGCACTGTCTCCATGGCGATAAGATGCCAGCGTGCCAGATACTGTTCGAATATTTTGTTAAAAACACGTTCATACGGGATATCGCCTGGGAGCCTTATTTTGAGCACTTGCTCCCTCACATCTTTGGCAAACATATCTAGTCTGACCATGACCCACACCAGAGAACTGATGAGAACGGTGGCAATAACCGCCAGCAGATAAAAGCGGGTGCCGCAGGCCATACCGATAGCCATGGCAAAAAAGATGAATCCTACATCCCGTGTCTCTTTGACGGCATTACGGAAACGGATAATTGAAAGCGCCCCCACCAGGGTAAAGGCCCGGGCGATGTTCGAGCCCACGATTAACATGATAATGGCGACAACCATGCTCACCAAGACCAACGTCTGTACAAAACTCTGGCTGTAGGAAGTGCCGTGATGCGTGATCTTGTACATCCAGGCAATGACCAACGAGAGCACGAAGCTAAGGACGATGGTGAGAACCAGATCCTGGACGGTAAAGGTAGCTACGGTGTTTTCGAGTTGTGCGAATAAAGCGGTGAGATCTTCCATCATCTCTCCTGTGAACAGGTGAATTTCTGTATATCAAAAATCAGTTGCTTTAACGGGATTTCATACGGTTGATTTAGGCGTGTTGCGTGTTACGCTTAACGCTGATTTTGCCCTTTTCAATCCGCATTTTCCGCGTTCGTCCGCGTACTATTTCTTATCGGTTTGAGGCACAGCTTCACTAGTTCTCAGTGATCCGTTGCCGACTTTGGCTGACCTCGCCAACTTCAAGCGAGGTGCAATACTTGCTGATTCGGCGCTGTGTGCAACTATGTTTGCCGATAATCTCAGTTAACCAATAGGGCACCCGGTGATTGATCTTGATCTCCATGATGTACCAGTGTGGCGGTAGAAAATAGCGATTATCAGCGTAGGTTTCAGAGAGCAGGGATAGGTCATGGACTCGAAATTTCAGGTCAGAATCGAAGGTAATACGCAGGCCGGGATCATATTGGCCGCCATTGAAAGCAAGTCGATCATAACGCACAATGCATGTGGGGCGAAGTTGCAACACATCGTGCAGATAGAGGGCCTCTTGCAATGTAGCGGCATCGTCCGGGCTTAGGGTTGTCGCCAGTTGCCGATAGTTGGCGCTCTCCATGGCTTGTTCATGTGGTAACACGACGCGTCGTTTGGATACGGTTTTGTAGAGACGTTGTTTGATCTCGACAAAACAACGGGTTTGCGGCGTCACGACCTGGTTGCCATAGACTCGCACTCGTAGCTTACGACGGTAGGGATGGCCCTCCAGCTTATCCCAATAAGCTTTGTAATCGGCCGAATCGAAATAGAGACTGGTGACGGTGTAGCGACCTTGGGCATCACCATAGTCATCCGTTTCGATGTAGTCTAGCAGTGTTTCTGAAACCGCTGCGACTTGGTCGCTATGCAGGATGTATTTGAGTTCAAAACGCTGAGCTGTCTTGTAGCGCATCGTGGGAAGGGTCTGAGTTAGTGATTACGGTTCGGGTTCATCACGGCCGGGTGAGCCATAGAGAAGGTGGCTGGCTCGCCAGCCTTGGGGATCGTCAGGGTCGCCCTGCAGATCGGCGAGCACCAACGAATCACCGCCACCGTTCGCACTAAGCGGCCAACCGTTGGCAACACCATAGCTGACAGAGGTGATCACATCACCTTGAGCGTCCAGCAGCGTGATCGTTTCACCCTCGTTGGCCAACTTGCCTGTGTAAAAACCGTGAAAGTCAGCTTCGGGTTGCATCTCGCGGAACGCCAGGAAATCGCGTATAAGCACGATGAAATCACCAGGGCTCAAGGATGTGTCCAAGGGAAAACGATAGTCGATGCCGTCGATGTAGGCGTTTGAAAGATTCATAGTGGCATCGCCGACGTTTTTTAATTCGATGTATTCGTAGTCGCTGCCACCGGGAGGATTGTACATCAGTTCGGTGATGCGCACATCTGGATGCTGGCCGACTCGGGTGAATGTGGCCTCTCGCATGGCGCTCCAGGTGTCCCCCTCCTTTAGGCGCGATTTGACCGTGGTTTCGGTGCTGATCTCCACCGGCTCGGTGTAAACGATGGCCGAATCGGATACTTCACCTGTCACCTTCGCCCGTGGATCAGACCCATCCAAAGTGTAATAAATCGATCCTGCCGGCGCCGACATTTTCAACGTTAGGCTATCTTCGAATAACCCTCCAATCTGGCTCCATTGGGGTGGATCGATGGCCGGATAATAGTTATCTTCACGCAGTAGCCTGATGAGTTTGTCGCCATTGCCATCCATTTGCGCCAGTACGTAAGCACGAGCATGTTGCCAATCGGCCGGGGTAATGGGTTCCTCGAAACGCACATCCCCCCATCGTGCAGACTCGGCCACGATCGCGGGTTCGATGACATCCGTTATGGCCAACCAGCGGGCTTTGGCGTTTTCATCGCTAAGGGCGCCATCATTGGCCAGGTGCTTGTAGACACGGTCGGCAAACAGCAGACGGAAATCAGGGTTCTCAAACAGGACGGCCAGTGCTAGTTTCACCACATTGGGGAAAGGCGCACCTTCCTTGCCATCCGATCCCAGGTAAAGCCCGGCGCCACCATCCCAGCTCAGCTCCATATCCCACACGAAGAAGCGATTTTGACCGGCAGGCAGTTGCACGTCGGCGTACCAGTTGTTATCGGGCCAATCTTCGGTGCCGGCATACCAATTCAAGATCACATAATCGCTGAAATGCTCAGGGTCGATGAACTCGAGCATGGTGGCGTATTTCTCAGGATCGGTCAGACCACCTTCCTCGGCCAGACGAATCAGGGTCGCAAAGCGATCCCACTGGCCGCTGACAGAGCCACCATGATTGGCCGCGTACCACGTCTCTTTATTGCCACCATAGTAGGAGGAAGCAAAGGAGGCGTCTGGTCTTTCTACGACATTATAAAGGCCCCAATAGAGGCCATTGAGATAGAGATGGGCGAATATCCCATGCGAACCTACCCCAGACATTTCTATCTGCGATGCCCGACCCCACTGGTCACGGGCATAGGCTGCATCGCCTGGATCCTGATTCTCAGGCACGCTCATAAAACTGCGATTGGCCCCCGCTCGCATCACCAGGGTGTCAAACTCGCTAACAAATGAATCGGGGAAAAGTTGGTAGGCCAGCTTGGAAGGGCCATAATCAGACTTGAAAAAGAGTCGGAACGAATGCTTGGGCATATATTCCCAGCGAGAAAAGCCCCCCTGTAACCTGGCTCCGACATTGGTCTGAAACCCCTCCCGGCCGCCGTCAGGATAAAACAACTCGACCGAGGCGGGACGCTCTGCTTCAGGGCCGCGCATCTGCGGGTCCTCGAAATAGATGTCCAGATTTTCGAGGTCAGTCACCAGGGATATGACCGGAAGCGCCTCCAAACTGGAGCTAAGCATGGGGCCGTATTCGGGGTCGTTGACGATGTCCGGGTCCAGGCCGTAGTCTGATTGCACTGGTTCGCCATAGGTATAATCAGCAATAGAGATGCGATGCGTGCCCCAGGTCTCAGGCCAACCCGCGGGATCATTTGGCTGCCGAAGCACGTCATCCTTGAAAAGGTAGGTATGCGTGACCGATGCGGGTGCTTGCATGTCCGGTTTAAAAGCGGTTGCTCGCAGCACGGTTGTCCTGTCTATCAGGATCGGCGTCTCGTAGAGGATGCCATTGGCTTCTGAGGGTGCGTTGCCATTGGTGGTGTAGTAAATGACCGCTTCGGGTGTATCGCTGCTAAGTGCTACTTCGAGGGGCGCGTCGTAATACCCCCTGGGATCACTGAAGTGAACGGCTGCGACCAAGTCTTGCTGTGCCTTTTCAGATACGTTGGTTTCGCCCGGTGACGGCTGGTCGAGATAGCAATAATCTCTGCTCCCTGGGCACAGTCCGTAGGATTTATCACCAACCTGGCCGGGATAAATTACCTCGCTGGCATCCAGATAACGGCGTGAGCTGGGATCATATAAAGCCAGGTAACCACCGTTCGCCTTCAGCCTGAAGTTGGTGTGCAGGAAAGTTGTAGGACTCTCACCAGAATCAGCGGCTACTGAGTCCGCTAACGTCAGGCGATCTTTAGCCGAGGCAAAGAGCAGGAGATGCTCATCTGCCGGCAGAACGATCTCGGGGAACATCCATTTGTCTGGCTGGTTAGGGTCGTCCGTCAGCGTCCAATCGCCAAGGTTTACATCTCTCAGGCTGCGGTTATAGAGTTCGATCCAATCCCCATATTCGCCATCTTCATCACTGATCGTCGTTTGATTGGCCGCCATGAATTCGCTGATCAGCACCGGGCTTTGGCTGTCACCGCTTGTCCCTGTAGGCCATGTAACGATCCTGTCCACACCCAGCAAGAGGATGATGGCAATGGCAGCCCAGAACAGGCGCTTGTAAAGTGGCTTCATACGGTGCATAAGAGAGATAAACCGTGCGGTGTAAAAAACTGCTCACTGTTAGTCTCGAAACCAACACGGAGCAGTCAACCGCTAATGAATATTATACCATCCGCCGAAAAAATAGCCCGAAAGCGTTGCTGGATGGAAGGTTGTCATCATGTTAACGGGGCGTGACAGACGAGAGCCCAGACACGATGCGGGGTCAATACAGGGTCTTCAGGGAAATATGTTGCTAGCATGTCACCAAGCGCTTCATCGAATTGGGTGACGGTAGCGGCGGGCAGGCTCGCAGCCACACCGGCGCTGGCACGAATACGACCCTGCCAGGATTCGTGGCTGTACCAAACGGGCACATCGAAGGAAAAGGTCTCGATCTCCACGAACCCGCCCAACGCTACATCGGCCAACCAATCGGGGTGTAAACCCGTACCACCGGCGCCAGCCCACCGGGGATTGTGTTCGAGGATCAGGTGCTCGGTCGCGTCTACAACATTGCCGGGCAACGGCAACCAATCGAAATGGGCGATCACCAGGACGCCGTCAGGAAGCAACAGACGCCTGACCTCAGCCGCGGCCTGAGACCGCTCGAACCAATGCCAGCACTGTCCTGCCGTCACCACATCGAATGACTTGGCAGCCAATCCGCTTGCTTCTGATTTGGCATTGATCAGATGAAGATGCGTCCCGACCTCGCGGTTGCGTTGTCGTGCGGCCTTGAGCATAGGCAACGACGGATCCAGGCCGGTGACATCACAACCTCGCCTGGCGAATCCGCGGGCTAAGGCGCCGGTTCCTGTGCCCAGATCAAGCAGACGCTGTCCGGCTAGTCCTACACGGAATGCTCGCAACCTGTTGAAAAACTCATCCGGAAACCCGGCACGGTGGCGGCTGTAATCTTCGCTGGTTTTGCCGAAATCTATGGTGTCAGGCATGAGATAGATCTGAGTAATCAGCGTTTATCAGCGTCATCAGCGTACCAATTTCCTGTAGTGCAACATGAATGTAGCCTTACGGGAGCAGAGGCCGCACGATCTCAGTGTGTGGAGCCCCCGACCGCTCTCGAATAGTGGCAATGGTTTCCAACTGAATGCCCTCCTCGATGGCGATGACTTCCAGTGCTTCACGGCGGCCGGGGAAGTTGGTGCGGTCGAGGGCGTGCAGAAGGAATACGGAGTCTGAGTCCTTCAGCAAAGGTCGAATTCGATCCGAGAAGCCATCATCAGGTGCATCAAAACGGTCGTAGCCGAAGATCTCGATGGGGTTGATATCGCCGCCCGAGACCAGGATGAGGGGTGCATCGAAGCCCCAGTCGAGCGCGTAGGGTTGGCTGATGCCTCCGGCAGCCAGGACCTCGGATAAGCGATAGGAGGCGTCTGAATGGTCGGCATAGCCACCGCTGGCGGCCAGTGACTGATGGTAGTCGATATCGGCGCGCAGGCTGCTCAATCCTAGTGCTGTCACAAATACGACGGCCAGTGTGGTTGCCAGATGAGGCCGAAACTGTCGAAATAGCAGATCCCATGAAGTAGCGATCCCCAAAGCTAGTACGGGAGAGAAAAAGGCCAGATGCGTGTACCACAGTGCGGTGGGGGTCAGGGGTGTCTGTAAGAGTATCAGAGCGAAATAGGCGTAAAAGAACAGGCTTCTCATGGCCCCCGCTCGTACATGAGGATCTCGCCGGCGCAATAGCAGTAAAGCCAGCGCAATCACAAAACCCAGCAGCCAAGCCGGATAAGCGAGGAGATCGATGTAGCTACCACCCAGATACCAAAAATGATTGCCCTTCAAATAATCCCCGATCTGGCCCCAGCGAATGGCGAGATTTTCCAGATAGTTGGTATTTTCAATGCCGTAATAGGATTGGCTCAATGTACCCAGAAAATGGTCGAATGTGGCGCCTGTTTGCCAATTGAATAGGAGAAAGGGACTGAGTCCTATTAGAAAGAGGAGCAGAGCGAGCACCAGCGCCCCTGGCCGGATCAACTGCCTAGGTCCAAACCCCTCCGCTGGTTCTAACCCGAAATGGCGGCGAAAAATCCAAACCAGTGGTGCTAGCACGGCCGTAGCCAGCAGTGGCCACAGCATAATGAACTTCGCCCAAAGCCCGAAGCCGGCCAAGAAAACCAGCAAATACCACCATCTCATCCTTCCCGTCTTCAGCAATTGCCACAACGCCAACAGGATGGCGAGGCTAAAGGCAACGGTGGTATTGGTCACATAGATGCCCTGGCGGGAAAAGAAGATAAATGAGGGGTGCACCGCCAGGAGGAGAGCGACAATTAACCCCACCCGCAAGCCCGCCACTTCCCAGGCCAGGCGGTAGGTCAGCCAAAGAATGAGGGCGCCGATCAATAGAGGCCAGAGGCGCATGGCAGCCACGCTGACTCCGCCCAGTTCGAACAATACCAGCAGACCGTAGGTATTCAACGCTCCAACATAATCGACGATCATCAGTGGAAAGCGTTTTCCCCACAGCGTCAGTGTTGAATCACGATGCGCCTCCACCGGCAATCCCCGCACGAGTTGTACGGCCGCTTTTGCTTCTACCGCCTCATCATAATTGGGGCCGGGCAGATCGATCTGATAAAGAGTTAGAGCCAGGTAGACTAGCAGCGGCAGGAGAAATAGCAGAATCGGCCCAACTCGACGGCGTGGCAATTCAGCAAAATATCCTTTCGTTGGAGAGACTGGCACCGCACAGTTACTCTGCAATCAGGCCGATATCAGACACCTGGCTGCGATAATTATGGCCGCTGGCGTAAACGCGGATGCTCACCACTTTTTGCGGTCGCGGGAAGGTGGGACTCTGCAAAAAATCAGGCGATTCGTATTCATACCAGACGAAACTGGGTATTTTTTCACCGTCGCGAATCGGCCAGTTGTCGACAGGGTCCACCGCATAAAAGCCCCATGTCCAGAATTGCGGTTTTCCGTCGATATCGATGAAATCGATACGAACCATAAGGGGGAATTCTGACGAGAGAATGCCCCCGCCAGATAGACTCTGACTGATCAGGCGTGCATCCAGACGCAGGACGAGGCTATCAAAATCTTGAACATCTGTATCAATCTCTTGGGTTAACGAGGTCTCAGTATGGATGCCCCCTATTTCGTCATCCCGGACAAAGTAAGCGGCAAGGCGCCCACCAATGTCGATGACACTAGTATCCCCATAGATGACATCGCTGAGATCTCCGGCATCCACGATCTGTTCTTTGATCCACGTCTCCTCAAGGGGTTGCGAGAAATCACCATTTGCAACGAGATTTTGAGATGTAGCTTGCGGGTAAGTGGGGGGGGATCCAAGCGTAACAGTGGTTCGTCGCCCGTCATTGAGTATGACGGTGCGTCCTTCGGCCTCTACTGCTACTTCTCCGCGGCGAGCGCTGACTTCTGTGGTGTCGTTATTGACCGCAATAGCGGCGCTGCCATCCTGGAAACGGATGGTGCTGTGTGGCGTCGTCACACTGATGCCGAGATCACGGTCCTCACTTGGATTCCCGGTCACGCGAGCCCGGCCCAGGTTCAGGCTCAGACTTACGGTATTGTATCCCTGGCTTTGGTTGAAACGAGGCGTACGTATCCGATCGACAACCAGCTCGCTATTGCTTCGTAATTGTACCGTCGTTAACGTATCTTGCGTCTGCTCCGACTCATAGACCGACATGTTTGCACGAGCAATATCGTCCGTGCGTATGATCTCACCTTCCGAGGCCTCGATGGTATCGATAACCGCGGTCGGTTCCTCAGAGTTTTCTGTAATGATCAGGGTGGTGCCACGAATGGCTTCGACCTGAGTGGGGAGAGGTCGTGTGGCGTTGTGAATATACCAATTGATCGACAGGGGAATCCCCACCAGCAAGATCGCAAAAGTGGCGAAGGCGATCCACAATAGCATCCATGCCTGGCGTCCAACATTTTCGTAGAGCACAGGGGGAGACGGGCTATGGGATTGCTGGCTGGTGGTATCGACAACGGACATGGTGGTATGGATCAACCAATACGAAAGGTCTGCTCGTCCCCAAGGGGATCGAGCCAGGCTATATCAACTTTGTCGACCCGGGCCATAGCCGGGCCCTGGTGAAGCAGAGCGATTAAGCGCTTCAGTTTTGCCTCAGGTCCTTCCGCCACGACGGCGACATGGCGGTTGGGAAAATAGACATTGCGAGCGCTACCGGGCAGTTGCAGGAGCTGCGCCTGGTTTGATACAAAGACGCGGAAACCGACGCCCTGAACCCGGCCATAGATCTTGGCCTGAAATCGCTGGATGGCAGGATCTGAATCAGAGGTAGGTTCCATAACAACGACGCTGGGGTCAGCCTTCAAGTTCCGGTTTCTGAGCATCCCGAACTTTCTTCAGCCATTTAGCAGCGTCTCGATCGCCGGGATCGGCATTCAGGGCTTGAGCAAACCACACTTCAGCTTGCGCCCAGTCCTTGCGCTCGGCGTAAACCAGGCCGATATTGTACTGTACACTAGGCGCTTTCGGATCGAGTTCGAGTGCCCGTTGATAGGCCTCGATGGCTTGTTCCTGGCGTGGGCGGCTTGATAATTCCAATCGGCCTAGATAAGCGGCAGCCAGGTTGAGCCAGAGGCGGACATTGCCAGGATACCGCTCCGCAGCGTTTTCGAGCAAGGTAACGGCCTTGCTCCATTTGCCATTCATGACATACGCACCACCCAAAGAGATGGCGATGTCCGCGTCATGGGGTTTCAACTCATTGGCTTGTTCCAACGGAGGTAAAGCCTCGGCAAACCGCTGCGATCTCAACAGACGCGCGCCTTCACGTAACAGTTGATATGCTTGTTGTTCCTTTTCTTGCTCGGTAGTCATAAATCAAATACTAGTAGAGGCGCACCCTTGCGGCCGCCCGTTGAGGTGGCAGCTGACAACGGCGCCGGCGTTTATGTAAGCCATAGCAGTAAGGCCGGTAAGGTGAGTATACTCACGAGTGTGGTAATGAAGACGGATCCGGCAACAAAGTCCGGTGTTGCCTCGAACTCATTGCTGATGACAATGGCATTCACGGCGGTGGGCATCGAACCTTGCAGCACTGCCACGGTATAGGCCAGCCCGCTAAGACCTACGAGTCGCGCCAGAATAATGGCGAGAGTGGGGCCGCCGAACATCCGTAATGCAGTAAGGCGGAATACCGGCCGTATATTGACGTGAGCGCTTGCCTGAGCCAGTGACATCCCCAAAATGATGAGGAAGACCGGTATTGCTGAGCGCCCTGTCATATACAACATATCGAATAGTGATCCGGTGGGCATGATACCGGTCGTACGGCTGATGAAACCGAGAATAATCGCCCAGACAACCGGTGTGGCCAGGGTACGGCGCAAGGCCAGACGACCCCCGTTTTCGCCACGCGCCAGCAAATAGATGCTGACAGTGCTGCCCACTAAAGAGTTGAATAGATACAGGATTAATGCGTAATCGAATCCATCAGGGCCGAAGGCGAAGAGATTGAGGGGCAGACCATAGTTGCCATTGTTCAGGATAATCGAACACATGACAAAGGCAGCTCCCAAACTGCTGCCGTAGTGCCAGCGACGGGCCAGTAGGTACGAGGCGCTCCCCATGAGGGCCATGAAGCTGGCAGCAAAGGCCAGGGTTCGCCATAGGGTGTCGATCTCTATATCGAGTGTAATGATCGAGGTGTAGATCAGGCACGGGGCCAGGATATAGAATACAATGCGACTGACAGAACGTACGTCGATCTGAAGTCGCCGTCGGAGGAGAAAGCCGACCAGCGCCATCAAGGCAATGGGCAATAGGACTTCTGCTAGCACCTGGCCTAATGATTGAAACAGGCCCCCAACACTCATCTAAGCCACTCATCACGTTCATCGAGTAGCTGGCGGATTTCAACCTCCAGAGGGTCTTCGTTAAATTCATCTTCGATCGTAAGTGCTTCAACTTCCTCATCATCGATGCCGATGATGCCGAGGACACCGTTGATGATTTCATAGGTGTTGCCATCATCGGAGAGCAATTCTTCCAGTGCCTGTTCGGCTGCCTCGACTACGGCTTCATCCTCCCATTCTGTGGCTGCTTCCAATGCCTGGCGCGCCTCTGTGCCGCCGATAGAGCCCAGAGCCATCAGCGCTGCCAGGCGAACTTCGGAGTCGGTTTCCAAGGCGATCAAGCTGATAATTTGCGAGACAGCTGCTCGCGCCTCAAGTTCGCCTAACGCGTTCACAGCTTGGAAGCGTAGCGCAGGATCTGATTGTCCGAGTTCAGATACCAGGTAGGGTATCCACTTGTGGTCGGCGCTGCGGCCCATGGCGTAGAGAGCGCTCTCACGCATAGATAGATCGGTATCATAAAGCGCTTTCTCAATCACACCTGGAACCGATCCATCACTCGAGGCGGCGATGCCTTCCAAGGCCCTGCGCCGTACATGAACGACTTCATTGGGATCATGCAATCTTTCCCAGAGTGCGCGGGTTGCACTTTCTGCGTGGCCTGATGCGACAGAGCCTATTTCACCCCAGTAAACAAACCTACCCAGCGCAGTAGCGGCTGCCGCTCTCACATCGGGATCTGAATCTCCGTGAAGCAAACCTCGGAATGCGATAATGAGGTGGGACCGTTCATCCTCCCACAAACCTTCGATAGAGAGGCTGCGCACCCTAGGGTTCGCATCCCCCAATGTCCACACGTAGATGGCACGAAAATCATATTCGACATGTTCAACTGCCAACTCGATCAAGGCGTGCAACAATTCCACACGCCTCGTGCTGTCGTAAGTGATCCACGCTGTCCGAAACCGTGCAAGCTCTCGGGAATCCAGATCACTTAAATTGGCTAACAGAGAGAGATTGATCTCAGTACCTCTATCTCCCAGGCTGCTGAGGGTTTCGCCGAGTTTGCGGGTCATGATTAATTCGATTTATTCCAGTAAAAGCGCCTTTGTTCGCTCGGTTTAGAGACGGGTGATGACGCTGTCAGTTCGTCGCCTGTACGTGTGGCTGACACCGCTTGAATGAACCAGACATAACCCCGGCCATACTCTTGCGGGGCCTGTCCAAATAGCCAGGACGGAACGATGAATTCGGTCGATCGTCCGATCGCTTCTTCCAGACGCCAATCGACAAGATTCTCCCCAACAACGACACCGATATGAACCCTATTTTCTATACCGTCCGGAAGGCCATTCGGATTCTGCCAAGTCAAGACAATTAATTCGTTTTTGCCATCATTGTAGGGTGAACCGTCGCCAGGATTAACCAATAGGGGGGCTGGCAAGGAGATACTTGGAGTCGGTGTCGCTATCGGTGTGGGTGTGGCAGTAGGGGCTTTGGGCGTTGGCGGAGGTGGGGTGTATTTCGCCGGCGGGATTTTCAATTCCTGATTGACACCAAGCGCGGTTGGGTCTTTGATCTTGTTATAAACGGCAATTGCCTCAACGCTACGATCGACCTGTGCAGCAATCCCCACCAGTGTATCTCCCTGTTGAACGATATAGGTCGAGGGGCCAGCCCCAGCCGGTTTGGAGGTGGGCGTAACTGTCGGCTCTGGCGTGTTTGTTGCTGTTGGTTCGGATGTATTCGTGGGAGTTGTAGTCGTTTGCGCGGTTGCCTGGCGGGTTCCACGAGGGGTTCGTGTCGGTGATGCTTCGCTCGTGGGCGTAGGTGTGGCCGTTGGTTCGGCTGTAGGTGTGTCAGTTGGGATCGGCGTCTCGGTTGGTTCTGGTGGCGGGATTTTTATTTCTTGATTCACCCTCAGCGAGGTCGCGTCCTTGATGTTGTTGAACGACATCAGCGCCTCGACTGTAGTGTCCAGTTGTCCGGCAATGCCTATCAGTGTATCGCCCGGCTGTACGCTGTAGGTGGTGGGTCCTGTTTCCTCGGTGGGAGTGGGGGTTCTCACCGGCGTATCCGTGGCAATCTCTGCCGTTTCTACCGCCGGCACTGGGGTTGCGGTCAGGACAATGGGTGTAGGGGTGGGCTGAATGACAACAATGATTTCGGTGGGCGAAGGTGTGAGCGTATGAACGGGCGTTTGGGTTGGGGCGGGAAGCAACGTTGCCGGCGGCGGGATCAGAGCTGTCACCGCATCACCTGCCCTGGAAATAAGGTCCCATCCCCCTGCGAAATTGAGTAACCCAAACAGAATCAGCAAGAGTACTACGGCGGCAATAGGTCGATAAGGACGCCAGGCATGGAGTTCTCGCCCGCAATGAGGACACAGTGTTAGCTGAGAGGGGGTGCTGCGATGGCAGTGGCTGCAGCGAATAGTATTGCCTGGTCGCGTAACGACTACCCCACAGTTGGGGCAGACATCACGATCACTAGGAACATTGGTACCGCAGCGAGAACAAGTATGAGACATGAAAAAACAAGGCTAGCCGGAATCTGTCTGGTCAGAAGGGGACGTTCCGGTGCTCGAAGCCGCATTATACCTAAAGATCGGTGAAATGTGGCAACTGAAATGCTCGCCCATATGACAGGTGACAGGTGACAGGGATCACAGAGTCATCGTCGTCCCCAACAACTGATTCGGATCAGACAAATGCTCTTGCAGATGACCAGGTATCTCCCCAGATAGCAAGTGGATTCGCAGGTTGGGATGATGCCGTAGCAACTCCGCCATACTCTCGATTTTTCCTGCCATGCCGCCTGTTACATCGACACCATAGGAGCCACCGAGCATTGCTTTCACGGTATCGAGTTGAGATGCGCGCAGTTGTGGAAGGGGCGTGGCATCCGGAACACTAAGAGGATCAGCGTCGTAAACGCCATCTACGACCCCAACCAGCGTGATATGGCCCGGACAAAGGAAAGGCGTTGCTGCCGCCAGAACTTGTTCGGTGGAGACAATGGTCCCGCCGAGATGCGTATCGAAGGCGATGTCACCGAACAGCACGGGGATGAGACCAGCCCGTAACGCTGCTTGCACCGGTTCGATATGAAAAGTCTCTATCTGGCCCTTATTACAGCGTACGAGAACAGATGGCGGTAGGCTTATAACCGGTAAACCTGTTCTGAGAAATGCTGCCAAGACCAGTCGATTGAGCTGGGCGGCGATGTATCCGGTTTCGGCAAACCCGCGCCATCCCTCACTATCGTGTACACCCTGCCGCGTGTGGTAGCGACGGCCGACAACATGGCCGTAGCTACCACTGCCGTGAGAGAGCAGAAATGGCCGGCTGGGGAAGGCGTGGTAGGCTGTGGCGATTTCCTCTGCCAGGCGTTGGATCACCAGAGGCCGTGGTGTCACAGGGCGGTTTTTGTCCGTAATCAGACTGCCACCCAATTTGATGAAATGAGGGGCGGATGTCTGCGATCTATTCATTCGCAAGCTCGGGGTACAAGCGCCGATAATGGTTTGACTGTACGGCGATGGTGCGCAGGTAGAGGTGTGTTTCGTCGAAGTTGATCAGTTCCAAAAAAAGGTCGTCGTCGTCACCGGCAAGATTTCGCCAAAATGCGGCATTGCCCGGGCCGCCATTGTATCCGGCCAATGCCTGGGGTACATTGCCACCGGTGCGGTTAAGGCCCTGGCTCAGATAAAATGCGCCGAAATCCACATTGATGTAGGGCCTGTACAATAATTCATCCCGGTAGTCAGACCAACCCAACTGTTGAGCAATGCTTTGCCCGGTACTGGGAATGATCTGGGCGAGGCCGCGTGCTGCAGCGCCGCTGGTGGCAGCCGAACCAAATAACGATTCCTGGCGGATCAAGCCGAGCAGTACATGGGGTTCTATATCATACTTAGTGGCCGCAGGAAGGATAAGATCGGCATAGTAAATGGGAAAAATAAGTTTCTGCACATAAACGGGACTATCGGCCAGCTTGTCTGGCGATAGCACCTGAAAGCGAGCGGCGCTGCGAATCGAGGTGTTGTAATAACCCAGATCTCTTGCCATCAAGGCAAGCTGCAATAAGGCGACAGGATCATCATTCCAGCGCAGGCGGAGCGCCTCGAAGGCAGCGGCAGCGGCGACCGTCTCGCCTACTCGATGCAGTTCAGCAGCACGTTCCAGTTTAGATCTCGACTCAGTGAGATCAATTGGAACATCGCTTTCCACCCAACTCTCGAGCCAGGTGGTGAGGGACGGGAGCGAATCACTGTCAGAATCACCGGGAACACCTGGGTCCATTGTCTGGTTTTGGCGTTCGGCAAGGGTTTGGCGCGCGCGTAGCCCGTAATAATTTCCGGCACTCCACCGCTCTGTCATCTCCTGCCAGTGGGTGATGGCTTCGTCTGTATTGTCTTCGACCTCTAGCGAGCGTCCCAGCCAATAGGAGGCTGCCGCTTCCCACAACCCGTCGCCGGCATCAGCCGCTGCAGACCAAATGGTACGTGCAGCCTCGAAATCACCCAATTGGAAGGAGGTCAAGCCTGAGCGAAAAGCAGCGCGTGTCGCATATTTGCTTTCGGGATACTCTTGCGCAAGTCGTGCGAAGTCGGCAGTAGCTTCAGAGAGTGTGCCTTCGTCCCGTTCTGCGATGATGGCAGCCCACCACAGCGCCTCGGCCGCAGCAGCCCGATCGGGGCTCAATTCCGCTGCCCGCAGATACACTCCCCGTGCAGTAGCCGGATCATCACGGCGCCAGTAACTACGCCCTCGGCCCAACCAGGCTGCGCCCGCCGCCGTGTCATTGGCGTGCGTATCGGTGAGCTGCTGCCATTCGATCTCGGCGCGTATGTAGTCCTTCTGTCCTTCATAGGCACGGGCTACCAGGGCATGTGCCTCGGCAGCATGATTTGGGTTTGTGTCCATGTATTCGTGCAGTATGTCAATGGCGGGTTGATAAGCGCCGGCAGCAACATCAATGCGGCCTCGCAAATAGCTATCGACCGGTTGTTCGGCGTTGACAAGATCGACCAAGGCCAGATAGGCAAAGTGGCTGGTAGGGCCTGCCCGCATCGCCTCCTGAAAGCTGGCGTAAGCATCCTCTGTCTGACCATTAGCCAGTTGCGTTTGCCCCAGTTGATAGTGTATTTCGGCGCGATATCCCGGCTGGCTGGCAGAGATTAGGATCGCCTGGTATTGGGCGATGGCACGCTCAAAATCACCGGCCTGGATGCTGGCGGCGGCAATGCCCTCTCGGGCGCGTAACTTTGAGGCGATATCAGGCGCTTTAGAGAGGGCCTGTTCGTAGCTGGCAATGGCATTTGAGGTATCCTGCACAGCGGCATAGGCGTCACCGGCCAGACTATATGCCCGGGAGTCCAGCAATGACTGTTGTTCCGCATACTCGATAAAGACAGCCGCTGCCTCTTTTGCCTGCCCCACACGCTTAAGTGCTTGTCCCAACCAATAGAGGATCTCGGGATGTGTTTCCCGGTAAGAATTGCTCTTGCCGAGTGACAGAAAGACCTGTGCCGCGCCCGTTGCATCACCCTCCAACCATAACGCCTTTCCTAAACCAAAGGTCGCCTCCTCAGCCAGTGGATCGTTTGAGAACGAAGCAACGATCTCTTGATAGACCTCTATCGCCCCCTGGTAATCGCCATTGAGGAGGAACGTATCGGCTTCGGCCAATTGTTCGGATACGACCGCTGTCGGTGTCGAGGTCGAGGTCGAGGTCGGGCTAGGGGTCAGGGTTGGGCTGGGTGTCAGGGTAGCAGTCTCGGTGGCTGTTGCTGTGGCCGTAGAAGCTAAACTCGCCACGACCGCTTTTGTAGCCGAGACCGTTGTCGGCGCGGGGAGACTCACAGTAGCCGTTGGAGATGGTCCGGCGGCTATCGGCGTGGGCGTTACAGCCGGGGCAGCACAGGCTGCTATGCTTACCAGCAGCACGCTCAAAATCAATATGAAACTGGATCGACAAATAGAGAGGTGGATCATGAGGACGCTGATATGATCTTAGAAAACTGACGTATGGCTATCGTAATCATGCAGTTCAATACCATATCGGTCACATATTATACTGAAAACTCTGGAAAAGTCAGACTAGCCACAAATACTGAGATGCGGCTATGATTATGCTATGAAAAAAAACTGTCAAAATACCTAGAGCCGTTACTACAGAAGTTCAATGATGTCCGAGTTACAAGAAAAGTGCAAG
>JAAENG010000400.1 GCA_024224665.1 Chloroflexota bacterium | reverse complement strand
GCCTCAGCAAGGAGTATGAAATCTTACCTGAAACAAGCGAAGCCATGATATATGCGGCAATGATTCACATCATGACTCGACGGCTCGCCCGCTCAACTGTAATTCGGGCGCCGTAAAACCATTTTTCAAACACTTTCTAAGAATAATCAGTGAAATCTGTGTCATCTGTGGTCAGCCCGGTTTGGTTCTGGCTCGTCCGGGTTAGGACAGTTAGCTCTTGAAAATTCCTTGGCGCTTACTGTGCAAAGAAGTACTGCTCGGGGCGGGTGTTGCCGGGCGTGCGCAGGGGCCAGGTATTGCCGGCCGAATCGGGCACATTCATCAGGTTATCGTTGACGACCAATACACCCTGGATCATTGGCGTCAGGCCGACGGTGCCGATTTCCCAGACGTTATCGGTCCAGATCCTGAACAGTTCTTGCGCCAGTTCGGCTTGTCGTTCCGGCCCAGAAATCTTGCCCTCGTCGATGATCTCGACGATCTTGGCGATCTCGGGCGGCGGTTCCATACCCTCTTCGCCGCCGGTCTGGTACCAGGTGCGGATGAGGGGAGCAAAGGTCAGGGCCACCGTGCTACGCGGATCCATCTTGGGCTGGCCGCTGAAGGGGAAGGGCGTCGAGTCCTCGTTCCAGATCTCGACCATCAGATCATTGGTGTCGCGCATCTGGAAGCCTAACGCACGCTCACGAATCTCAACATGCGCCTTGACGCCAACATCGGCCCAGTTGTCCACGACGATCTGGCCTACGTCAGCCCAGTTGCCAAAGGCAGTGATCACCTGGATCTCAATGTCCAAGGGCTCGCCACCGGGTAGCAGACGGAATCCATCACCGTCCCGCTCGGTCATACCGATGCCGTCCAGCAGTGCGTTGGCCGTGTCTAAATCGAGTTCGGTGTACTTGAAGGCATGCTCGTCACCAGGGTAGAAAGGATGGCCAGGTGATGGCACGGGCTGGCGGGATTCGCCAAGGCCCAGGAATGCCGATTCCTTGATTCCCTCGCGGTCGATGGCGTGCGATAGAGCGATGCGGAAGTCTTTATTCCGTAACATCTCGCCGGCGGCTGGATCATTCTGGTATGTCTGATTGAACATCAAAACCGCATCGGAGCCACCAAACGTCGGCCAGGCGACTACATGATAATTACCGGCGTCCTCATTCTCCTTGAGCACAGGATAGCTGGCCATGTTCAAGTGGCGGCCCTGCATGTCGATCTCGCCACCTACCGCGGCTAGATTCAACGCCTCCTTATCGGCAAAGAAGGTGAAGGTTACGTTGTCAACGTATGGTAGCTGGTTGCCCTCAGCGTCGACGGCGAAATAGTAGGGGTTGCGTTGAAGCCTAAAGACCTGGTCCGATACGTTTGATCCATCGACAGGCACCCAGGCAGCGGTGCTGGGTCGATTACCGCTGGTGTGCGGCAGGGCTTCGACCTGGAATAGTTCGGTCCAAGTCTCAAAGCCACGTTCGTCAACTTTGGCTTGCAATTCCGCTTCATCGGCGAATGCCGGGTGGAATTGTTGCAAGTAATGAGCGGGCGCAAAGGACATGATGGCAATTGACTTATCGGCGCCATCCATGTTGGCAATGTTCAGTGGGAAAGCGGTGTTAGGCTCCATGTAGTTCCACTGCACGGTAGAGTCATCCAGCTTCTCCACCAAGACTGTCGAACCATCTGCATTCTGCATCCACAGCGGGATGCTCGGCATCAGGTCTTCATTCTGGAGGATGTTTTCGTACCAGAACATGATATCGTCGGCTGTGAAGGGCTCGCCGTCCGACCAACTCATGCCTTCGCGCAGGGAGATCGTCCATTGGGTGAAGTCGTCGTTGGCTTCATAGCCCTTGGCAATGTGAGGGATCACGGCGCCGCCATCGGGTGCGAAGCGCAGCAACGCATCATAACTCAGGCGTGTGTAGTTGTTGTGATCCGAAGGCCCAAGAAAGGCACGGCGCAAGGTGCCGCCGTATTGGCCGATCTCGTCGACGACTTCCTCAACCAGCGGTTCTGCGGGCAAGCGATCATCCACCGGCGGCAACTCACCCGCCGCCACTTTTTCAGCCAGCATGGGCGCTTGGTTGTATTTCGATTCCACCGACGGCTCTTCAGCAGCCGGTTCTTCAGCAGCCGGTTCTTCAGCAGCCGGTTCTTCAGCAGCAGGTTCTTCGGCAGCCGGTTCCTCAGCAGCCGGTTCTTCTGCTGCCGGGGCGGGGGCGGGGGCAGGAGCCTGAGCACCACCACAGGCGGATAACACCAACCCCAGGACCAGTAGCAAGCTGCTGATCAGTAACAGGTTTCGTATTGTTCTACTATTCATAGTTTCTTTCTCCGTGGAAGAGTGTCCGGTATCCGACATCGATGTTGGAGGCCGGTTTGGGTTGTGGGGAAGTGAGGTTTGCAGAATTGCTCTCCCCATTGACTATTCATATATGGCGATGATAGGTTGTTTGCGACTGTGGCATCACCTCCTTTAGATGAAATCAGTTCAGGTTGAAGCATGTAGGGTGGGTAGGAATGCGGATTTATGGCGCGCTTGTCAGGATGATTGGTACAGGCCGGATCACAACCTTGTTACTTCGATTATAACGAGACTATGCACCCAATTACCTCTCTAGCTGCCCTCCTGTTATTGAACACGCGCGCATCCGTTCGTATGGACACCCCCGCCTCTTTTGCTACCTCCGCGATGGTTACACGTCCTGGCATATGCAATCGAGCCTCGTCGCTCAACGAATTGTTTGCGATAATGTGAACGCTAACAAAGACATTTTCATTAGCATATATTACTTCTCAGCCACTGTCAATTCCGCGCATTCTTGCATGGTATTCAACCCCTATCTGTGGCGTCTAACATGCCGGGGATTTGAGCGATCGGTATGATGCGGCCGATATCCTCAAGAGAACACCCAGACACATTTTTGGCTGAACGGCTTCCTGTGTACCTGGAAAAACAGGTGTTGCGTATTGCGTGTTACGTGGTGTTTGTGCTAACGAAAACCGCCTTTCTAGCATGTTGCGCCCTAAGTGCTCAGTTTCATAAAACACTTGATTTGCCTTGTAAAATGTGTCATAATTATATTGTTGAGGTAAGCACGCTTTCGCTTCGATAAGTTGGCGCCCTTTAGGACTAGAATTCAATAGCTTGCGGCGTTCGCTCCTTATTTCGGGACGCAATTCTGTAAGTCGTTGTGTCCTAAGTCCTCATCATTCATTTGCCTCTGGTGGGGCACAAAGTAAAAAAGGAGAGAAATTATGAATCGTCCTCTAGCTGGAACCTTATTGGCCATTGGTGCAGCCATTGCCGCGCTTCTGGCACTCCTTCGCGTATTGCAGATGTTGGGCATCATGGGCGTTCAGAATCCATTCTTGTTCGGCCCTGAGAAATTCTTCTTGCCCTCTGTCAACTGGTTAGGCGCGATTATGTATGTGATCTTGGCCCTGATCTGGATCTGGGCTGCGCGAGGTCTTTGGAATGTCGATCCTCAGTCATGGCTCTTTGTTGTGGTTCTGGCGATCTTCTACCTGATCCTTGATATCGTATATCTTCTGACCGGCACACCCTGGCAAGCTGTATCGACCTCGATTCTCGTTAGTGCTGTTGTATTGATACTAGCAATACTACCCGGAACCAGGGCTGCCTATCAGCAGACGTAATAAGACAGCTGAAACCGGCTTACTCAACAATGCGACCCTGTTTCCAAGAAGGATAGGGTCGCATTTTATACGTTACGGGAGAACGGATTTCTTGACCTCATTGATGGCTGAGCGATAATGCCAAGGGTCGGGATCAGATCACACGAAACCGATTGGAATATTCAGGATATTGCTACGACATTAAGCCTACGACGACGTAGGTTAGGAGAGCAGAATGAGCAGTACAATACACCCGGCTAGACCCAAGCGCCTGATCAATTGCGTAGCCCCGATTAGGATCTGCGACAATGGCGGATGGACCGACACCTGGTTTGCCGAACATGGTAAGATATTCAATATCGGTGTCTATCCCTATGCCGAAGTGCAGATTAATGTCTATCGAAGTGGGGATCAGAGCCAACGGATTATCATTTTCGCTGAAAATTATGGAGAACACTACTCACCGATTCTAAATGGCTCTCGCTGGGATCGGCATCCGCTCTTGGAAGCGGCTATCGAGCGCATGGGCATCCCAGATGATGTTGCCATTCAGGTTACCATCTACTCCGAAGCACCTGTTGGCGCCTCAACCGGCACCTCTGCCGCCGTAACCGTTGCCTTGATTGGAGCACTGGACCGCCTTACCCCGGGCCGACTTACCGCGCACGAAGTGGCTTACACGGCCCACGCAATCGAAACTGAAATGCTGGGGCAGCAGTGTGGTATACAGGATCAGCTTTGTTCAGCTTTTGGCGGCATCAACTATATCGAGATGTTTCAGTATCCCCATGCCACAGTCTCACCCATCCACCTGCCCAACACCTTCTGGTGGGAACTAGAACGCCGTTTAACCCTGATCTATCTGGGGAAGTCACATTCATCTTCCCGCGTTCACGAAAAGGTCATCCGTGATCTCGAAGAAACCGGGCCTGACGCCAAAAGTCTCATCGCATTACGTTCAACTGCCGCACCATCGCGGGATGCCCTCTACGCCGGAGACTTCATCGGCCTGGGCGCAGCCATGAGCAAGAATACCGAAGCACAGCGCGACCTCCATCCCGATCTGGTTAGCGCCGACGCACAACGGGTGATCGATATTGCCGTAGCACATGGCGCGGTGGGCTACAAAGTCAATGGCGCCGGCGGAGATGGTGGATCTGTGACGATTCTTTGTGGCCCCACCTCTCATGTGAAGCGCACGATGATCCGCGAGATCGAACAGGAAGATCAGCTCTTTCAGAATATCCCTATCTATCTGAGTCGTGTGGGTCTGCGCACCTGGGAGACGGCACTCAGCTAGCTTGGCCCCAGCGTCAGGCTATCGATCAAGTCGCCTTCGGTATTGAAAAAGCTGAGATTGATACAGTGCGTGCCGGCCGTTGCCAGCATGGCGCCATACGCCTGATTGTAACGCACGGCGCTCTCAGGCAGCGCTGCACCCATGCGGTAGATGCTGCGCCCCCCCAAACCATTGACGAAATAGGGGATGCCCTCAGCTTGCAGGCGCTCGTATGTGTGGTCATGGCCGGCGACCACAGCGGCCGCCCCCCAATCCGCAAAGGGCCATTGTAGTTCGATATCGGAACCGTGCATTGTGGAGGATGAATAGGGTGCATGGTGGAGCAAAACGATCTTCCAGGGCGCTGTGCTCCCCTGCAATCGCCTCTGCAGCCACTGCGCCTGTGCGCTATCCGCTGTGCGTCCATCAGGTTCACGGGCATCGCTGTCGACGATAAACAGATGTACAGGACCCCGGCGGATATCATAGTAACGTTCGTTCCCGGGCAAGGTGAAATAGTCGAGATAGGCTTGAATCGCGCCGGAGCGCCAATCATGATTGCCCAGGGCGGGGAAGAACTGATTCTCGTCTGCCCCACCGCCATAAATGCCGGCATATGGGTAGATGTAGCTGTGATAGTACTGGCCGATGTTTCTATCGATGCTCTTTGCAAGCCCCCAGGGATAGTTATTATCTCCAACCGTGGTGATGAAATCGACCTGCCAGCTATCGACTAACGCAGCGACTTGCGCCTCGGCCCGTCCATCGTGGCCATAATCCCCGATGATAGCGAATCGCCTATCCGCAGAACAATCGCCGGGGCTGGCAGTGATCGGCTGGTAGATCTCGTAAAGGTCACGACCCGGCGCCCACCGCATCCAGGCCAGATAAAGTGATATGCCTGCTATCACCAAAAGGAGTCCGCCGATCCAGGGTACATACCGTTTCATGAGATTGATCAGCTAGGCGTGTTCGGAAACTATAGGCCGGTCGAGGATGGCCGATAGGGCGTCTGCGGAAATGGCGCCTGCACGGAGGATCGTGGGCAGTTCTGTGGTTAAATCGAGAACTGTTGAAGGCTCTTTGCCGGGCGTTTCGCCTCCATCGACGATAAGGTGCACCCGACCCTTGAGTTGATTCCAGGCTTGTTCTGCGTTTCGCGCCGGGGGCTGGCCCGAGCGGTTGGCACTGCTGATGGCCAGGGGAACGCCAACTTGACGTAATATTTCGAGGGCGAGGTCGTGGTCTGGAATGCGGAGACCTAGCGACGGACGGCCCCCAGTGGCGATGTCGGGAAGTACAGGTTTTTTGGGCAGCACCAGAGTCAGAGGGCCGGGCCAGAACTGATTGGTGAGTTCGACAAAACCAGGTAGAGGTTCGGCAATGTCACTGACCATTTCATAGGTTGCGATCATGACCGGCAACGCCACATCCATCGCTCGCTCTTTGGCCAGGAACACCTGTCGTACGGCCTCTTCATTTTGCGCCAGACAGGCGACGCCATAGAGGGTATCGGTGGGAAAGACTACTATGTAGCCGTGGCGAAGGGCAGTGATCGCTTCCGTGAGTTGGGCTGCGGAGATGATGTCTGTAGATAGCATAGGACAGGAGTATAGCAGAGGATGAAGCTGGGATTGTAATTGCACAGCATGAACAGCTTTCCCAATTTGCACGCTTTCGCCCATAATAGGAACTATGATCGAAATCGCCTCTCTGATAGGTTTACGCCCGCAGGACCTGCGTCGCCTCGCTGCATCTGTGTTGATGATCCTGATCATCTTTATCGCCGGCGTCTCCGGCTATTCGATTCTAGCAGATCTCAGTCTGGGCGATGCCCTCTACATGACGGTGATCACCATCTCGACGGTGGGGTTTGCGGAGTTAGGCGACTTCGACACACCAACTCGGATTTTTTCATCCTTGTTGATTATCTTCACAATCGTTTGGGGCGCGTGGGCGTTACAATCAGTACTCGGCACGCTTCTCAGCCCGCAGTTTCGGATGGGCGTCGGACAGATTCGAGCGGTAAGGAAGGCGCAAAGAATGCAAAATCATACAATCATCTGTGGTTATGGCCGCATCGGTCAAGCAGTAGCAGCAGAAATGGATCATAATGGCGAGCCCTTTGTCATCATCGAACGTGACTTGGATATGGTCGAGACATTGCGTGAACAAAAACTGCACGCCGTCCACGGCGACGCTACGGAGGATGAGACATTGATAGCGGCGGGGATTCAGACCGCCAAACGTCTTGTCTCCGTACTCGATACCGACAATGCCAATATCGTTACTGTATTGAGCGCTAGAGAACTGAATCCTTCACTATGGATTGCCAGCCGTGTGGTTCAGCCCGAATCTCAGCACAAACTCACACGTGCCGGCGCCAATGAAGTGGTTTCCCCCTACGAATTCGGTGGCCGGCGACTTGCGCTCACTATCCTCAGGCCCCATGTCTCTGAATTCTTGGCCCAGGTCGTGTTCGATGAGGGCCGAGGGGCAGAGATGGATGAAGTACCTGTGCTGCCGGGCTCCGCTCTCGCCGACAGGACCTTGGGGGATGTCAAGTTACGTACCGAGTTCGATGTGACCGTCATTGCCCTGTACCACCCCGATGCCGAAAATCATGGCCATACTGCTCAGGGCTTTGAACTCAACCCTGGCCCTAACACCACACTCCACGAGGGCGATGTACTGATCCTGGTAGGAACCAAACAGCAACTCGAGGCAGTGCATAGGGTTCTAGGCGCTTAGGTGTTAAGCATTTCCAGATTTGCCCACTCAAAAGGAATTAGGTGTGTCCGAAACACAAAAGAACGGAGCACATGGGCATGCCAATAACTCATCTAGAACACACCCAAAGGAAGTACGCCAATGTCTGTCTATGAAACCGTAAGAACAAAACGAGCGACCCGCAAATTTAGCGATCAGCCCATCGCCGAACAAGACCTCACTCGCATCCTCGATGCCGGGCGCTGGTCAGGTAGTTCCAAGAATAACCAGCCCTGGCACTTTGTCGTCTTGCAAGAGCGAGAGCGATTGGCGGCGTTGAGCGAATGCGGGCAGTGGGCGAGGCACCTGGCCGGGGCGACAGTTGGCATTGCCCTTGTAAGCGGCGACTGGATGGAGCGCTGGCCTGTTGCATTTGACCTGGGACGTGCTACGCAGAATATGATGTTGGTTGCGCAAGAAATGGGTATTGGTTCGGTGATAGCCAATATCTATGAGATAGAAAAAGCCAACGCTTTACTCGGTCTTCCGGCCGATAAGATGTGTTACTCGGCCATCTCATTTGGCTATCCCGCAGAGTTGGACAAGTTTACCAGGCCGCCACGGGCCGGCGCTAAACGTTCATTTGTCGAGGTCGTGCATTGGGAGAGGTGGTAAATGCCTAACCTTGATCGAATTTCATCCAGACCTCACCTTGGCCGTCCGGGATATCCAAGGTGAAATTCTGGCTATCACGCTCGTGATTGCCATCGATGACCCAGCCTTCGTAATGGCCGGCCACGTTGCGATCTGGGATCCTGTCTATACCTAGTTTGCATTCAGCATTATAATTGCCGTTGGGGCCGCTGCGCAGATCGCCTGTCCAACTGGGGGCGCATTCCTTGGTTGGTATCTCGGCGCCGTTTTTCTTTAGGATCACCCGATAACTGCCCTGAGCTTGCCCACCATCAACTCCGCTGTGAATAAATCCAAGTGTAAGTTTGAGTTCACCACCGCCATTGGCTGTAAAGGCCGGCCCACCACTGACCCGGAATTTACAACCATCGCCACCGATACCGGCGCATGGATCATGCACCACCGGCGCCGGTGTATTGGTTGGTGGCGGGGGTGGCTGTGTGGGTCTGGGGGGAGGGTTGGGGATGTTCTGGGCGACTTGTACTGACTCGGCGTTTGACACCGCCACGAGGTCATCGAATACCCACATAGGTTGATTGTTTACTTGAATCTGCCACCAGTTGCCGTTGTTGTTCCGGCCGATGATCGTGAACTCTGCACCCTGATTGACCGATCCAATCTGGTTGTAGGCTGTGCCTGGCCCATTGCGCAGGTTGGCCTTATTTGCACTGACGACCAGGCTGGGGAAGGGTGTGTCAGTGGGTTCGGCTGCCGGCGCTTCTGTGGCAGTGGGCTCGGGCGGCTGTTCGACCACCTCTTGTTCTTGCTCTGCCGCTGGCGGTTCCACTGTGGGCGGAGGGATGGGCGTATCGGTAGCAGGTGGAACAGGCGTTGCTGCGGGTGCTTCTGTCGGGGGTACGACAGCAGTTGGGGTCCACGTCGGTGGCAACATGGTGGGCGTGGGCTCTGGTTCTTCGCCGCCGCAGGCTGCCAGCACAAGCATGGCAACCAGAGTCAGCAAGAGCATGGCAAGCAGTGGACGAATCAGGTGTAATCGTTGCATAGATGAACTCATCAGGTTGGCTTTGTCTCAGGTTAGAGTAACAACGCCAGAGTTTAACAGAACTGGCCGAGATTAGCACAGTTTTATGCAAGGCAGATAACGCCCACCGAACGGAGAGATGCTGATTCTTTTTAACTATCTGGCGAAGCTACGCCTCAAACCGCCACGTGAGCCTTGACTGGCAGGCGGCAGATTTCGCACAGTGAAGGTCTTTTGGCCGATTCGTCAAGAGTATTCTGGCGATATCAGTGTTTCACATGTCAGTACTCTACGGCGCTGAGGTGGTTGTTATTCCCACTGCGATTCAAAAATTATGGAGGCTCTTTCGGAATTTGCGTGGCTCCTATTAGAAAGGTGTGGTTTGTCAACACCCGGCATCACGTAACACGCAATACGCAACACGTGCCCTGCTAGGACCCCACGAAATCCTGTTGAACCGTTATGGATTTACCCCTCCCGGTTGCAGGCCGAATGTAATCACCCCCAGCCGATTAGAATCAGCCGAGGCATTACTACTATTGAAGGCCCTAACAATGTATATGTTCAGAACACCAGGGGACAGCACACCGGCATCAGTGCAGGTGATCTCGTCATTGCTCAAACTGCAGGGGTCACCAGGAGCAGAAGGAGGAAGCCAAACAGCGATCGGGAAAGGGGCGTCAGTATCTCCGGGTGTAAAATAGGGAATGGTTGAGCGCCATACTTCGTATTTCGTGTGCTGGTGTTGCCAGTTGAGGATCAGATCAACCCCAGCAGGCGTTCCAGATACTTGGGGAGTAACAGGGTCGTTGGAGCTTCTCTCGTAAGCTCCGACGTCGCACCCCCCGCCCTGTGGCCGGTCAACGCCCCGCTGGTCTTTGGCCAAGCTACATTCTCCCCGATCGATGGCTACAGAGCCGGAGTCCAAGGCCATGGTCAGCGTGTCTCCACCATTGTCGGCCAGCGGCTGCAATTTGAGAGTGTCAGTTACAATTTGCTGGTCGCCTATACCAGTAAAACCGCAACTTGTGCTACTCTCGAT
>JAAENG010000399.1 GCA_024224665.1 Chloroflexota bacterium | reverse complement strand
GCCTCAGCAAGGAGTATGAAATCTTACCTGAAACAAGCGAAGCCATGATATATGCGGCAATGATTCACATCATGACTCGACGGCTCGCCCGCTCAACTGTAATTCGGGCGCCGTAAAACCATTTTTCAAACACTTTCTAAGGAATTCCGCAGATGATCGCATTTTATAAAGGGCATCATGGCTAATCCACATACCAAAATCACCAGACTCCTGGATGCTGAGAGTGTAGCCTACAAATCGCTCCCACACAATGAAGCGGTATTCACAGTAGAAGCGGCGGCAGCCCAGCGCGGCGTGGTCAAAGAAGAGATGGTAAAATCGATCTTGCTTCGGGAAAAAAGCAAACCTCGGCGCTACGTAATGGCCTGCGTACTGGGCCATGCACGACTTGATTACAAAGCGGTGCGCTCGTACCTGGGCGGTGATTGGAAACGCCTCACCTTTGCCAGCGCTGAAGAGATTGAGGCCGAAACCGGATTTGTGCAGGGGGCAGTGGCGCCGCTCGGTCTGCCCGAAAACATGCCGGTGATCTTCGATACTACCATCGCCTCCTGCAACAATGTGAACATAAGCAGTGGCGATCCCATGGCCGGACTGGAACTCAAACCGAAGGATCTCATCCGTTTGGCAAACGCACAACTGGCAGACATCGCAACATAACACCCCACCGCATCTGAGCGACTAACCAACCACGCGACCACGCGACCACGCGACCAACCAACCACGCGACCACGCGACCAACCGACCACGCGACCAACCGACCACGCGACTAACCGACCACGCGACTAACCGACCACGCGACCAACCAACCACGCGACCAACCGACCACGCGACTAAAATTGGAGGAGGCAAGCGCATGAGCACGCAAACCGCAGATTATCTCGTCGTGGGTGGAGGGTTGTATGGATGCGTTACAGCCTACAATCTCGCCCGGATGGGAGCAAACAATATCGCGCTGCTAGAGCGAGGTGGCATCTGTTCGGGGGGCACCGCCAAGTCCTGTGCCATTGTCCGTACCCATTATTCGATCACGGCCAACATGTTACATGCTGTCGAAAGCCTGAAGATCTTTGCGGATTTCGAGGAGCGGGTCGGCGGTGATATCGGCTGGCGTCGCACAGGTTACCTCATCGTCGGTCCTGAAGAACACCGTGAGCCCATGCTTACTGTATTCCAAGAACAGAACGACTACGGTATCGATACGGCCGAGTTGACCCCGACCGAGGCCAACGAATTACATCCCCTTTTGCAATTCGACGACGTCGGCGTGATCGGTTATGACAGCATGACCGGCTATACCGATCCCTACCTGACCACTTTAGCCTATGCCAATCGTGCGCGAGACCTGGGCGTCGCCATACACACGGAGACGCCAGTCACCGGCCTCAAACTCAACGGCGCTACAAAGCAGGTTCAGACTCCACATGATAACTTCGAGAGTGCTATTGTCATCTTAGCTTTAGGTCCCTGGACCAATACCTTATTGAACGGGACCGGCCTGAAACTCCCTTACGTCACCAGCCGCCACAAGGTCATCACCTTGAAAATCGACCAGCCCTATAAACCCCACTGGCCCATCGTCAAGGATCTGACCACGCCTGACAAGATTTATTTCCGGCCGGAAACGGGTGGGGTCGTGTTGATCGGTACGGGCGATCATGGCGATCCCATCGGCGACGCTGATACACTGACCGATCATGTTGACCTGGAACATGTTTCACGGATCGGCCGCCTCATCAGCAATCGCATGCCCGCCTTCAACCATGCCCAATATACTGCGGGTTGGACGGGCCCATATGATATCTCCGACGATTGGAATCCCCTGGTTGGCGAGGCGCCGGGGTATGAAGGCCTATATGTGATGGTCGGATTCAGCGGGCACGGCTTCAAACTCGCCCCAACCATCGGCGAGTCCTTGGCTCAGACCATCCTCGGCCAGAAGCCCCGCATTCCCATCGACATGTACACCCCCGACCGTTTCGAGACTGGCAGGGTGCTACATGGTGCATACGGCATCGGCTCCATTTCTTGACTGTCCAAATGTCCATAATAACCTGCAATATGAGTTAGAAACGTCCTACCGTGAACAATCAACGCAACACGCACGGAGGTAACAAATGGCAGGAATCTCCACCTATCTCTGGCCGGGACAGGTACACATCGGAGCGGGTGCGGCGAAACTGGTTGGCGCCCAGGTACAGGCGCTGGGTATAAGCCATGCCTTTTTGATGACCGATCCGGGCATCCTCGCCCTGGGACTCTTGGATCCGCTCATGCAATCCCTGGCCGATGCCGGTGTACACGTCACCCGGTACGATGATGTTATACCCAATCCTGATATCGAATCGGTGCATCGTGCAGCGAAAGCCTATCACCTTTGTGGCGCCGAGTCTATCGTGGGAGTTGGCGGTGGTAGTGCCCTCGATACCGCCAAAGCTATGCGCCTTCTATTGGGCGGCCCCAATGACGCCGGTATCTCCGAATACTCGACCAGACTAGGAGCGGAGGCGCGGCCGGCCCCGCAGGTCTGCGATATGCCGGCCCTGATCGCCATACCAACAACCGCTGGAACCGGCAGTGAGGTCACGCCCTGGGCTGTGATCACGGATAAGAAGGAGAAGGCAAAATTCGGGGTGGGTACCGGCAACCTGCTGCCGACCATTGCCTTGATTGATCCGGAACTGACCTTGAGCCTTCCCCCCGACCTCACCGCGGCCACGGGAATAGATGCGCTCTCCCATCTCATCGAAGCATATGTGTCCACCAATCATCAAGCTGCCCTCGACCCACTGATCCTGAGAGGCATCGAACTGATTGGCCAACATCTACGCGAGGCAGTTCATCAGCCCGACAACCTGCACGCTCGCACTGCCATGGTAGAAGCAGCCATGTTGGGAGGGATCGCTATCAGTTCAAATTGGCTGGGCGCCTGCCATGCATTAGCGCACCAGCTTTCCAGCTTTGCCGATCTACACCATGGCGTTGCCATCGCCGTAATGCTACCCGGACAGATGGCCAATAATCTGTCGGAGACACCCGAACGCTACGCCGACATCGGCCAGGCACTGGAACCTCAGCTCATGCCGGGTAATACCGTATCCAAACGAGGCGCGCACGCCGTCAAAGCTGTACGCCGCCTGATCGGTGATATCGGCCTGCCCGCCCGACTAGGGGATGCCGGTGTAGATCAATCTCTTATCCCCGCCATGGCATCCAGCGCCTATCTAAAAGATTTCAACTGGACAACAAATCCCCGGGCAATTGACCAGGTAGCCATGCAACAATTATACGATGAGGCCTATTAACCTGAGTTCGACGTTCTAAGTTCTACGTGCCAGGTTACCAAAATCGTCGAACTATCTGGACTGTGCATTTTCCCATCCCTGAAGAGAGAGTCATGGCATCACGAATGAGGATACGACGCCGGCGTCGTAATGAGTCGGTACCGAACGCACTGGCGCCCGGCCTGGAAGGCGGTCAATACCGTCCCCTGACAGAAGCAGAGGTACAGCGGATTCACGATGCCGCTCTCAGCGTCTTGGAGCGCACGGGTGTACAAGTGCGCGAATCCGAGTGTCGGGATATCTTTGCAGAAGCGGGTGCGCGCCTAGACAAAGCCAATGACCGGGTGTTCATCCCGGCCGACATGGTCGACGGCGCCTTGAAAACTGCAAATAAGGATGTTGTGCTCTATAGCCGGGATGGCCGCTTCGATTTGCACCTGCGCGACGCCCGCGTCCATTTAGGGACAGGTGGGGCCGCCATCAATATCATTGATTTGATGAACGGTCGGGTACGGGACACCTGCCTGCGGGACCTATATGATATCGGCCGGCTGGTAGAGACCCTGGATAATATCCATTTCTATCTGAGGCCCGTGGTTGCCCGAGATGTGGCGTCCGCTGAAATCGACATCAACACCTTTTACGCCTGCCTGGCTGCGACCCATAAACATGTGATGGGCGGCTGCTACTCTGCGGATAAGGTGGCCGAGATCAAACGCATGGGCGTGATCATCGCCGGGGGGGAAGAGGCTTTTCTTTCCCGCCCTCATCTGTCCATGAATCTGGGTTACATGGTCAGCCCACTACGTTTCGCTACGGCAACCACCGAGACCCTGACAGCCGCCGTGCGCGCCGGCATCCCCATCTCGTTGGTGTCAGCCCCACAATCGGGCGCAACCTCTCCCGCCTCGCTGGTGGGGACACTGGTACAGGTCATCGCCGAAGAACTGGCCGGGCTCACTTACGTGCAGTTGCTGCGGCCAGGTCATCCCACCTTGCTGGGGGGCATGCCCCTGGTCTCCGATCTTCGTACCGGCAATATGGTCGGTGGATGCGCCGAATTGGCGCTGATGAATGCGGCGTCAGCGCAAATGACGCAGCATTATGGCTTGCCCGTCTATAGCTCCTCGGCTCTATCCGACAGCAAGATCCCCGACGTTCAGGCTGGATTCGAGAAAGGGCTAACCACGGCTGCGGTTGCGTTGGCTGGCGCCCAGTATAACCACCACTCGGCCGGCATGCTGGAATCTATGCTAGCCGTAGCCTACGAGCAGTATGTCATCGACGACGACATCAATGGACAGGCCATGCGCCTGGTCAAAGGAATGGAGGTGACCGAGGAATCCCTATCGTTAGATGTCATTCACGACGTCTGTTTCGGCGAAGGGCACTATCTCGGACACCCCCAAACCCTGCGGTTGATGCAAAGCGAATACCATTACCCACACACTGCCGAACGGGCTACGCGCCAAGATTGGGAGCAGGCAGGTGGCCTGGATATGAGGGAGCGTGCCAGACGTCGCGCTCAGGAAATCCTGTCATCCTCTTTCCCCCAGATCCTGCCAGACCAGATCGACGGCCAACTACGAGAGACCTTCCCCATCCAACTGCCGGTTGAGGTCATGTTGCCAGGTGGCTATCCTGGATGAAACTTCGATAGAATGAAAGCGATCAGCTATTACTAACATTCCGACAGGGGAACCCACATGCTAAGCGGAATACACGGCAAGATCCTGCACATCAATTTGACGACAGCTGAGATCCAGGTCGAGACGCCATCTCACGACTTTTATAAACTGCTGGTAGGGGGTCGGGCGATGGTAGCCTATTACCTCCTTCGAGATCTACCGGCTGCGACCGATCCACTGTCGCCTGACAATCTCTTGATCTTCGCTCCGGGTATCATGCAAGGTACGAACTTGCCCGGCGCCGGTCGGCACGGCGTTGGCGGAAAGTCGCCACTGACGGGCGCCATCGGCAGTTCCGAGGCCGGGGGATGGTGGGGACATGAATTCAAAAGGTCGGGCTACGATGCCCTGGTGATTCGTGGACGGGCTGCTTCGCCGGTCTATCTCTGGATCAAGGACGGCGCTGTCGAGATCCGTTCCGCCCAGCACCTGTGGGGATTGAAGACTGCACCGGCACAGGGCGCCATCCTCGCAGAATTGGCTGATGATCGGATACGGGTGGCGCAGATCGGTCCGGCCGGAGAGAATTTGGTGCGCTATGCCGCGGTCATGAGTGATATAAACCGCGCGGCCGGTCGCAATGGTTTGGGCGCGGTCATGGGATCGAAGAACCTGAAAGCAGTGGCCGTACGCGGGACCATGCCGGCGCCGGTGGCCGCACGCAAAGAGCTGAATGGTGTTGCCACATGGCTGGGCGCCAACTATAAAGAACTGGCTGCCTGGGCGACAGCGGGCATTGGCAGGGGCACGCAGGATTCCTTGATGAACTGGGGAGCGGTAGGCGCCTTACCAACAAAAAACTTCAGCGAACCGATGTTTGAAAACCGGGCGCTGCTCAGCGGCGAACGCAATTACGAGATGTTCCTCAAAGAACGAGATACCTGCCAGGCCTGCCCCATCACTTGCAAGCAGGTCTTCGAGCATGACGATCCCGACCCCTACCGTAAACTCCATCCCGATTATGGCGGTCCTGAATACGAGACGATGGCCGCCTTCGGTCCCACTTGTGGCGTGGATGACAATCTCGCCGTTGCTAAGGCCAATGAACTGGCCAATGCCTACGGTCTCGATGCCATCTCAACGGGCGCTTCCATCGGTTTCGTGATGGAGGCTTTTGCCCGGGGCATAATCACCGAAGAAGAGACCGGTGGATTGGCCTACCGTTGGGGCGATGCCAAAGTGCTCTTGCGTTCTGTGGAGATGATCGCCCAGCGGCAGGGCTTTGGCGATGTCATGGCCGAGGGTGTGGCGCGCATGAGTCAGCGTTACGGTCCGGCAACCGGGGCATTCGATATCACCGTCAAAGGTCAGGAACTGCCCATGCACGAACCTCGGCTCAAGCATGTGTTGGGTGTAGGCTATGCCGTTGCTCCAGTCGGCGCCGACCACATGATGAACGTGCACGACACCGATTTCTCCAGCCCCGGCCAGGGCCTGGATCGCGTTAATTCGGTATTGGAGAAACCGGTGGGGCCCCTATCTCCGTCAGTGTTGGACGAAGATAAATTACAGGTATTTTACAATGAACTGAACTGGATGCATTTTCAGGACTGTGCCATCAACTGCCACTTCTATCCCTATCGTTACGAACACCTCGCCCAGGCCCTCTCAGGCGTCACCGGCGCCGAGTTTAGCGTCCGGGATATCCTGGCAGTAGGCGAACGGGCACAGACCCTCTCGCGACTATTTAATGTGCGAGAGGGTTTTGGGGTTGCAGACGACCGGCTACCCAGACGGGTGATGAAGGCGTTCGAGCGTGGCCCCCTGGCCGATATCGAAATCAATGACGAGAAATTTTCGTGGGCTTTGAGACGCTACTACGAACTCATGGGCTGGGCCCCAGACACCGGCATCCCCACCGACGAGGCTATCAACAGACTCAACCTGGACCAATTGCTGTCATCAGAAAGTTAAAATGGGGCGGAGTTGTTCATAGTGAGAAAAAGATGAGTCATACTATTACCGCCATCGAAATCAACCATTACAGACTGCCTCTCGATCCGCCCTTTCTGGCCTCGTGGGATCCGCGGCCACGGACCAGTTTCACAAGCACGATCGTGCGCGTGCGGGTTGGCGACTATGAGGGCGTTGGCTCAGGGGATGCCATGCTGGGTTTCGCCGGACACGAAACTTTGTTTCTGGGCCAGGATCCCTTCGACATCGCCCGGCACGTGGAGGTTCTCGACAACCTACAATTCCATTATGGACGCATGTGGCCGCTGGAGATTGCGCTGTGGGATTTGATGGGCAAAATCGAGGGTTTGCCCCTTTGGAAACTCTTGGGCGGGAACAGCAATAAGGTTCGGGTTTATGCATCCACAGGCGGGCGCCTGCCGCCCGGCCAGCGCGCTGAATCCGCCCTGGAGCTGCAAGCGCTGGGATTCCCCGCCCTGAAACTGCGTTTTCATGCCCAAGACCCCAACGACGATCTAGCCGTCGTCAGGGCCGTGCGAGAGGCGGTGGGACCGGACATGGATATCCAGGTGGATGCCAATCAGGGATGGCGCATGCCCTGGGATATCAGACCTTCGTGGGATCTGAAGACCGCCCTTTGGCTGTCCGACGCCCTGGCAGAACTCGATGTCTACTGGCTCGAGGAGCCCCTGCACCGGCATGATTACCGGGGTCTGGCCGAGTTGAGGGAACGAACACGTCTGCGAATCGCCGGTGGAGAGGGCGCTCGTGAATTCGCTGAATTAAAGGAATACCTTCGCCGAGGTTGCCTCGATGTTTATCAACCTGACGTGGCTTGGAGCACCGGCATCCTACGAGGTAGGCAACTGGCGGAAGAGATTCAGGCTGGTGGGGCCATGTATTCACCACACACCTGGGGTGACGGTCTGGTCTTGCTCGCCAACCTACACGTATTTGCGGCGGTATCGACAGCTCCTTTTATCGAATATCCCCTCGATCCCCCAACCTGGACGCCCGACCTCCGGGATTTTATCTTGCCCGAACCCATACGAGTCGATCCTGACGGCACGATAACCCTACCTGACAAACCGGGCTTGGGGGTAAACATCGATTGGCAAGCTCTGCAGACGTTCCGAATATGAACAACACGGCAAGTGGCAGGTGACCACGCGACCACGCGACCACGCGACCACGCGACCACGCGACCACGCGACCACGCGACCACGCGACCAACCGGCAACAAATCAGATGATAAAACAAATTGAACCATAAACCAACTGAATCCCAATGATCCTTACAGGAGGAAAATGGTATGAAGATTAAGGCCGCAGTATTGCATGAAGTTGGCGCTCCCATCCAAATGGAGGCTTTAGATCTCGACCCCCCAAAGACGGGAGAAGTGTTGATCAAAATCGCTGCCGCGGGCGTCTGCCACAGCGACTGGCATCTGGTGACAGGCGACACACAACATCCTCTACCGGTCGTACCAGGCCATGAAGGAGCCGGTGTGGTACAAGCCGTCGGCGAGGGTGTGGCCGACTTTCAGGTCGGAGGCCATGTGATCTTGAATTGGGCGCCGAACTGCGGACATTGCTTTTACTGCCTCAACGATCGGCCCAGTCTTTGCACCACCTTTGTGGAGGCGCTCTGGGCCGGCACCATGTTGGATGGAACGACCCGCTTCTCCTTAAATGGCCAACCTGTCTACCATTTTAGCTCATTGGGCTGTTTTGCCGAATACGTGGTTGCACCCCAACAATGCTGTGTGCCCGTTCCTCATGACGTGCCTTTGCAGGTTGCAGCCCTGATCGGTTGTGCCGTGACAACCGGTGTGGGCGCGACATTAAACACGGTCAGGGTGAAGCCAGGCAGTACGGTGGCGGTGTTTGGCGCCGGTGGTGTGGGGCTAAACGTTATCATGGGGGCGCAACTGGCGGGCGCCGGCCAGATCATTGCCGTCGACGCAGCCGAAGCCAAAGGTGATATCGCCCTCTCTTTTGGAGCCACACATTTCATCATGGCGGGTGCGCATGCAGTGGCTGAAATCCGTGATATGACCGAAGGTCGGGGCGCTGATTACGTATTCGAAGCCATTGGCATTCCCGCAGTTCAGGAGCAATGCTTGGAGGCCACACGGCCGGGAGGCACGCTTGTGCTGGTGGGTGTATCGCCCATGGGTAGCAGTACGGATCTGCCAGGCGCCATCATCACCCGCCAGGAAAAAACCATTACCGGTTCATATTACGGAACCGCCAACACCGCCCGGGATTTCCCACTGTACACCGACCTATACAGGCGAGGAAGGCTGAATCTCGATCGATTGATCTCCAAAACCTATACATTACAGGCTATCAACGAGGCTTATGCCGACATGTTAGCAGGTGAAAACGCGCGCGGTGTCATTCTGTTCGATCAATTGGCATGATATTGTATTCGTGTTATACTCGTTCTAGAAAGATCGGGTATGTGGACTGGCCCATACCTTGACAGTAACATGTCGCAAACGTGTTAGGCAATACATAGTATTGCTCAAGCGATACAATGAATGTTTCGCAGATGACCGTCAGTCCACCGCTATTAAGCTCATCCACATTCGGGCAATTCGACGTACGAAGACGACATGATCAAAGCGAAAGAATGCTGGCAGGCGACAATCGAAGCAAAAGAGCCAGATATATTGTCATTCCATCGACCTTAACTTTGCAAACATCCTCTTACGCAAAGCTGTAAAAGTCGCAAGTATTTCGTAAAGTTGTCCACTTTTGTGGACTGGCCATTTAAAATAGAAAATCCATGGCATCTATTCAAACTGATAGAATTGTCGTGTTTTCGTGTTTCTCTGACTAGCTGATTATTTATCTATCAAGGAGGTGAAATTTCGTAATAGAACGGGGACATAACTCATATCGATATACTCTCTATATCAACCGTTAGCCACAAAAAGGAGGCTATTGTGAAGAAGCCAGAGGTCGACAAGAAGAAGATGGAAGCCATCCATCCCTACATTCCCGTTGCATATGACCAATTCAGCGAGGGAAGTATCTCTCGCCGTGAATTCCTACGCATGGCCACGTTGTTAGGCATGTCTGCCGGGGCGGCAACCTTTGTTGCGGCCTGTGGTGGTGGAGGAGCAGCGCCGGCTGCCACGGTCGTCACCGAAGAAGAGGGTGCGCCTGCGGACAGCCCCACAGCCACAGGCCCCCAGCGTGGAGGTACCTGGACGGCTTCGATGGCGCTACAGCTTCTCGACCATCCCGCCCGGCTAGCCTGGGTGGAAGGCGCCAACATCGTCCGTCAGACGAACGAATATCTAACAGAGACGGGATCGGATAACATCACCCGGCCGCTACTACTGGATAAATGGGAAGCGAGCGAAGATGTCAAGACCTGGGATCTGTTCCTGAAGCAAGGGATTAAATTCAATAATGGTGATGATCTCACAGCCGACGACGTCATGTTTACCATGGGCGAGTGGCTCAATCCCGATGTCGGTTCTTCGATGCTGGCGCTGCTGTCGTCGCTGAAGAAGATAATAGTGGATATAGTGGATGAGGAGGAGGTGGTGACGGTTTTGGGCGGAATGTCAAACGTCCAGAAGGTTGATGACTATCACATTCGTCTCCACCTGCTCAATGCGGACATCGCCATTCCCGAAAGCCTTTTCCACTATCCGGGTGTCATCCTTCATCGTGACTTTGAAGGTGATCTCATCAAACAGCCCGTTGGCACCGGCGCCTTCCTACTCGAAGAGTATGCCGAAGGCGAGCGCGCCAGATTCAAACGCCGCGAGGATTACTGGCAAAATGGCGAGGATGGCGACCCCCTGCCCTACTTAGACGAACTGATCTTCGTCTCCACCGACAAGGATGCCGGCGTGGCCGCCTTGCAGTCGGGCCAGGTGGACACGCTCTACGACCCGCGTCCCAGCGACTTCCAGGCATTGAAAGACAATGCCGACCTGATTGTCCGCCCCGCCAGCACCGCCCAATGCCTGATCCTGCGCATGCGAGTGGATTTGGAACCGTGGGATGACAATCGCGTACGCACAGCCCTTAAGCTCTGCCAGGATCGCGCCAAGATCTTGCAACTTGCCTACTTCAGTGAGGGAGAAGAATCCATCGACGCCCACTTCGCCCCCATTCACCCGGCGTACTGCGAGAAACCGATTCCAGCCTATGATCCTGATCAGGCCAAAGCGCTGCTGGAAGAATACGCTGCTGAAAAGGGCATCTCGTTACCGCTGAAGGTCTCGCTGGCGACCAAGAACGATCAGGCTGAACCTGAAATCGCCCAGACCTTGAAGGAACTGGCCGCACCGGCAGGATTTGAAATCAGTCTGGATATTACCGAACCGGGCGGTTATTGGGATCGGTGGACGGAAGTGCCATTGGGCATCACCTCCTGGACGCACCGACCGTTGGGCACCATGGTCCCGGCCATGGCCTATACTGAGGAATCCATCGGCGCCTGGAACGAGACCCGCTGGTTTGATGATGAGTTCACCCAATTATTGATCGAGGCTCAGGCGACGCTGGATGTCGAGGCTCGACGCTCGATTTTCTGCAAGATGGAAGACATCATGCAGGATCATGGCCCCTTAGGTAACAGCTTCTGGAAGAACGTGTGGAACATCACGGGGAAGGAATTCCAAAACGTGGTAGCCCATCCCACTGCCTACTACTTGATGAACAAGGTCTGGAAGCAAGCCTGATTCCATTCGTCCATTTGTTTGAGTAGTGGAGCAGAACGCTTCGTTTTGTTCCACTACTCTTTATCGGTGATCGGTTGACCGATCACCGATCACCGACAACCGTGGAGTGCAGTTATGGCGCGATTTTTGATTCGCAGTTTGATATCGGCGCTCGTTACAATGCTCATCGTCTCTATCACCCTTTTCTTCTTCCTGGAAGTGGGCACCGGCGATGTGACCATCAAGATCCTGGGGATTGAGTCCACGCCCGAGCAACGGGCATCCTACCGGGCGCAATTGGGGTTGAATGCATCGGCCTGGCAGCGTTATCTGGACTGGCTGGTCGGCAGTGATTGGCGGGCAGAGAGCCAGGTGGGTTTTCCCCTGGTGACGGTAAAAAATCCACAAACGGAAGAAGACGAATGGTGGGCCGACGTGGATGGCGCCCTCACGCGCTGGACCATGAAAGATGGCCGCTTACTGACGTTGCGGCGGAATGAGGATGGTTCGTCTGCAGAGCATATCGTCAGCATCAACTGGGCTGCCGCACCTCAAGGAGGGGAGGTATTCTGGGGGGTAGACAACAAAAACAACGCCGTAATGTGGTTACGGGGTTCGGGTGAGGTGATCTGGGTGCGTACGAAAGCGGGTTTTCGGAAAGAGGGAGATGGGCCGCGCGAATACATCCCGCTCCGTAAAGGGCTTGTGCGTATGGACGCAGGCAAATCGCTGCAAACCGGCCGCCCTGTGGCCGTCACGCTGTTGCCACGCGTACGCAATACCCTGGTTTTGGCCGGCATCGCCTTCCTCATCGTCATGCCTCTGGCCCTGATACTGGGTATTATAGCCGGAATCAATGAAGGGAAACTGATCGATCGCACCATATCCATTACCGGCCTCGCTTTCACAGCCACACCTGAATTCGTCACCGGTATTTTCCTGATCCTGATTTTCGGCATCTGGCTGCAGGCTTTTCCGGCAGTGGCGATCTTTACCAGTCCCAACGCCATTTTCGAAGATCCCTCGCTATTAGTGTTGCCCGTACTTACACTCACAGCAGTCGAATTAGGCTATATCACCCGCATGACGCGCGCCAGTATGGTCGAGGTCATGGATACGGCCTATATCCGCACGGCCATTATCAAGGGCATGCCCCGCCGCCGAGTTGTCCTGCGCCATGCCCTGCGCAATGCCCTTATGGCCCCAATCACCATTATCATGCTTCATGTGAACTGGCTTATTGGCGGCGTCGTCGTGGTCGAAGCCATTTTCGGTTATCCGGGTTTGGGGAGCTATATCTATCGGGCGTCTATCTTCGGCGATCCGAACGCGGTCGAGGCCGCGGCCATGCTGCTGGTCATCATTGCCATCCTCACCAGATTGCTCGGCGATCTCGCCTACACCTTCTTGAATCCCCGAATTCGCTATGGTTAGGTAACTATCGCTTAACCATATTTTCCGTTTTTTAATGCCAACACGCAACACGCAACACGCAACACGCAACACGCAACACGCAACACGCAGCAAAGTAAACCGTTACCTTGCGATGCTGTCAAGTGTCGGCATCTAGCCGACATCCTCCAGACAGGAGTTCCTTTATGGCCGTAGCACAACCCACAGCCGGCGCATCTCCCAAACCCTCCCGCTTGAAGAGTTTCTGGGACAGCCTCTCGATTGTTTTCGACTCACGAGTCGCTACCGTCGGCCTGATCATCGTTCTATTCTGGTTTCTCCTTGGTATCGTCTCCATATTTTGGACGCCCTACCCGCCGAATTCCACGCTTTTCGAACAGAACCTGCTACCTAATTCGGTCAATTGGTTGGGCACCGATCACTTAGGTCGGGATCTCATGTCGCGACTGATGGCGGGCACCCAGGTCATTTTGCTCAAGACCCGCCTGCCAGATACAACAGCCGGTAATCTGATATTGGTGCTGGCATTGATACCCGGCGCCGCCTGTATCTTCTATCCCCTTGTCGTCCTCAAACGGCGGTTCTCAACGCGAGTGCTTCTACTCGCCCTGGTCCTCCTGGTCTTGGTGGGTCTGGCCTTACTCATTGGCAGCGTGAACATCGGCCTGATCATTCTCTCTCTCCTTGTCTATGGTGCGGTATTCATCTATGGTTGGCTTACTGCAAAACGTTACGACTATAGAGATACAATGATCGTGTGGAGCGGTAGCCTGGCGCTCGCGATCGCACTGGTGGCCATCTCTATACCCCTACAATCCCTTGAACTCCCTGCCATTACCTTACCTATAGGCGTGGCTCTTTGGGGCGTGTTTGGCGCGCTCGTGGTCGGTTCTTTTCTGGGCCTCAACGCCGCTTTTCGTGGCGGCTGGTGGGACCAGAGCATCATGCAGGTGCTGGATGCCATGGTCGCCTTCCCCGCCATCGTCCTTTATCTGGTGATCATCACTGCCCTGGAACAAGGGGACGTGGTTGTGATCTTCGCTATCACGGTAACGGGCGCGCCTGGCGTTGCCCGCCTGGTGCGCAGTCTCGCCCTCGATATCAAGACTCGAGACTACATTGCCGCCGCAGAAACCCGGGGAGAGAGCCCCACCTACATCATGTTCCGCGAGATCTTCCCCAATGCCCGCGGGCCTATTTTGGTTGATGCCATGTTACGCGTAGGCTACGCCATTTTCGCCATCGGCACGCTGGGCTTTCTGGGCATCGGATTACCCCCACCTGATCCTGACTGGGGCAACATGGTCAACGAGGCGCGCAAATTCATTTTCGTCCATCCCTGGGCCGTGATCCCGCCCGCTGTTGCCATCGCATCGCTGGTCATTGGCCTGAATCTGTTTGCAGATGGTATGCGAGAAGAACTAACGAGATATCAGAAATAGCTGTTATCAGATCGGCGGCCTGTTCACCTGCATGGAGGGACTAATCAGGGTGCAGATTGCCTTTTCAGCGTTGGCTGGCCTGCGGCCACCTGTCTCACAGACCACGATTTCAATCGATAATCTCAAATGTCAACCCTGCCCAGCAAACCGAAAAGCAAATCAAATGAGTCACTGAGGAGTCTCTATGGCTGAAACAACAGTGGATTGGAGCGTAACCGAGGATGTCAGCAAGGTAGGCCCCGTACTCAAACTTGAGGATCTTGCGGTCGCCTATAAAGTGCGTGGCGGCGAGATCGAGGCCGTGCAAAACGTCTCCTTTGAGATCAACCGCGGCGAATCCTATGGCATCGTCGGCGAATCGGGCTGTGGCAAGAGCACGGTAGCCTGGGCTATTGTCAATTTCTTGGGCGCCAACGGCTATGTGAAACGGGGATCTATCAAATTCCTGGGCCAGGAACTGGTGGGTAAGGGCGGCGAGGAACTGCGGCAACTGCGGGGTGACCAGATCGCCATGGTCTATCAGGATCCGATGCAGGCACTGAACCCCTCCATGCGCTTGGGCGACCAGATGAAGGAAGTGCTCACAGTTCACAGGGGGATGAGTGATGATGACGCGGCTAAACGCTGCGTGGAGATGCTGGAGCGGGTCTACATGCCCGATGCCGCCAATGTCATGAAGCGTTATCCTCACCAGATATCGGGCGGCCAACAGCAACGCGTGGTGATTGCCATGGCCTTGCTAAACAATCCAGCCCTGCTTATTATGGATGAGCCTACAACAGCCCTCGACGTAACGGTAGAGGCGGCAGTACTCGACCTCATCGCCGAACTGCGTCGGGATTTCGACACAGCCATCATGTACATCACTCACAATCTTGGCGTCGTCGCCCGGGTTTGTAACCAGGTGGGCGTGATGTATGCCGGAGAGATGGTCGAACGGGGAACAGTGGAGCAGATTTACAAGAGACCGCAACATCCTTACACCCAGGGACTGATGCGCTGCGTGCCCAAACTGGGCGCAGACAAAGCCAGCAGTATCCTCTATCCTATCATCGGCCGAGTACCACCCCCGGCCAACCGACCTGTTGGTTGTGTTTTCAACCCGCGCTGCGATTATACTCAAGACCGCTGCCTGGAAGAGCGGCCGCAAATTCGTAGTATGCCCAATGGTGTTGCCGTACGTTGTCACTTTGCCGAAGATATCGATCCCGCCCTATGGACGCCTCCGGAAGAACTCGAACTCCCCACTTTGACTGCGGGTAACGGCGAAGCCGAGCCAATCCTGGTTGTGGACGGCTTGAAAAAATATTATGATGTGCAGGGCAGTTCGTTGAGGGATGTGCTCGGTAGAACTGAAAAACGGCATGTAAAAGCGGTCGAGGATGCCAGCTTTACGGTGAGGCGGGGTAAGACGCTGGGTGTGGTGGGTGAGTCCGGTTGTGGCAAGAGCACGCTAATCAAGACCTTGATCGGGCTGGAAGAGAGCACCGCAGGCGAAGCACAGTTCCTGGGTTTTGACATCACCGGTGACCTATCGGGGCGCGACAACCTGCTCATCCAAGAGTTGCAGATGGTTTTCCAAAATCCTGACTCCACCATGAACCCTGCCTACACGGTTGGGGATCAGATCGGCCGCCCTATGATTCGTTTCGGCACCGTGCCCAAAGAGCAGGTTCGGGGCGAGGTTATCAAACTATTGCAGGAGATGCGCCTGGGAGAAAACTACTACGACCGTCTGCCTCGCCAGCTTAGTGGTGGCGAAAAACAACGCGTCGGCATTGCCAGAGCCTTAGCCAGCCGGCCTGATCTCGTCCTCTGCGACGAGCCGGTCAGTGCTCTCGATGTCTCGGTGCAGGCAGCCATCCTCAACCTGCTGCTCGAGGTTCAGAGCGATGTGGGTACAACCATGATCTTCATTGCCCATGACCTCAGTGTGGTGCGCTTTTTCTCAGATGACGTCGCTGTCATGTACCTGGGGCAGATCATGGAGATCGGACCTGCCGATGCGATATATGCCCCTCCCTACCATCCCTACACCGAGGCCTTGCTCTCCGCCGTTCCCATCCCCGATCCCACCGTGCAGCAAAAACATATCCGCTTGGAAGGCAATGTGCCCAGCGCCATCAGCCCGCCCAGCGGATGCCGTTTCCACACTCGCTGCCCGCGGCGCCATCTTCTACCTGATGAAGGTAAGATCTGCGAACAGGAACTACCCCCCTGGCGCCAGATTGAGAGCGGCCACCGCATTTTTTGCCATATCCCTCTCGAGACATTAAATACGTTCGACCCTGTCATCACTCAAGTGAAAGAGGACTAATACGATGCTGGTCAAAGACTGCATGACACGTCATCCCATCATGATCTCGCCCCAAACACCTGCGGCTGAAGCGCAGAAGATCATGGCCGAAAACCACATTCGCCACGTGCCTGTCGCCGGCAGCGGTAAACATCTGGAGGGGCTGATCACCCGCCAGCGTTTGGCCTTGAAACCTGATGAGTTGGGCAGCCTCAATATCTGGGAGATCTCGCGACGTCTCACAGAAACAACGGCGAAGCAGATCATGCTCAAAGCTGAACTTGTGAAGACCGTCGAACCAAACAAGACGGTTGAGCGCGCAGCCAGGCTGATGACGGATCACAAGATCGGTTGCCTGCCGGTTATCCGAGAGGATGTCGTGGTCGGCATCATCACCGAAACCGATCTTCTGAAATCCTTTCAGATGATGTTGGGTCTACCGGCCGAGGGCGTGCGTGTCACCGTGCGAATGCCAAATCGAAAGGGTGAGTTCAACAAGGTGATGTCCGCCATCTCGGAACAGGGCTGGGGTGTGATGGGTATCGGCAGCTTCCCCCCCCGTAAACAACCTGATTCCTATGACCTGGTGCTGAAAATCCCGGGCGTCACCTTGGCAGAGGTGCAAGGCGTTCTAGGCCAGATCCCAGACCAAGAAATCATCGATATGCGTAGCGTGGTCTGACAGAAACGAACGCTCATCTAATATGAACTTGTGGCAAGGGACACGACCCGGCCCTCGTGTTCCTTGCGTTGTGGATCGATCAGAACTAACCCTGACAGCACACCCGCCAGTCCGACCTTGCTGATGCCTTCGCCTCTGATCGAAAAATTGCTTTTCATACCTGGATTGCAGCGCACTGCCGGCGGCGTGATTGCTTCGATTTCGGTAGGCATCGTGTTGGCGGGAGAGCGTAGCGTACCAGCTTATTGGGGAGATCATACCTGGACGCGTCCGTTGAGCGAAGGTGAAGTCGCCGGTATCGAGGATTGGCTGCTGGAGAGGCTGGCGCCGGCACTGATTGGGCGGCCACTCACCAGCTTCCCCGACCTGGCCTTGCTTATCGGCGATCTCAGCGCCTCACTGCCAGATGGTAACGAGCAACCCGAGGCCGCAACACCACCCTCGCTACAAGCGATTTCTCGCCGGGACCTGTTTACCGGCAAACTGCGCCCGGCGGCAAATGTATCCCCAACTCCTGGCGTGAACCCACCATTCCCCCTGCGCCCGGCCTTGCGCTCTTGCCTGGAGCAGGCGATCTTGAGCGCCGCCGCCCACCCACGCCAGTTTACGGTGGCAGAGTACGTCGCGGAAGCGTATGGTCTGGCGCCGGCCGAAGCCACCCTGCCCTTGCATGCCCGGATCGACACTCACGCCCCCCTGCAGTCATTGCAAGCTATTGGTCGGACGATTGCAACGGTCGGGTACCAGGTACCGGAGGGGGAGCCAGTACAGGTTCTGGGAGAAGATTGTCACATCCTCCAGCGCTTTGTACGAGGTGTGCGATCACATCTGCAAAAAGTCCAACCCGAGGCGACGCCCCACATTCACGTCGATGTGCGCGGTGGTATGGCAGAACTGTATGCGGGGCAGAGCGGTAAGTTGCTCGGAGCCCTGGCAGGATTGGAACAAGCAGCGAAGCCACTTCCCCTGAGGATCGAGAATATCTCCGGCAACGCCGGCCCCGAATCAGCGGCTTTATTGCGAGAGCTACGGGATTTCCTGCGCTTTCGTAATATGAACGTCACCCTGGTGGCGGGCGAGATCTTTTCGGCAGCTCAGGCAGCGACCATGGCCGAGACCACCGGGCTGCAATCCCTGCATATCAATGGTTCCGCCATCGGCAGCCTTCACCAGATCATCGAAACCGTTTCCGCCTGTCATGAACGGGGTTTAGAGGTCTTGCTGACGGCAGAGGCCGGCGCCACGCCACGCTTCCTGCGCATGCTGGCCCACATCGCCCTCGCAACCAGACCCGCCTTTGTGGGAGCGGCCGTCGACACCGTTGACCAGACAGGATTAGGCGCACTCTACACGGAAATGGCCAGGACCCTCGCCGCCTGGCAAGTAGCGGCAAATCCCTGACCTTGGTGGATGAGATGGGACAAACCTTTGGGATGGGTTATCCATAATACCTGGTCGGTCAGTCGTGTCAAGAAACCTTGTCTAGCCGCCTGAACTGGGCATAATTCAAATACGTTAGTACACTGTACGCACAAACTGGAGCCACAATGGTCAGGAAAATCTTCAAAACCGGCAACAGCCTGGTAATCTCCCTACCCAAAGATTCGATTCAGCACATTGGACTTAAGGAAGGTAGTGAGGTGTCTGTGAAGGTGGACCGTGTACAAGGTCACATCATCATTGCCCCTTCCGAATCCGAACTGGTTGACATCGAGATCGCCTTCGCGCAGCAGTTGGATGATTTCATTGAGCGCTATCGCCCTGCCCTTGAAGCACTGGCAAAATGACGCTCTTTCTGACGGCGCAGCAGGTATTATTCATTCATGCCCGTCTCATCGACGCCACTGGCGGCGAATATGGCATCAGAGATCTGGGATTACTGGAATCAGCAGTGGCTCGCCCCAAAGTGACATTTGATGGTCAAGATCTTTATCCAACTCTGTTCGCCAAAGCAGCAGCTCTGATGGAATCACTAACGAATAATCATCCCTTTGTCGACGGCAACAAGCGCACCGCGATCACGGCAACCTCTTTGTTCCTACTACAGAACGGTTTGCGCCTGACATGCAGCAATGATGCCTTGGAAAGTTTCGTCTGGTCCGTGGCTAATGACCGCCCATCGCAAGAGACGATTACCGCTTGGTTCAAGGCGAATACCGTTACCAGCTAGCACTCGGCACCGGGGCGAAGGGGCAGGCGCCAAGTTTTCATAACACAAACGTTATCCCGATATCCTGAACCTTCGGTATCCACACACGCGCCTCCATCCCTCCAATTGAACGCAAGGCGCGGCTTTCCCTTTTTGCTATCGATGAGAGATGCATCAAGTAGACGCTAAGTATCCCATTTGACCATCACAACAAGTACGCTTACAATAAGAATACAAAACTTTGCAACATAGTTTCATAATATGCAACACCTTGTGTGTGCTGATGTCACCTTGAGCACGAGCTATAACTTTGAACGAGTAAACAAACGCACTGCAAGTACAGCATAGAACATTGTAGGTGTGTGGAGCGATGGCATCGGTAGCGATGGCAAATGAAGGTGCTCAGACTCCGACACAAGACACAGGTCCAAACAACGGTCATAGCCATCCTGCAGGAGCAAGCCTTCCATGAAACGTCGTCGACGTGATCGCCGCCCAACCACCGCTGTGGCAGCCACTCTCCCCGATCTGCCGCGCATCCGCCCTCGACTGCACATGCTGGAACGAAGCCATTGCCTGCAGATCCACCGGGCCTCGTGCGAGATCTTGCGCCGTACGGGCGTTGAAGTATTTCACGAAGAGGGGCTTGAGCTACTGCACGGAGCAGGCGCACGGATCGAGGGCAATCTGGCGAAACTCGCCCCCTCCGTAATCGAATCATCTCTGGCCACGGCCCCAAGTCACTTTAATCTCTACCGCCGCGGGAGCGATCAGGTGGCAGTGACGTTGGATGGGGAACAGGTCTATTTCGGGCCAGGCTCAGATACTCTGCGCTACATGGATCCGAAAACAGGCCAGCACCGGGACTTTATGCTCTGTGATGTAGCAGATTGCATTCGTGTATGCGATGCCCTGCCTGAGATCGGGTTTGTCATGTCGGTGGGCATCCCCAGAGACGTGCCTACCGAACGCTATTTCCGGCGCCAGTTCGCCTGCATGCTCCGTAACACCACCAAACCGATCGTGTTCGTCTGCGATGACTTAGCGGACATCCAGGCGATCGCAGAGATGGCGGCCGCCGTGGCAGGCGGTATGCAGTCGCTCTCGCGATATCCCACCTTACTGCTCTACTCTGAACCGACCACTCCTCTGCAACACGCCCTCGAAGCGGTCGACAAACTGCTCTTTGCAGCCAAACATTCCATTCCCGTCACCCACTCGCCCGCGCCCATGATGGGTGGTACGGCGCCCATCACACTGGCAGGCGCAGTGACCTTGGGCAACGCCGAAATGCTGAGTGGGCTGGTGATGCACCAGGCCATGAACTCCGGTGCGCCCTTCCTGTATGGGCATGGCGTGCATCACCTGGACATGAAGGAGATGATCAGTGTTTACGGCGCGCCTGAATTCCAACTGGCGCGCGTGATGGCAGCCGAGATGGCGCGCTTTTATGGACTGCCATGCTGGGGCTATGGCGGCCACAGCGATAGCAAACTTCCCGATGCCCAGGCTGCGGTTGATGCTCAATTCTCGGTGCAGACCGCACTCCTGGCCAGGACCAATCTCAATCATGACGTCGGCTACCTCGAAAGCGGGCTCACGAACTCGCCGGAAATGATGGTGCTCACCAACGAAATGATCTCGCAAACCCGCCGCTTCATGCAGGGTGTGCGCGTCGACGAGGAGGCCCTGGCCTTGGACGTCATCGACGATGTAGGACCCGGGGGTGAGTTTCTCAGCCACGAACACACCATGAGCCACTGGCGAGAACTGTGGCTGCCCGAACACTTCGACAGACAGCGGATCGGGAAATGGCGCGAACAGGGCGCCGAAGACGTGCTGGCGCGTGTTCGTAGGACCACCATTTCCATCATAAATAACCACAGGGTTGAGATGCTACCGGCTGATGTCGATCAGGAAATCGACCGCATTTTGGCCAGATAGGCGAATGTCTAATTTGGCGATGACAGAACCTGATGATCAGACACGTACAACGGCGCCCGTGCAGGCCATTCAACGTGCCGTGGCGATCTTGCGCTGTTTTAGCGAAAAGGAACCAGAATTAGGCGTCACTGCGATTAGCCTACACCTTGGATTACACAAGAGTACCGTATCGCGCATCCTTGCTACCCTTCAGTTCGAAGGACTGGTCAGCCAAAATTCCGAGACAAGTAAATATCGCCTGGGACTGGGCTTGGTCAGTCTGGCAGGAGTGGCCCTGGGTCGCCTGGATGTGCGCGGTCTCGCTCAGCCACATCTACCCAGCCTGGCCGAACTCACAGGTGAGACCATCAATATTTCCGTCCTCGATGGCAACGAATGCATGATAATCGAACGAGAGGCCAGCCCAAAATCTATCCAATACTTGGGTTGGATCGGCCGGCGTACACCCGTCCATTGTACATCCAGCGGAAAGGTCTTTCTGGCTTATTCAACACCCGCACAATGTGCGGCCATACTGTCATCTGATCTCCAATCCTATACCCAACACACCATCGTGGATCGCCGGGAACTGGAAGCATGTTTGCCGGAGATTCGAGACAAAGGCTTTGCCGTCGTGCATGGCGAGTTTGAGGTTGGATTCTGTGATATCGCAGTTCCGATCAAGAACCATCTGCAAGAAGTGATTGCAACAGTGTCCATTTCCGGCCCCACCTTTCGCATGGAGAAGGAGACGCTCGACACTTTTATCCAGCCCCTTTGCAAGACAGCAGCAACAGTCTCTTCACAACTCGGTTACCACGGATGATAAAACAGCTCTGGTGTGCAGAACGGATTCTAAACGATAAGCAATTCGAATAATCGAGATGCTTGGTCCCAGCCCCATACCACCCTGGGTTATATCCACCTCAGTACCAGCGCCAATTCGCGAGGCGATTACGGACGTAATGCTACATTTACATCTAGATGCGCTTGGAGATCAAACCCTGAAGATGGGAGGTTTCGCCTTTTTCACGGTGGTGGATGATAGTTATTACAACGCCATGCGCCGCATGACCAGGTTGGCGCAACAGGTCACGCTTTAGAGGGAGAACTCCGCCATGAATAAACAATATCATTTGGACCACATCCTACAGTTTATCCACGAAACCACCTATCATGACTGTCCGCCGGAGGTACAGTATCGGGCGCAACTCTGTTTACTGGATGTCATAGGCTCTCTGTGTGGTGGCCGTCAAACGTTACTTTCCCCGATCGTTCACAAGCATGCCCTGGACGCATTTGGTGGGGATCAGGCCACGTTACTGCTAAACGGAACTCGCTGTAGCGCCCCAGGCGCGGCCATGGCCAATGGCATGACCATCGATGCCATGGATATCCATGACAGTTATCGCCAGAGCCTCGGACATGCCGGTGTACACGTTTTCCCAACCGTGATGGCCGTGAGCGAGCAAATAGAGGCAACAACAGAGCGGTCCATTTCAGGTGAGGCGTTTCTCACTGCCATGGTGGTGGGCTATGATATCGCCTGCCGCGCAGCCGTAATCCTCCACGCTACAGCTTGTGACTACCACACGTCTGGCGCCTGGGGGGCGGTCTCCTCCGCAGCCATCTACAGCCGCCTACATGGTCTTAGTGCTGAGCAAACGCGCCACGCCTTAGGCATTGCCGAATACCACGGCCCACGTTCTCAGATGATGCGCTGTATCGATCACCCCACCATGTTGAAGGATGCCAGCGGATGGGGCGCAATGGCCGGGATCAGCTCGGGTATGCTGGCTGCCTCGGGTTTTACGGGCGCACCGGCCCTCACAGTAGAGGCGCCTGAAATAGCCGCTGACTGGCAAGATCTGGCATCTCGCTGGCTGATCATGGAGCAGGGTTTTAAGGTCCATGCTGTGTGCTGGTGGGCGCAACCGGCCATTGAGGCTGTTCTGGGTCTTGTGCGGGACCATAACATTGCCGTGGGACAAATCCAACAGATTGAGATCGAGACTTTCGCCAAAGCCACGCGCCTGGCTCACCCGCGGCCAGCCACCACGGAACAGGCTCAATACAGTCTTCCCTATCCCGTGGCCGCTGCCTTGCTCGCCAGCTCGGATGAGGATTCATCCCAACAAGTCTGGCCAGGTGTGGGACCCAAACAACTGCTCGAAGACTATCTGCACGACGAGCGTGTCCTCAGCCTGGCAGATAAAATCGTCTTGATCGAGGCGCCCGATATTACCGAACGTTTCCCTGGCAGGTTTCTGGCTCGGGCGAAGATCACTCTGACTGATGGCAGTACATATGCCTGTGGAGATACAACTTTTCGCGGAGAGGCCGATTTCCCTCTGACAGATGCCGAGTTGCGGACGAAATATCGTTGGCTTGCCTGTGATGTTTTATTCGCAGAACGTGTGGCAGCCATCGAAGAGACCGTCTTTGAACTGCCCATGCTTGCCACGATCCAGCCGCTACTCGATCTTCTCGCTCCCCCAGCAGAAAACCTGTAGGCAACATTCACAACGAGACTCCCCTCACGACCACCTTGCGCAGTGACTAACATAAACCCCGAACTCCACATCAGCATCTCGTTTGAATTGAATAACACGCTCGTGAGCTTTGATGGTGATCCAGCTCTGACACTATTGGATTACCTGCGAGACATCTTGTCACTGACCGGCACCAAAAAGGGTTGTGATTATGAAGGCCAATGTGGCGCCTGCACTGTGCTGGTGAACGGACGAGCGCTACGTTCCTGCCTGACGAAAATGGAGTCTGTGGCCGGCGCTCGCGTGCTCAGCATCGAAGGGCTCAGCGCTGAAGACGCGTTGCATCCCTTACAGCAGGCATTTATCGATCATGGCGCAGTGCAGTGCGGCTACTGCACACCCGGCGTCCTCCTTTCCGCCAAAGCACTACTCGAGCGAAATCCCCAACCCACGCCAGCGCAAGTGATGCGAGCGCTGCAAGGCAATCTTTGCCGCTGTACGGGCTATATCAAGATAGTCGATTCGGTGATGGCTGCAACAGGACCTCAGGCAAAACCGGCGCCCACAGAGCCAGAGCATGCGATAGGTGGGCATCTCCGTCGCCTGAATGCAGTCGACAAAGTCACCGGCGTTACGCACTATGCCGGTGATATTTCCCTGCCAGGTATGCTGTGTATCAAAGTACTACGCAGCCCCCATGCGCATGCCCGAATTGTCAGCATTGATACAGGCCCTGCCCAAGCCATATCAGGTGTGCGGGGTGTGTTCACAGCCGCCGATATCCCCGGCGTTACACAGTTTAGCGATGCCTTGGACATGAAAGAAGCCCTGACTGTAGAAGAGGATTCCGGGCATACGCTAGAACCAATCCTGGCGTCAGAACGTGTGCGCATGATCGGTGAGCCGATTGCCTTTGTCGTCGCTGTCGACGTGGCCAGCGCCTTGGCGGGGGTAGAAGCGATACGAGTCACCTACGAACCACTACCAACGCTAAACGATCCTCAAGAGGCTCTGCAGCCATCGGCCCCGCACTTACATCCCCAGGGCAATTGCTACGAAACACATAGGATCCGAAAAGGAGATGTGCAAACTGCCGGGACACTCGCAGGCGTTTCACTCAGCGCCGAGTATGAGATGCCCAGCCAGGACCATGTGACAATGGAACCCGAAGCCATCGTGGCTTATACAGATGATGCAGGGCGCGTGGTCGTGATCGGCCCCACCCAGCAACCGCACGTTCGGCGGTTTCAGATTGCCTCCATGCTCGCCATTCCCCCCGAAAAAGTGCGTGTGATCGCCTCGGAAATGGGCGGCAGCTTCGGGGGGCGGCACTACTTCTGGCCCGTTGTAGCCATTGCCTTGCCCGCCTATCTCTTGCGACAACCGCTGCAATTGGTCTTCACACGTCGTGAGACATTTGCCGCAACTTTCAAGCGCCATCCTTTTAGATTCAACTACACGATCGATGCACGGTGCGATGGCAAACTGTTAAGCTTACGAGCAGACGCCATTGGTAATGCCGGCCCTTATGGCGGTGCACCTGATATCGCCGCCCTGGTGGCTCAGAGCGGTATCGGCCCTTATGATTGGCAGGCCATAGATTATGATGTCCGCATTGCCCATACCAACTGGGCGAATTCCGGGGCGTTTCGGGGTTACGGCATGCCCCAGGGGACCATGGCCCTGGAATGCAGCCTAGACGAATTGGCCGTCCGTCTGGACATCGATCCGCTCGACCTGCGAATGCACAATGCAGTAGACCAAGGCAGTGGCACAACCCTTGGCCAACCCTTCGATGAGTCCTTCGCCTTCAAAGAGATACTCGAGACAATTCGCCCGGAGTGGCAGGCTCTTCGGATTGAAACAGAGCAAGTCAGACAGAGCGCAATTGAAAAGGATTACGTTGGCTCGGGATTGGCCGCCGCCTGGTATCGCTACAGCAAGGCCGGGGCTACGAAGGTAACCGCCCAGGCCGGCCTGGATTTACAAGGTAGAATCACCCTCTACTATTCGGCGGTAAGAGCGGGGCAGGGCCTGGATTCGGTGATGAGTCAGTTTGCCAGCCATGTGTTGGGCGTACCCCGTGAAGCAATCGTCCTGGTCAATGGCGACACAGATACCACAATTAGCAGTGAAATCTATGGAGGAAGTCGTTCGACGTACTGGATAGGCGGGGCGATTCGTAATGCTTCACGTGTGCTGAAACAGGCTATCATCGGCACGGCTGCCGAGATGATCGATATCGCCCCCGGACAACTGGGCCTTGCTGCGCACCGTGTTTACATGCGGGAAGATCCCCGGCGAAGTGTTACATTGCAGGCCGTTGCACAGGAGTGGCAATACCATGGCCAACCATTACGATACACCGGCACGTTCGATCTCTCCAACCATTTACCTGCTACCGATCCAGGGTATATCCCCGGCCATTTCGTCGTCGGCATGTCGCTGGCACAGGTGCGGGTGAACAGGAAGAGTGGAAGGGTGAAGGTCGAGCGTATCGTCGTAGCACAGGACGTCGGGCGAGCCATTAATCCGGTGGATTTGCAGGGGCAGATCGAAGGTGCTGTGGTTATGGAATTAGGCGCAACCCTGTTGGAGGAGTTCATCCCCGACCTAACCCTGGATTTCAAACGATATCGCATCCCCCGCATTGGGGATGTTCCCGATATAAAGATCCATCTAGTAGAAGCAAGCGGCAAACATGGCCCCATGGGCGCCAAAGGTGTGGGCGAAGCGGTGATGGGACACACCCGCGCTGCCATCCTCAACGCCATATATAATGCCACCGGCGTAAGAATGCGATGCATCCCGGTAACGCCTGCGAGAATGCGGGATGCGATCTCGGAACAGGGTTTTCCCTATCTCATGAAGGTTTCTGTCAGGACGGCGTGACCGACATGACACCATTATGACCCTTATCGATCACGCTCTGGATTTTATCCACAGCACACAGTGGGTCGATCTACCTGAGCAAGTGCAGCATCAGGCCAAGCGTGCGCTCCTGGATACGCTGGGCGCGCTGATAGCAAGAATGCAGACACCAAATGAGTAGACGACGACGACACAGCCGTAGACGACATAGCGAGGATCAAAAAAAAGAGCCTTTGTTTAAACCGCTGCCGGGTCTGCGAGGGGGACAATACAAGCCCTTGAGTCAGGAGGAAGTCAAGCAAATCCATCGAGCATCACTGGCCGTGCTTGAACAAACCGGCATCGAGGTAATGTCCTCAGAATGTCGAGAGATCTTTAAGGATGCAGGGGCTCACATTGATGAGGATAACAACCGGGTCTACATCTCCAAGGCCATGGTAGAACATGCCCTTGCATCCGCGCCAAACGAAGTCATGCTCTGTGGCCGGGATCCAAAATATGACATGCATTTGGGCGGCACTCGCGTTTACATGGGCACAGGAGGTGCAGCGGTAAAAGTGCTTGATCTCGATACCGGCCATCCTCGCCCGTCCACGCTGGCGGATGTGGCTGAAATCGGGCGCCTTGTAGACGTCCTGGACAATATTCACTTTTATCTCAGAGCCTGCGTGGCCCGCGATGTCCCCAGCGAGAATCTGGACCTCAACACCTATTATGCCAGCCTTGCCAACACATCCAAACATGTAACGGGTAATTGCTATGCGGTGCAATCCGTCCGTGATGTGGTAGAAATGGCTGGCATGATCGCAGGAGGTGGGGACAAGCTCAAGGAACGCCCGATCATTTCGGCCACCATCTGTTGGACCGTGAGTCCTCTGCGTTTCGCCCCGGAAACTGTCGAGGTGTTGACCGAGGTCGTACGGCAGGATATTCCCGTGTTCCTGTCATCCGCTCCCCAGTCAGGCGCTACCAGTCCCGCTGCCCTGGCCGGTACACTCGTTCAGATCAACGCCGAAGAGTTGTCGGGTGTTGTATACACCCAACTTGTCAAGCCCGGTGCCCCTATCATCCTGGGTTATGTGCCTTCGGTCTCCGACATGCGCACAGGCAATTTCGTGGGTGGGGCGCCCGAGTTTGCTCTCATGCATGCAGCCGTCTGCCAGCTTGGCCAATTCTATCAACTGCCCGTCTACAATTCTTCCGGGCTAACCGACTCCAAGATCCCCGACATACAGGCCGGCTATGAAAAGGGCATGACAGGGTTGGCGGCCGCATTGGCGGGCGCCAACTACATCCACCACTCGGCTGGTTTCCTTGAATCAATGATGACCGTGGCCTATGAACAGTTCGTGATCGATGACGATATCAACGGCTCGATCATGCGTATGGTGCGTGGCATCGAGGTCAATGACAGCACCCTGTCCGTCGAGCTAATCGATGAAGTCTGTCGAGGTGAGGGACATTATCTCGGCACCCAACAGAGCCTGCAACTGATGAACAGCGAGTACTATTATCCCCATACAGGTGACCGGCAACGGCGAGGTGAGTGGGAAGAGAAGGGCGGTCTGACGATGTGGGAAGCTGCTCGAACCCAGGCGAAGCACATCCTCGCCACCCACCGGCCCGCTCCGATCTCACCCGAAGTCGATGCTAAGATCCGGGAACGATTTACAATTCTGCTATGAATCCCTCGAATGCTTCATCTACGTTCTGTGCGTCTACCCACTATACCTCGTTCAAGGACATCATCAATAAAAGCCCGCTGCAATGCCATGGCGGCTGGCAGGAAATCGAAGTACAAAGCACGTGTACGCGTTTCGAAAGCGACGCGTTCATCATCAGCACGCGAATAGAGTGAAATACCTTCGGTCACAACCCGACCTCTGAACATAAGGGGAGCATCGTCGATGAGCTGAAAGAAGTTTCGGCAAATTGGAAGTCTGATGTAGCATAGGATTATTCTAGCAGATGATAGCCCCATTTACTATGTAGTGATCCGCTAAGGGTGTGCGTCGTTTTTTTTGGAAACACCCTTTCTCTGCTCCAGGCGGGTTGCCAAACCCGCCACTTGGTAGCGCAATCCCGCCGGATCTGGCGATCCGGCTAGAGCAGAATTGTTCTTCCAAAATCTTGACGCACACCCATCCACTAACGTTTCATAGACAAGGAGAGAAACATGACCATTCACGAGGCCACACTCTACGGAGATTTGGTTCATTACCTCCGAGACACTTGCGCAACACAAATTGCTGAATTGAAGGGCACGGCCGTCGAATTCGAGCGCAAGACGTTGGATGAAGTCATCCGCACCTGGTTCTTCACGCCACAAGATCAACTGTATGGTTACACACCACAGAAGGTGATCAGAAATGAGGAACTGGGCATCGAAAATGTTATTCCAGCAGATCGACTTGGCGATATGTTCGATCATGATTGTCCTATCTGTGAAGCTATGAAGAATGATGCCGAAGCTGACATAACCGAGGGGCACAGCCATGGTTGGGGATTTGGACTGGCGCCCGATATGAGCCTGCTGGATGGCTACGATCCCGAAGGTTGGGAAGAACGTTGGCGTATCGAAGAAGAGCGCATGGAAACTCACAGGTCAGAGATGAAGAAAGAAGCTGAAGCGTTTCCCCTCGTTGGCGCGGACGATTCAGAAACTGCACAACAAGTCTCCCAACAGCAGGCGTTCTTAGATGATGACATATCGTTCTAAGCACTCAACATGTCGATCAAACTCATCCGTCAGGGTCTAAACAAAAATCAACCACCGCCTCGCATCTTGGGGGAAAGCACTCGGCTGCGATCCTATCATCATTGTGGAGCGTGCCTGAACTCGACATCGGAGAGGGCGCCGAGGTGGAGCACGGCATGCTCTATCGCCTGCGGAAAGACCGCCATTTCATTCACACGGCGCCCGCTGCAGAAGAGGGGGCAATGGCAGCCATCACTCGCTTGATAGGTCCGCAAAGTGCTGACCTGCTCAGTCGCTTATGTGGTTTGGATTTTGACTCCTACCAGTTTCCCGACCGCAACGCCAGACAATCGAGTGTCGCCAAAACCCGCCAACACATTCTGCATCACGACATGGGTGATTTACTGGCATACTCGCTTATAGGCGCCCGCTCTTTGGGCGCCTATCTCTGGGACACGATATCGATGGCAGGGAGGGAGTTGGGTATCCTACCGGCTGGTGCCGAAGCCCTTGCAGCTATAGAACAACATTAACCCTCTTTGGCTTCTTCCGCCAAAATCGCCCAAACCTGATCATAGAAGCCTTTGATGTGACGATACATGATCTCCTCTCAACCTCCTCATTCACCCAGACAGCCTGGGATTACCTACTGCCTTGGCGCGTACGCGAATGGTATCGATGCCATCACGCTGTTCCTCGACGATGACCTGGGGATTGTCAGCACCCGAGCGCAGCGCCGCTGCCAGGGCGCGTTCCCGGCTCAGCCTACGGGCATGGATAAGCGCCTCATCGAGCGCATCAAACGTCAGTCGTTCCTGGCTGGTTTGCACAATATAACCCAATACCTCCAGACCTTGCTCCGAAATCCTAGGATAGACCAGTAGCTCCTCGGCCACCATGACGCTACCGGCTACCGCACCAACAGCATTGGCGACTTCGTGATGTTCGGGCAGGATGAGTTCGGTGTGCAAGACGCGGGCAACCTCTTGTAGGAACACGGCAGCCGGGGCGCCGATGCCTATGATGGGGAGCCCTAAGGTAAAGGTGGTCTGCAGATAAGGGTGCAGGTGGTACAAGCTGTTGTCGAAAAACCAACTTCCACTATCCTCTTTCGTCCCCCTGGGGGCGAGTTTGAGATCGGTCAAAAAGCCTATGATCGCCCGCACGATGATCTCCGTGCTCTGACCCCACACCTCTCTGCGAACCTCTTCCACCTTCCTCAACAGGCTTTTGGCGAACACCTGTAATGCCTCGGTGGCTGCGGTCGCAGACCAGGGCGTAAACCGATCCTCTGTGTGCAACAGATCGGTCGGGGTCAGTCCTGCTCTGCCCAGGATCTCCCGCCGAAATAGTTCGCTGATGTCGATCTGGGAAATGTGCAACACGCCCAGATGTTTTATGATCTCAGGAACGGGCTTGGGACCCCCTTGCAGGAATCGAACAAGTGCCTTCTGTTGTGATGTAAAAATGTACGTATCAGCAGGTTTGCGTTGCAGATACCAGTAATGCAGGCCCTCAGGTGTGACTTGATCCCACGAACGACGGTTGAGCGCCTTGAGCCGGCTCAACACCTCATCGTATTGCCAGGCGATGTAGGATATCGGCGTGACCCGTTCCGGTCCGATGCGGATGTCACGGTTACTGCCCAGATGGATATGGCTATCACCACCCAGGGCAATAGAGAGGAGATTGGCGGCCCTCACCGACGTCTTATAATCGCCCACTGTCGCCCCATCTTCACTCACTGCCACCTGTCCTTGCTCTACCAGGGCGATATCTGTGGTCGTTCCTCCTACATCTACAACAAGTGCATTGTCGACGCCAGAGAGAAAACGCCCGCCAATGGCACTGGCCGCCGGCCCCGAGTGAATGGTCTCGACCGGTGAGCGGGCGGCAAAAGCATCACTCATCAAGGTACCATCGCCGCGCACGACCATTAACGGCGCCTCGATCTGTCTGTGCTCCAGGGCCCTGCGCACGGCGAGCACGAAATCCCTAAGCGCGGCCAGCAAAGATGCATTCAGGGCTGCCGTTGTCGCTCGCTCCACGGAACCCAGTTTGGTGGAGAGCTGGTGTCCGAGCACAATGGGCAGATCACAGTTCGCCGCCAGCGCCTCGTAAGTGCGGTTTTCATGCTCGGGATTGAGAGGACTAAAGTAACTCGATACGGCAAGCGCATCCACCTTAGCACTGATCTCGGTGACCTTTTCCAGAATGCCTGGCAGATCGAGGGGTTCCCGTTCCCTCCCGTAAAGATCGTGCCCGCCCCGGAAGTAGTAGAAGTTGGGCGTAGCGAAACGGCCTGCCAGCTTAAATGACGCAATTAGCTCCGGATCATAGCCGATGAGCAGAAGCGCCACCCGCTTGCCCTTTCCTTCGGCAATGGCGTTGGTGGCCAGGGTGGTCGATATCGAGACCATGTTGATGGCCGCGGGATCCTCGATATCGATACCATCGATCACCTGTTCGATGCCGATGGCAAAATCTCGTTTGGTAGTCAGGCTTTTATGCGTTGCCAGCACCTGACGAGACTGGTAGTATAACAGAATGCCATCGGTAAAGGTGCCGCCGGTATCAATGCCGAGAACGAGATCGGATGGGCGGGTTGGGTCGGGCATGGATCGGAGGTCGGAGGTCGGAGGTCAGAAGGCGCCGTGATACGAACAACGCAACACGCAACACGCATCACGCATCACGCATCACGCATCACGCATCACGCAACACAGTGTATTATGATCACATGATGCTATCAAGCACAGCTCGCCGCTTGCCGCTAGAGCGACTTAAGATAGTCGTTTATCTCTTCTAACTTGTTGTCAGATAACGGCGCCGGCTTGTGTGTAGCCACGATCTCTTTGACCACATCTGTCAGCATAGTGGGGAGGCTAAGCGCGTGTTGTTCGCCTCGTTCCCAATACGGCGGCGGCATGTACAATACCTTTCGGAAATGTTCGAACGTGTGGTCGTGGGCAGGGTAGTTATCGAGGTAAGGTCGTTCTCTGGCGACATCATCGATGGCTTGTCCCGCCAGGATCTCTTCTGAAAGATGCAAGGGTCGGAGCAGCATGCGCGCTCGCTCCACCAGCATCTGGGTGAGCACAAGCATTCGGGGGTCATAGAGAAAGCCATGTTTGAGATAGCCCATATCATGGACAAGGGTCGATCTCGATTGCAACGCCAGTAGGATGCTCTCGTAGGCTTCGGTCGCCGCTTGGAAATTGGGCTCTATTGCATCACTGCAGCCGCCGGCGCCCCAACTCGGCAGGCCGTAGTACTCGCCCATGCCGGCATACATGGCCACTGTTCTCGCCCATTCTGGCGCTCCGTAATTTGTCACTGTGGTGCGCATATCCATAGACGACGTATTTGCACCGCTGATCAGGCGAGCGCGTTCGTTCTTCAGGGTGGCGATCACCATACCGGCCAAACACTCCGCATTGGCCTGGTTCACACCCCCTTCGATGGTGACGGGGGCCGTGGCTCCGCAGTT
>JAAENG010000398.1 GCA_024224665.1 Chloroflexota bacterium | reverse complement strand
TCGAGAAAGTAAAGTAGCATAAACAGGACACTCTCTTAGCGTATATGAACACACGAAAATTCATACTACCCATAGCCCCCTTATTCACCCTTTTCGAGGGGTTGGGCAAAAAACCCCACCCTGCTTTTTATGATATTTGATGGTTTCAACTATTTGATTTAGGATTTTCTCGTAGCACAGGCAGAACCTGCTCACCAAGCAAGCGAATCCCCTCAGCGATGGTGAGACCGTGCAGCGTGTCGAACTCGACCCGATCTGCGCCAACCTCAAACAGGGCGATGTTTTGCTCGGCGACCTCATCGGGCGTACCGGCAAAGGCCAGCCGCCCAGTTGGCAGTGGTCTAAAGATACCCTTGAGTCTCTCACACCTGAATTGGAGGATCAGATATCTTCTGAGATGGTGGTAGCGGTCCAGATGTGGGGAAAAGAGAGAAATCTCGAAGAGCCGAAGATTTATAAGAGGTGGTGGAATAACCACTATCCAAAAGTAAGCCTATATGCCCTGGAAGGGCCACCTAGCAAACCCCTTCAACCCGAATTGCTACCCTTCCGTTTTTTGAAGTTGGTTGCGCTGGCGATGTTGGTTTCTAATCAAAGTTTATTGCGAAGCATAGGGTCTAATACCCCGCCCCTTGGGGCGATCAATGCTTTTGCTGTGATACCCCGTCCGCTTGCGGTGGGGTAGTTCATTCGCTTGCCCGCAATCGGGTTAAGGGGAGCGTTAGACAACCTTTCGAGACTTATCTGTTAATGATGCTAGCACAGACGGGGATCATGGCCGCAGGCGGGATCAAAAGAGTGCTCGCACCATCAACTAACCCCAATCGTAAACTTGAACCTCTTCTCGTAGCGCCGCAATAACCGCAGCACCGGCGCCCCAAAGAGCAGAATCAGGACGGCATTGCCAATCCCCCGCCAGATATCCCAAAATAACGAGGTGACGGCATAGAATACAGCGTACCGTTTTACCGTTTCAAACACCCCAACGCCCGGTTGCCAGTATTGCGCCGCCTGATCCGGTCGAAAAACGAAGGGCCAAAACCACAAGTTCATAACCACACCATAGAGGATGCCCAGCAGTAAACCGGCTCCGGCCAACAGGAACAACTCACGGCGAGAACCCTGGCGGAACTTGGGCAAAAGCGCTGCACCTGCCCCCACCCAACCGGCCGCAAACATCTGGTAAGGCAACCAAGGCCCCACGCCACCGGTGAGAAAAGCCGAGGCCAACAAGGTGATGATCCCGGCCAAAAAGCCGAACTGCACCCCAAACGCATAACCGGCAAGGATGGGCAAAAAGAAGACTGCCGAAAATCCCGCCGGCCCAGGAATAAACCGTAATACCGCACCCACAGCCGCCAATGCCCCTAACACTGCCAACGTTTTAGAAGTGATCTGACCACTTTGCAAGTTGGCAATCACGGCGCCTAAACCAAGCAAGCTCAATAACGTGAGCATGAGCAACGAATCTTCACCATGGGCGCCCATTATGCCGCCTTGCTGCTGAACTGACTGGCGGAAGAAGGGGGTCAGGAACGCCACGATACCCAAAAGACTGGCAAGCAACAGGATGAAGGAAGGGAAAAGGGACGCTGGTAAACGAAGCCGCAAAGGGGCGGGGGGATGTGAGGGTGATGCCTGCGCCCACACGCTGACCTCGTCTTCGTAATACTCGGGGTCCCCTAATGCAAGTTCTCGTTTGAAGGGTCTTGAATCTGCCGTCACTTTTTTACCTTTGCCAAAGCCGCTAAGGTGATTTTCTGATTATGCCATTGACTCGAAGTCAGGCTCTTAGGCGAATTCCAAGAAATAATGATCCGGGAATTTCCGCTATTGAGGAATTCGCTTGAGGCTTTTTCAGATTGAACTGGATCATTATTTTGCTGAAAAAGCCTTAAATCGAGCCATTCGGATTTTTTGTGGCGGGGTTTGCAGGTTCTATCCGGGCCAGATCAACGTTCCGGATCGGTTGTTTCACAGTCGCTAAACTCGCTAAAACATCATCAGGCGTTAGTAGCCGTGGATCTCGAAACAGCTTGTTGACCTGGCTGGAGAACACCAACGATTCCGCCATCACACGGCGGGCCGGACCATCCACCACGATCTGCCCTTGCGACATGAGGACAACGCGATCAGCGGTGGCGGCGACTAGCTCGACATCATGCGTGGCCATGAGCACGGTCTTGCCCTGACTGCGTAACTCCTGCAGCAGACGAGCCAGATTGTGTTTCTGCACGTAATCAAGCCCGCGGGTGGGTTCGTCCAGTATAATGAGAGGGGGGTCGGTGATCAGTACCGCTGCCAGAGCTACGCGCTGCCTCTGACCGGCAGAGAGATCACGGGGATGTTTGTCTACTAAATGATCGATGCCCAGACGTTCGAGCAGGGCCTGATCGGCGGCAGGATCAGGGGCCAGATCATGGGCGCGCCGCGTAAAAACCAGTTCATCGGCCACCGTTTCTGCGAAGAGCATGCGGTCCGGATTCTGCGGCACATAGGCGATGTCCCTGGTCAGCACCTCGGTTGGGGTTTCGGCCGCATTTTGTCCCAGCACCCGTACGTTGCCGGCGGCCGGCTGCAAAAGCCCAACCAGATGTTTTAACAAAGTGCTTTTGCCACTGCCATTGCGACCCATCAGAGCGACGAATTCGCCGGGCTGTACCTTTAACTCAACCCCCTGCAATGCCTCCACGCCATTGTCGTAGCGATGCCAAAGGCGCTCGACCCGAACTGAGGGTTGCTTTCCATTGAGACTGTTAGTCGTGACCGCTTCGGGCGGAAGCTGCAACTGATCCTTCATCTTTCTGGCAAAGCGGCGGCCCTGTTTGATGGTCAGCGGCAGCGGCGTCCAGGCCAATGCCTTCCCCAAAGTGATGAGCGGCGGCGTCAAAGGCACCTGCTCCAGGATCTCGTCAGGCTCGCCCAACAGGGGGCTCTGTCCCTCACCAGGCCAGTAGAGGATGCTATCCGCATATTGGATCACTCGCTCCAGGCGATGTTCGGAAAGCACGATCGTGATGCCCAGGTCTTCGTTGAGATGGCGCAGCGCCAGCAGTACCTCTTCGGCCGCCTGGGGGTCCAGTTGTGATGTGGGCTCGTCTAGCACCAGGATATCCGGATGCAGTGTCAGCACCGAGGCAATGGCAACACGCTGTTTCTCACCCCCCGAGAGTGTACTCACCGCCCGGGCGCGCAAGTGTGCGATCTGCAATTGATCCAGCGCTTCTTCCACACGTTTTCGCATGACATCTTGTGGCAGCGCCCAATTTTCCAGGGCAAAGGCCAACTCATCCTCGACCATATCGACCACAAAGCTCGATTCAGGATCCTGGAAGACCATGCCTACTAAATCTGACATGCCCTTGGGTTCTAGCTGTACGGGATCTCGCCCATCCACACGCACCACGCCCGAAACCTCGCCACCATAAAAATGGGGCACCAAACCGTTGAGGCTGCGCAAAAAGGTCGATTTCCCCGCGCCCGAAGGGCCCACCACCAGCACGAAATCCCCTTCCGGCAACTGCAGGCTGATATCCTGTAGTACGGGGATATCAGCACCCGGATAGCGATAGTTGAAGTGCTCGAAGCGGATCATGATCGCTGGGCGGGGGTGTTGGCCGTTGCCGGTAGAGAAGCAGCCAAAGTTTGGGTCTCCACTGCTGGGCGGGCCGGTGCGGGCATGAATAAGACAGGAGTCAAGAGGAGCGCGGCCAGCAATCCATACAGGGGATTGAAGTCGGGGAGCAGGGAATAGGGGGGGTAGGGATAATAGAATAGCTGCCTGGGAGCAAACAACGATAGGGCAACAAAAATGACAAATGTAAACGCCATGATGCCGGCGACCCAGGTATCGCGGCGCCGCCACAGCCAGCGACGATAAGCGCTACGTTCATGGCGCCCTCCCTGGCGGCGGAAGGCCAAGACAAGCACCACCATCCCCAAGGCCAGCACTGCTAATCCCAGCCAATCGGAACCCAGTCCAAAAGATCGCGAGATCAGCCCGGCCAATAACAACATTAATCCAACCACACTTCCGGCCCCGACCAGCCAGCGATCTCGGCCCTCGGCGCGGACATCTTGCCCACCAAAGCCGCGGGTTTCCATCGATTCGGCAAGCTGGATCGCCCGATCGAGCCCAATGCCAAGTAAGGCTACGAACAGAGGTTGCAAGTCACGCAGGCCGCGTACTTTATAGCCTCGCAATCGCTGTGCCTCCCGGATATCCTGCCAGGCGATCAGCGTCTGAGGAATAAACGAAATAGCAATGGTAAGGGCCACACCTGCCTGATGGGCAAAACCGGGGACAAGTCGCAATAACGTGTGAGGTCCCACTGCGCTGTTGAAGGCGCTGAACACCAATATGAGGGCGACAAATCCCAGCCCTACCACAAACCCATAAGCCATCGCTTCCAAGGTGATGGGCCCGCCAATCATGGGCCAGGCTCGAGGTAATGTGAAGAGAACGTACTTGCCCAGATGCACGGTCAAGGCATTGTAAAGAATAGTAAAAATCCAGAGCGCCAGAGCCAGCTTGATGACAGGCGCCCAAACACCTGTGCGGCTGCGTGTCACAGTGGCAATACCATGTGCGGGTTGGCGCCGCGCCAGGGTGGCGTACACAAACACCCCCGCAAGCAACAATATCAACAGATAAAGGGGATTGCGCGTAAGCAGGGCGATGCTGGCGCCACATGCCAGCCACAAAATCCAGGTGATAGGATGATAGCCCGCTGACATCACTTAGCCTCCACTTTGCCGGTAGAGAGCCCACAGACCGATACCTGCCAAAGCAGCCAAAATCAGGGCGAATCCGCCGTATGTCAAAAAACGATTCGGATCGGTGCTGCTGTTGCTGGGTGTCGGCGCCGGTGTTAGCACGCGCACCGGTTGCGCGACCTGACCATCGCCTGCCTCCAATGAATCCTCGGCAACTTCGGCGGCGACGACGACGGCCACAGGAGTCGGCGTCGCGGCGATGACGATGAGGGTGGGGCTAGGTGTAGCGGTAGGTCGAAGCTGTTGGGTCGGCGTAGGCTGAACGACGATCGGTGTAGGGCTTGGGGGCAGGGGTGTAAAAATAGGAGTGGGAGGTACCGCTGAGGTCGGGCTGGGCTGCACCGGGAGGGGTGTTGGTGTTTGGGCCGAAACCGTCAGCGTCTGCGTAAGGTTTTGCTCTTCTGTGCCACGCTGAATCCGCAGGCGGTAAAGGGTGGTTTGCGTCGGGCACACCCTCATGGCCGAGTCCAAAGAGACCTTCTGCTCCGCGCTATCACCTTTTATCAGAAAGACACTATCGGCTCCGATTACATTCCACTTCAGTGTTGAACAATCACCGCTGGCAATCTGGTCTGGATCCAGACCATAATCGATAGATAGCGACGGTTGGGCGGTTGGTGTGGGTGTCACCGAGGCTGTTGTTGTAGCCGTAGGCGTGGGAGTGATTGTGGCAGTTGGTGTTACCGTACCAGTCGGGGTTACTGTAGGTGTTCCGGTAACGGTAGGCGTCGCAGTAGGGGTTGCCGTATACGGGATACAGATTTCATCAAAGGTCGTCAAAGGTGGTTCGATATCCGCAGTACTATTTCCCGGATTCCAAGTGCCGGTTGTCCATACCCAACCGTCAACCATACCGTCACTTAGCTGGTAGCTACCAGCGCCCGCTTGTGAATATTCCCAGGCATTTTCTGTGAGATGGTAATAGGCCCAATACTCACAGTCGACTCCTTGACACTTACAGAAGCAGTCATCCAATGGGATGTCGCAACCATCACTGCGGGTACCCGCGCTGATCTTGCAGACCGCTTCGCCTGTTCCACCGACAGGATCGATGAATACATCTAGGTCCGTGCCCCGCAGCAGTTCTGAACCGGTGATACTCTCTTCGGTGAACTCGACACAATAGGACGAAGTATTTCCATCACTATATGTGATGACGACCCCGGCGCGATTTGGCTCATCGGCCTGGCTGGCGCCGAAGCCGATGAGCAGGGCTAGTATTATGCCAAGGATTAGGAAGCGAAGGTGGCGGGTCATTGATCGTAACATGGTCTGCGAGTCGTAGTAAGGTTACCTGTTCTTAAGCAGCTCTGCGGCGGCGAGCGTAGGCGGCGAGTCCGGCCAAACCACTGCCCAGAAGAATGAGAGTGGCAGGTTCAGGAATTTCGGCTGGAGGCGGGCTCAGTTCTGCTTCGATCTCGTCGAAGGTCTTGACAGGAGGTTCGACAGTGGGATTGAAATCTTGATCGAATCCCGACCAGGCAAATCCTTCTACGGCCCGATCAGCCGGGGTGTGATTGCCCACGCCGACCGCAGAACTCTCCCAGGTATCACCCTTAAGATTGAAATAGGCCCAGTACATCTCAGGATTGCAGAAACAGTCGTCAGTGGGACAACCATCATTGTTGATATTGCAGACAGCAGGACCCCAACCCGCATCGAACATACCCACGGGGACATCAGCACTTTCGAGCACAACCGTTGTGCTAGCATCGCTGGGGACGGTTACAATCTCGGTATAGGTTGTGCCATCAGAATAGCTGATGACCAACGCAACCTGTTTGGTGCCATTGCCCTGGGCATAGGCTGTTGAAGCCAGCAGAATCGATAACAACACGAGTAAAATGATAAAGACGTTACGGCGAGATCGCATAAGTAAGCTCCTGGGGAAGATAATATAATGAGATATCAGGGAGAGAGGATCGCCGGCAAATAGAATCGTAGAGGCGTCGCCATATCGGCGGGGTAAGGATGTGAAAGGGCGGGGATAGAATCGGTGGTCGCCAACATGCGGCTTTCTGGCAGTTCGTGCTTGAAGACAAAGGCGCCACTTGCCTCCTGAAAACTCAGCAGCGTGGTCACGGGATTCGTACCATTCTTCTCGAATTTGGCAGACTCCGGGTCCCAACCGGCAACGAGCAGCCCTTCGATAGCCAGGGCCGTGGAGTCACTATTGCTGATGTCATCATCGCCCCAACCGGCGTCGCTGTTTTGGTTGTCGATGAGATAAGCGACTGCCGACACAAAAGCGGGGTGGTTCGGCGATAACCCCATGGCATGCAGAGCCTGAAGCACGCGCCCGCTGGTATCGACATCGGCGATAGTGGCGAAGCCATCACTAAGATCGGGATCGATCACCCAGCTCCAGCCCCCATCCGGTCGCTGCTGTTGCAGCATAGCATCTGTCGCTGCCTGAGGTATGCTACGCCCCGCTTCATGAAGAGCCATCATGGCCAGAACATGCCGAAACAGACTACCCGAATGATAGAATCCAGTCTCAGCATCGTATTTGTTCTCTAGTTCGCTAATGAGGTCGAGCCCGCCGAACGCCCTGGGATCAGCCTCTGTCGCGGCAACCGCTTGCAGAACCTTGCCCATGCGTCCGGCATCACGCCTGGCCAAATAGGTGGGCACATCTGCTTCACAGGCAGCGAGCAAGCTGGTACCAGCAGATGTCCAGACAGGTCCTGCCGGATTTTCACCTGCCACCGCCACCACCCAGGCTGCTTCACAGGATGTCCCTAACCCGCCAATATGGCCATCCGATTTCTGCAGTGTTTTGAGCCAGATTAGAGCGTCGGCAACAGCTTGTTGGCGTTCCCAGAAACTACCCCGCGGGCTGGTAGCCAGAGCATTGCCAACATCAGTCGTCAGGAAGAGTATTAAAAGTATGTAAACTGTCAGTTGAAATCTGTGTTGTTTTACCATAAAAAAACCTTGTCGCTATGGACAAGGTCTAGTGCTTTTAGCAAGACCGGCCCCTGTCCACGCAGGCTTCCGATGTTATTACAGCTCCAGGTTTTCTGGCTTAGGCCATGGGTACGTGCCCCATGAGCCGTCACAGTTGCGGGACAGCGCCGGAATCTCGATCAATCGACCACCGGACTTTCCCCGGTCATCGCCAAAGGCAATGAGGTAGGACTTTCGACATAATAGCTTACTGAATCGCATAACGAAATGACGTTAGACGTCTGCAAGCTATTGTATTCTCAGTCCTCAGCTGCAATCGTTCGGTATGAAGTTTACTACGGCAGTATAGGGTGGAGATTTAGTCGCTGTCAAATGTAAGTCAATCTATCGATGACCTTGTCAACGACCTTGTCAACCCAAGGCGGGCCAGACCTGCATAGGTTTCGGGCCTATCCTCCTTTCACCGCCATGGGGATTCCCGCTACCAGCAGGTAGACCTCATCGGCGGCAGCGGCGAGCATCTGGTTGGCCCGGCCCAGCACATCACGATACACACGTCCCAGAGGGTAAGGAGGGACGAGTCCCATGCCGACTTCATTGGATACCACAATCAATGTGCAGCGCAATTGCCGGGCGGCCTCGATCAGCTCTTGAACCTCGGCCACGACCCTAGCCTCGATCACTTCAGATTCAAGTGCCTCATCGATCGTAGCGATATTTGAAATGAGTAGGGTAAGGCAATCCAACAAGATCACACGTTCTGCCACACGGTCAGCCTTTAACCATTCACCCACGGCCGTCGGCACTTCAGCGGTGCGCCAGGCGGGCGGGCGACTTCGACGGTGTTTTTCGATCCGTTCAGCCATCTCATTGTCTAAAGCTTGGGCGGTCGCCACGTATAGCACGCTATTCCTACTTGTATCACGGGCCAATTGCTCGGCAAAGGTACTCTTGCCACTTCGTGCGCCGCCAAGAACCAGGGTAAGTTGTTCCATCAATCAATCCAATTGGTGAGATCTTGTGTGAATTTCCGAAGTACGTTGCGGGTAAGTAGATAAGTAGATATGTAAACCACATAGTCGACGTAGCGGATGCCAAACTCCCTTGTCTACTTGTTCCTTGTCTACTTGTCTACCTGTTCCTCAATTACTTTACAGCTCAACATGTGCGAAGATCCCTGGTCAATGCATCAATCTTGGTGGTTTCTAACGAGCATAATTACATTGGCCAGCTTGCGGCGAACACGAGCAGCACTGCCACTTCCGTCAGTTCACAGAGCGTGCCATAGATATCACCGGTCAAGCCGGGAATGCGGCCAAGGGTGAATCGGGCGACAACGAACAACACTAGGATCGCTGCTAACCAGGCGATCGCGCTCAACACATGGCCAGAAAGTAGCGCCACGAGAGCAGTAATCGCTGTAGCTAAGATCAGGTCGCGTTGGCCTGCTTGATCTTTCATCGCTCGCCCCAGCCCTGCTTCTCGGCCATAGGGGAAGAGTACGATAGCCATGCTCATCGCCCATCGCCCCAGGGTCGGAGCCAGAATCAAGGCCGGAACGAGATCTATCGAACCAGCCAAAGTACTGAATTTGATGAGCAATAGGGCGCCGCCTCCGGCCACAGCATACGCGCCCACACGGTGATCCCGCATGATCTCCATGCGCTTTTCGGGCGTGCGTCCCCCGAATAGGCCATCACAGGTATCAAGAAAACCATCGAAATGCAAGGCGCCGGTCAGACCGATCCAACTCGCCAGAACCAATGCTGCCACCAGCAGGGGAGAGAAGAAAAAGCCCAATCCCCAACTCAGTGCTGCCAGTATCAATCCCAGCACTGCCCCCACCAGGGGATAGTAGCCAACCGACCTGCCCAATTCGCCCATGGTGAAGGGACGGCGGATCAGTGGTGGTGCAAGCGTCAGGAATTGGAATGCGCCTGCTACGGCAGCAACAGCCTGCTTCATGCTTCTTTACCAGAGACAGCAGCTTCGGCGAAGGTCGCCATATTTTGCAGGACTTTGCAGGCTGCATCCGCCATCGACATGCCCAAGGCAGCGCCGGCGCCTTCACCCAGGCGCATATGCAGATCCAGTAGCGGTACCAGATTCAGCCAATCCAGCATGACGCCGTGTCCACGTTCCTGCGAGTGGTGAGCGCTGATCAGATACGGCTGCAGCTTTGGCGCTAAGCCCACAGCGATCATGGCGGCGGCCGTCGAGATAAAGCCATCGATCATGACCGGTTTGCCATGGGCAGCGGCGGCCAGGATCGCCCCCGTAAGGCCGGCGATCTCAAACCCGCCGACTTTGGCCAGCACATCCAGCGCCTTATTCCGATCGGGTCGGTTGATCTGCAGGGCTCTTGCCACGATGTCTGCCTTGTGGCTTACGCCGGCTTCGTCGAGCCCCGTGCCTCGTCCCACGATGTCGGCAGGATCTTGTCCGGTTAACACAGCTGCAATGGCGGCAGAAGGAGTCGTGTTACCGATTCCCATCTCACCCGTTCCCAAGATATCCAGGCCATTTTCAATTTCTTGCTCCACAATGGCAGCGCCCGCCAATAGTGCACGTTCCGCTGTCTCCAGAGACATGGCTGGACCTTGGGCGAGGTTATCAGTGCCGTAGGCCATTTTATTGACGACTAAACCAGGTTGCTGCAGGGATATCAGAGGCCACGCCCATATCGACCACAACGACCCGGGCGCCGACATGCTCTGCAAGCACGTTAATCGCCGCGCCTTGATGTAAAAAATTGAGAACCATCTGCGCCGTTACAGCTTGGGGAAAGGCACTCACACCCTCCGCTACGACGCCATGGTCTGCAGCCATAGTTAGCACGACTTTATGTTGCATCTGGGGGGTGGCTGTGCCCGTGATGCCCGCCAGTTGAATTGAAAGGGATTCCAATCGGCCCAGGCTGCCTTGAGGCTTGGTGAGCATGTCATGCCGTCGAGTGGCCGCATCCATGGCCTTGGCATCCAAGTCGCCGATTTGTGAGATAAGTGTTTGTAGCGTCATGATGACTATTTCTTGCCAGTTTGAGACGTAGCTTCGTTAGAATTCGATACCAGGTTGGGCTTTGATCCCTTGATTGTGAAAAGGATGTTTGATTTCATGCATCTCTGTGACGAGGTCGGCGTAGTCGATCAGTTCTTGCGGTGCATAACGGCCTGTGATCACCACATGTAGCATGTGAGGTTTATTGTCTGCCAGCCAATCCAACACTTCCGCTGTATCCAACCAGCCGAAATGCAGTGGATAGGTGAATTCATCCAGGATCATAATGTCATATTGGCCGGATGTAATGCCCTCTTTGGCAATATCCCAGCCATGGTGGACCCGTGCTTCTGTTTCATCTAGATCATGGCTGGTCCAGGTAAAGCCATCTCCAATAGATAGCCAGTCGATACCCATGCGCTGCGCGGCTTTGGTCTCGCCAAAACTGGCGTTTTCGTTCTTGAGGAACTGGATGACCCCGACCTTCATTCCCCGGCCCCAGGCACGCGTCATGATCCCGATCGCCGCTGTGCTCTTGCCTTTGCCGTCACCTGTGTGCACAATCACAAGACCCTTTTTAGTGCGCGCTCGTTTAGTGCGCGCTCGTTTAGTGCGCGCTCGTTTAGTGCGCGCTCGTTCAGTGCGCGCTCGTTCAGTGCGCGCTCGTTCAGTGCGCGCTCGTTCAGTGCGCGCTCGCTTGACAGTCGCTTTGTTTTCTGTTGCATCTGATACTAGAACGCTTTCAGTTGAATCGATAGACAGGGCTGTGGATCTCTCGCAGTGAAAAATGGGCATAAAAAAACCTCGTTCGCATGAACAAGGGTCTAGTGCGTCTTTTGCAAGAGACCGGTCCCTGTCCGCGCAGGTTGCCGCTGTCGTTGCAGCTTCGGGTGCTCTGGCTTTGGACTCTGTGGTGTGGCACTCAACAAACGCAGTGCTCAGTAAGCCCTTACAGTTGCGGGACAGCGTCGGAATCTCGAATGAACTTCGATCACCGGACTTCCCCCGTCCATCGCAATCAGCGATGAAAAAAGCTGCAATTTTTGTTGTCTAGTTTACGTTTGCAGTATAGGCTGTCATCGAAAACGATGTCAAGTTGACTGATTCATTTGCAGCCACTGCGCAAAGAAAAGCCTCCCGGCCAGCATGATCTGCAGGCGGGAGGCTGGCTCTTTCGGAATCTGTACAACTCCTACCAAAAAAGCCTGTTTCGTTAGCACAGCACCACGCAACACGCACCACGTATTTTTCTAGGACCACATGAGATCCTGTTGAGCCATGGTGTTGTTTGGTAGATATCAGGTTTAGGCCGGTGCTGGAGCGGGCGGTGTTGCCGGACCCTTTTCTGCGGAAGGATGAAGGTCTGGATCAGTATCATGTGAGGGCGTTGTCGGTGGCGGGGCAGCAGGTGGTATATCGAGCGGTGGTAGTTCGCCATCCTCGAACAACGCTCTGAACTCCGCAGCCGTCAGTGATTCTCGATCCAGTAATGTTTGTGCGACCAATTCCAACATCTCACCATGGGTTTGCAAAACCTGACGAGATTGTCGATAGCCTTCATCGACAATACGCCTGACTTCCCTGTCGATCTCTTCTGCGACTTCTTCACTGTAATCGCGCTGCTCGCTTATCTCACGGCCCAGGAAGACCATTTCATCCTTTTTCCCAAAAACCATGGGACCGAGTTTTTCACTCATGCCGTAGCGTGTGACCATTGCTCTTGCGATACTTGTGACCTGTTCGAGATCCGAACTGGCGCCGCTGGAGATATCGCCGAAGGTGAGTTCTTCGGCGATTCGCCCACCCAATGCAACCGAAATGCGGGCCATGAAATCCTCTTTACGATGCAATGTGCGTTCTTCCTGGGGCACTTGCCATGCATAACCGGCTGCCTGGCCACGGGGAATGATCGTCACTTTCTGAATAGGGTTCTCAGGATCGAGGATCTTGGCGACCACAGCATGACCTGCTTCATGATAAGCGGTAAGGCGCCTTTGCACTTCACTCATCACCCGGCTCTTGCGTTCAGGGCCGCCCAAAGCCACACGTTCGATAGCTTCTTCAAACTCATGCATCGAAATCGAGCGCTTGTTGCGTCTGGCGGCAAGAATAGCTGCTTCGTTGACCAGATTTTCCAGATCTGCGCCGACAAAACCGGGTGTGGCTCGGGCCAGGACATCTAGATCGATATTGGCGGCCAGCGGTTTTCCCTTAACATGAATGCCCAGGATCGCCCGGCGGCCACGCACGTCGGGCCGGTCGAGTACGACTCGGCGGTCGAAACGGCCGGGGCGCAGCAGGGCAGGATCGAGGATGTCGGGGCGGTTGGTGGCAGCGATGATGATCACACCCGTATCGGTATCGAAACCATCCATCTCTACCAAAATCTGATTAAGCGTCTGCTCTCGTTCGTCGTGGCTGCCACCCAGGCCTGAACCTCGATGGCGCCCCACAGCGTCGATCTCATCGATAAAAACAATACAAGGGCTATTACGCTTGGCCTGCTCAAACAGATCGCGCACACGGCTGGCGCCTACGCCAACAAACATCTCGACAAACTCTGAACCAGAGATCGAGAAGAAGGGCACGGCTGCCTCACCGGCAACGGCTTTGGCCATAAGCGTTTTGCCGGTACCGGGATGGCCCACCATGAGCACACCTTTAGGGATACGCGCTCCTAAAGATGCGAATTTCTGGGGCTCTTGTAAAAACTCCACCACCTCAGACAATTCTTGTTTGGCCTCGTCGCAACCGGCGACATCGTCAAACGTGACAGTAGGCTTATCGCTATCCATCATCTTGGCCTTGCTCTTCCCAAAGCTCATGGCCTGACTATTAGAGCCTTGAGCCTGACGCATGAGAAAAAACAGCAATGCCCCAATGAAGATCAGGGGACCGATGCTGCTCAACAACGCCAGCCAGTTGCCGGCCTGGCTGGGCGGTTCTATGAATATCTGCACGCTCTTAAGGCGTTCAGGGGTGACACCGAGCGATTGCAGCGTGGCCAATAAGCTTATATCGGCATCTTTCCGTGCCTGGAAAGTTTCGCCGTTGTTCATCGTAACAAGCAGTTCGTTGCCGCTGATGGCAATCGACTCGACATTCCTATGCTCGACTGCATCCGCAACTGCGGTCATATCCATGTTCAGGGGTTTTTCATCTCCGGACGGGAAGATGCTGAGGAAGAGGGCGGCGGCAGCCACCAAAATCAGCAGATAGACAAATATGTTATTTCGGGACCAATTTGCGTTCACGCATTTTCTCCGTTATCAGCCAGGCCAAGAAGAAGAACGGCAGTGCACCCACAAAGATCAGGGGAGCGATGCTACTTAACAGTGCCAGCCAGTTACTGGCCTGACTTGGTGATTTGACATTAATCTGTACCCTCATGATGTCTTCATCGCCGACGTCATGAGATTGCAGCGTGGCCAGCAAGCTGATATCGTCATCTTTTCGAGCTTGGAAGGTCTCGCCGTTGTGCATTGTTACCAGCAGTTCGTTATCGATTGCGCTAATCGACTCGACATTGCGGAGCCGAACTGCTTCCGCCACTGCGGTTATATCCATATCCTGCGGTTTCTCGTCGCCGGATGGGAAGATGCTGAAAATTAGGGCGAACGCGGCCATCAGTATCATCAGAAAGACAAATATGAGATTTCGGGACCAATTTGCGTTCACGCGTTTCCTCCGTTATCAGGCAGGCTACATCTGAGTCAGTTACTCTGATAACAGTATACCAAAAGTTTCTTACAATGACCATGCTTTCAACGATTATAATCATTGAATATCAGAGATCTATCAATACAGGTTCATTAAGTGGAGTTTGGCATGATACTAGAAGTCGTTCAAGGACAGATCTCGCCAAACCGTATAGAGTAAGGCAATAGTCAGGTCTGTGAACTTCCGATTGAACCAGTAAGTATACACTGAATGACAATAACTTGACCAGTATTGCAGTTATTGCCAGACGCTACAGCAACGACGCTTCCACTCAAATTGAGAGCCAGATGAGTGATGCAGTATCCCCCTCCAGTATCATGGCAATCATTACGGTGTGCACAGCTGGGGCAAACACAAGCCGTTGCTGTACAGCTCTGATCAACTCTTGACAACCTGATCTGCCTGCTTTATAGTCCCGTGCCGGCGTCATGACGCCGAATCCTCGAAATTACCACACCCGATACCCGATTGATTATGAAGAAAGATGATGCTCCCCCACAAGTCCCTTACGCCCATCACCTCTTTGTCTGTGTAGGCCAATATTGTGATTCAGAAGGTAAGAGCCGGCAGTTGTACCAATCCTTGTCAGCCAAATTGGGTGAGTTAGGAAAGTATGACAATCCCCTGCGCGTGAAGCGCGGGATTACCGCTTGCCTGGGTGTGTGCTATGGGGGACCTTTACTGGTCGTGTACCCAGAGGGCATTTGGTACCACAGTGTTGATGATGTGGTCCTGGATCGAATCATCGAGGAACATCTGATCGGAGGAGAGCCGGTTGAGGAGTATGTCTTCCACCGCTTGCATGAAAACCGCAGGTAGCAGGTAGCAGGTCGCAGGTAGCAGGTAGCAGGTAGCAGGTAGCAGGTAGCAGGTCGCAGGTCGCAGGTCGCAGGTAGCAGGTAGCAGGTAGCAGGT
>JAAENG010000397.1 GCA_024224665.1 Chloroflexota bacterium | reverse complement strand
TGCGAGCTGGAGTAGGGTGAGACATCATATTCATCCGGCACTCCATCGCCGTCGTTGTCGATGTCCCAGAGATCCGGAACACCGTTGCTATCGGTGTCTTGCGGAGAAGAGGCGAGCTGGGTGTAAAGGTTCCATTCAGTGCCATCGTCCAAACCGTCACGATTTGTATCCGGGTTCAACGGGTCGGTATACCAGGTAACTGGATTGCCGTTTGCGTCGTTAGCTTGAAAACCGCGCACTTCAAGGTTATCGCTGACCAGGTCCGAGTCCGTGTCCGGGCTTGTGGGCAGCGTGCCCAATAGACACTCTTGCAGGTTTGTCAAGCCGTCGCCGTCCAGATCTCCGTACGGGTCGCTACTGCACGATTCGTCGAAGTACTTTGGCCTGGCTATGGTGTCCTGCGCGGTTGCGAGTGTCTGCGCAGTTGCTAACGGATCCGTGTGCGGATCAACGGTCGGCTCTTTGAGCTGCTGTTGCATTTCAGTCTGCATTTCCGCTTCTGCTTGCTTGGCCTTGCTCTCTGACTGGCGCTTAGCCTGCGTGACGCTGAATGCCAGCACGCGGTTATTGGTGAGCAGAGGTGTAGCAACCATAGACAAAATGACCGTGATAGCCACCCCGGCATAAACCACTCTGGCCCGCCGGTGGAGCACCAGCACCGTTGCAAACAGGGCGCCCAGGAGCACGATTAGCAGGGTGAAAACGCTTCTGGATTCTGTTGCCGCCATCAGACCTGAGGTAAGCGTCCCTCCGGCTCGATCCAGGAAGCCCAGGGCGGGCAGCGGCGCAAAATCGAAGAAATCAGCCTGGATGTCGGTCGTGGGGAGATAGTTATCCTCGCGTTCGGGGAAGTTCAATGTCATCTGTTGGCGTAATGGAAGTCCGTTGGCGCCGACCCAGAGTTCACCGCGCCCTGTCATATCGACGTAGACCTTGGGCAGCTCCAGCACGATGCTGGACGGCAATCCCTGGTTGATCGCTTGCTCCTGCATTTGGCCACGCAGGTTGATGGCAAGCTGACGACCCGAAATGTCAAACACATAGCGCCTGACCAAAATGTCGCCCGCGACCGTGCTGCGCACTTCGGGACCAAAGCGCTCGACATTATCCGCCGCCTGCAGATAACCGGTGAAGTCACCGCCCGGCGCAAAGACCCCGGTGAAGTTCTCGATCTCTTCCCAAGCTCCGGGGCCAATGCGCCTGTAGACGTGATCGCCTTCGACCTTGATCTCCAATCCCGTTTCCGGCGCCAAGATGCTGCCGCCATTAGTGCGCAATTCCAACTGCATGCTCTCGGCGGGCACATTGACGGCGCCCGTCATATGCATCTGCGTGATCTTGCTCTCGCGTCCCGCGTTGATCAGCGATGCCTGCGGAACGAGCGAGTTTTTGATCTGCGCGTCAAAACTGTACGCTCCGGAATCCTGTACGTTGTGCCACGCCTCTATCAGTTCTTGTTCAGCTGTACTCTCTGCCGCCTGTAAATAGGCACGTCCGCTGAGGATCAGGCCGACGACGACAATGAGTCCGACAATCAAGCGACGATATTGCATGTGTAATCTCCCTACTAAAGTCGAGTGTAAGCTGAAACAGTATGTTAATCACAGAGAACTGCGAACGTTGGTACCGTGGGCCAACGATAAGAACTGGCCAATGACGTGTCGTCGTACAACGATTGCGAGACGGTGGACGTCTAGACGCGGTAGCGAAGTATACGGTGGACGATGCCTTGGGGTCCCACATGAATTCACCAGTCTACGTCAACCCGCGTCGATAGACAAATAGCCTGCTTGCCGGTCTCTAAACTCTTCAACATTCCTGGTTCTAGTTGTTTCTGTGGTTGGTCACTAGACCAGCACAAGAAGTCGTGTGTGATACAGAGCGAACATAGTTGTAGTCTCTATACACGCGTGTGTTTTCGAGTCCAGTCGTTCCCGCGATGAATCGGTCTTTATTAAAAGGGCTCGGTCTTGGCGTCCACCTTTGTTGCCAGCATCGCTAACAGATCAAACCGCTCATAGGTATTACTTCTGAAGGTATTCCAACGATTACTTTGCTGCAACTACATTTCCTCGGCGATCTTTGGTATGATGGAATTGATCGACCTCTACCCGGCACTCAGTACCACAAAAACAGGACAGCGCATGCATATCGCCCACTTTACCAACACCTATAAGCCAAATGTCAATGGCGTCGTCAAATCGGTCAGCAGCTTTCGAGACGCGCTCACCAGCCTCGGACATGATGTCTTCATCTTTGCACAGGATGCACGTCACTACGAAGATGAAGAAGCCTTCATTTTTCGTTTTCCGGCGTTCAAGATCCCCACAGTCGACTATTCAGCGGCGATACCGGTCTCGCATTTCATCAACACACTCTTTCCCTCGCTCAAGGTCGACGTCATCCACAGCAACCACCCATCTAATCTCGGGGATGCCGCCGCACAAAAGGCCAAGGACTATGATCTGCCGTTGGTCTTCACCTTTCACACCCGTTACGACGAATACAGCCATTACCTGCCCTTCAGCCAAAACTGGGTCAAGGAAATCATTACCCGCGAAGTCACACGTTATATGGAACGCTGCCAACACATCATCACGCCCAGCGATAGCATCCGCGACATGCTGGCCGAAGCGGGCTACAACCAACGTGTGACCACCATCCCCACCGGCATCGATCTCTCACCCTACCGCGAGGCCGACGGCGAGGCTATGCGCAGGAAACAGGGTTGGATCGATGATACCGTACTGATCTCGGTTGGGCGGTTGGCCAAAGAGAAAAACTGGCTCACCTTGCTGCAAGCCGTAGCAGAGGTCATAAAACAGCGGCCAGATGTACGCCTGGTGCTGCTTGGAGATGGAGCACAGCGTTCGGATCTCGAGTCCTTCGCCAAAGACCAAGGCATCTCTGATAGGGTCAACTTTATGGGCACTGTGCCGTTCGAGGATGTCCCCATTTATCTCAAAGCCTCAGATCTGTTTTGCTTTGCCTCGGTTACAGAAACACAGGGCCTTGTTACAATGGAGGCGATGGCTGCCGGCATACCGATCGTTGCCGTCGCAGCGACCGGCACCAGCGATGAAATCGAGCATGATGTTCAGGGCTTACTCACCCAAAATGACAGTGCTGAGTTAGCACAAGCAACATTGGATGTATTGAATGACGAGGTCCTGTATCATCGCCTCCAGCAGGAAGCTATACAGAAAGCTAACAGTTTCGATATCATAGTTCAGACCGAAAAAGTATTAGCTGTCTATGAGCAAGCCATCGAAGATAAGAAAGCCAACCATAGGGTTATGAAAACCGGGAGACCGGGAGACCGGTAGATCAGTAGATCAGTAGACCGGGAGCCCGGGAGAGCGGTAGACCGGGAGACCGGGAGACCGGTAGACCGGGACAAACGTCGCCTGCCGGAATTGGCCTGGTTTACTGGTTTACCGATTTACTGGTTTACCGGGCGGCCTTCATCTCCTCCAAGATCTGCCAGCAAACCAATTGCATGCGCGGCATGTGAAAAGGACCTTTCCAAAGATTGCCCTTGAGGGTGGAGGATAGGCGTCCATCTCGGTGGAAATAGCCGAACCACTCACCATATTCGGGATCAGGCATGAGGTTGTAGGTCCAGTCATGGATCATCTGATGCCACCGGGCGTATTTCTCGTCGCCTGTGAGCTGATAGGCCATGAGGGTGGCGATGATAGCTTCATTCTGCGGCCACCAGAATTTCATATCGTGCCAATATTCTTGCACCGGCTTGCCCATCACGTCCCGAAAATAGATAATCCCGCCATATTCTTTATCCCAGCCCCACTCCCACATCCAATCGAGGATGGTGGCGCCCAGGTCAATTAGGGAGGGATCGTTGCCACGGTGTTTGGCCTCTTGCATAATGAACCATGCTGCTTCGATAGCATGACCAGGGTTCATCATGCGCCCATCGAAATGGTCGTAGAATTCGCCGTTCGGCCCCACCGTCTCTAGTACTGCCCTGAATTCGGGTTTCATAAAATCCCGTTCGATTTCGGCGATGCTGCGGTCGATCCATTCATTGTACAGGGTCGGATCAGGTACTGCCTCGCGCAGTATCTGGGAGGTGACGATCATAATCATGGAGATCGCCAGCGCCTTACCTGGCCGCACGTCAGTGAATTTCGGGGGGATCAGGCCAGGGGTGGTTAGATAGCGAACGATGAGATCAAATAACTCTGTCGCTTCTTGCAGGGCCTGGGCATCACCGCTGGCCTGGGCATAGGCGGCAAGAGCCGCTGCCCCAAAGGTTTCGGTGAAAATGTAGCGGCGTTTGCGGATGGGTCGCCCCTCCCTTGTCACATGGAAGAACATGCGCCCATCGCTATCGAAGCCATACCTGCGTAGAAAATCGATGCCGTGTTTAGCCAGCGCCAACCACTCCTCCCGCGGCTCGACCTGATTGTACAACGTCGCCAGCAACCACGTAAATCGGCCTTGCTGCCACATGCCCTTGTCGGTATCGAGCAGGCTACCGTCCCGGTCACAGGCAAACACAAATCCGCCGTACGTTTCATCAATACAGCGAGGGATCCAAAACGGCAGTGTGTCTTGCAACAAGCCGCCGCCATAGGTTGTAATGAGTGATTCGATTCGTTCGGGGGTCATGATAGTTGTTTGTGTAGTCATTGGCTTGCGCCTCGCAAACAAAAGAGATGGGATTAGCCTTTGACGGCGCCAGCAGTCAGGCCCTTGATGAATTGTTTGGACATGAGCAGATAGAGGATCAATAGTGGGATGCCCGACAGCGAGAGAGCGCTAAGAATACGGTTCCAATCGGTCTGATATTGGCCGAATAAGAGGGACACACCGAGCATGACCGTGCGACTCTCCTCAGCCCGAATGAAGATGAGAGGAAACCATAGATCATTCCAGACTGGAATCAGGTTGAAGATGGCCACCGTGGCCAGAGCAGGTCTGATCAAAGGCAGCATAAGCGACCAATAGATCCGCCATTCCGAAGCGCCATCGACGCGGGCGGCGTCGGTCAGATCGCTTGGTATGGCGCGGATGAAGGCAGTGAGGACAAAGGTGGCGATAGGCAGGCCCATAGCCACGTAGACGGGCAGGAGTGAGAATAACGAGTCAACCAGTCCGAGCGAGCGAATAATCTGAAAGATGTTGATGGTTCCGAGACGGATCGGCACCATAAGGCCGGCGATGAAAAAGATATAGATGATGGTGGCGAAGCGCGATCGCCAATTGGCCAGGGCGTACGCGGCCAGGGAGCCGAGGAATAAGATCAGTACCAGTGATATGACCGTGATTACGATGCTGTTGCGGAAATAGAGATCGAAACGGCCGTCGGTCCAGGCGGCCTGATAGCCTTCAAAGCTGAAGGTGGTGGGGAAGTTGAAGGGATTGCGGAAGATGTCTCGTTTGGGTTTTATGGAATTGACCAGCATCGTCCACAAGGGGAATAGTACCACCAGCGCCCACGCGGTCAGGATGATGTAGGTGGCGACTTTCGATAGTTTCAAGCGTTGCATAACAGTCGCTCCTTTCCTATAGCTCGTAGCTCTGGCGGCGAGATGAGACCAGCCATAAGGTAACGCCAACAAACAAAATCAGGAACGTAAGCGTGGCCACCGCGGCGCCAATGCCCATGTCCGGTTGCGCAACAGGGTGTTCACCGGCAATGGCCGTACGATAGAAAAACGTTCCCAGAAGGTCTGTGGCGTAGCCAGGTTCGCCCCGAGAGCCTGCCATGGCAAAGATGACGTCGAAGGCATTGAAATTGCCGACAAAGGTGAGGACAGAAACAATGCCAATGACCGGTAGCAGGAGGGGGATCTTGATTCGCCAAAATGACTGCCAGGCGGATGCACCGTCGATGCGTGCAGCCTCTAGCAATTCGTCGGGGATGCCCATCAACCCGGCCAGGAACATCATCGTCGGCAGCCCCACCCATTGCCACGAGGAGACCAGCGAGATGACGATAAGGGCCAAGGCAGGGTCACCCAGCCAGGGTCGGGCCAGCACTTCCAGACCGATCGCCTCCAACAACTTATTGACCGCGCCCCAACGCGGGTTGAGGATCAGGCTCCAGAGAAAACCGGTAACGACGATGGCCAGTGTGGCGGGCACAAAGATGATGGTGCGATAAATACTGCCCCCTTTCAATGGGGAAGCCAGTAAGGTGGCGAAGAGCAGGCCCAATGTATTTTGCACCAGCATGTGGACGGCAAAAAAGATAAAGGTGTTAGCAATGGCATTGAAGAATCTATCCCGCCACAAGGGATTTGAAAATAGCTCGACATAGTTCGCAAACCCCACAAATTGATCAGGTGACAGGCCCTTGCCAGTGTAAAGGCTGAGGCGCATGGAATTGACTAAAGGAAAGGCCATAAAGGCGATGTAGACGAACAGAGCGGGCAACAAAAAAAGTAACCACGTACGCCGCCGTTTTTCTTCGTCTGTCTTAGCGATGATAATGCTCATCCCTGACTCCGGTAAGGTCGAACCTGGGGGTAAGGTCGAACCTGGGGGTTCGGTCGAACCTGGGGGTTCGGTCGAACCTGGGGTTCGGTCGAACCTGGGGGTTCGGTCGAACCTGGGGGTTCGGTCAAACCTGCGGGTTCGGTCGAACCTGGGGGTTCGGTCGAACCTGGGGTTCGGTCAAACCTGCGGGTTCGGTCAAACCTGCGGGATCCGTGCGAACCCCGCAGGTTCGTGAGTGTTGTTGTTGTGACGACTGCCTGCGTGCGGAAATCGCCAGTATCAATGTTATTGGGCGCAGTTCTGGGCGGCTTCGAGCCACTGGGCCAAGCCCTCTTGCAGGGCGTCGGCAGCCTCTTGCGCGGTGGCGTTGCCATTGACGATATCGACGGCGCCGCTCTGCATCAGGGCGTAGCCATCAGGCGAGCCATCCAGCAGCACCGGCCAGGCCCAGCGTACATCCAAACCTCGGCCCTCATTCAAGCCCAGGAAGGTGTTTGCGTGCTCGTTTTCAACGGCGGGCGCATTGACATGAATGGGGAAGAAGCCGGGCAATTCGTTGGCCAGCAACTGCGCCAGTTCGTCGGAGGCCATCCATTCCAGGAAGAGCTTGGCCGCTTCTTTATTCTCGGAGGCGGCGTTCATGCCCATACCGGCGTCCAGGTGGAAGGTGACGTGCTCATCATTGCCTTCAGGCGCGGGCATGGCGAAGATGCTCCAATCGAAGTCAGTGGCTTCTGATTCGAAGAAGGGGATGTCCCAGG
>JAAENG010000396.1 GCA_024224665.1 Chloroflexota bacterium | reverse complement strand
GAGGTGTATACTGCAGTGTCGTTCACTTGCACTATGTATGCGCCCACCAGAGTGCGTCGCCAGTTACGAATACCGGACGCGGAGGAAGATCCTTTCTCAACGTCAGAGAGGTAGCCGCGTTCTCGTTGCTCGCAATCCTTGAGGATGAGATCGAGGTTATCGCAGTCGCATATGACGGGAACAGTTACATCCTTGAGTACGAGGAAAGGTGAGTCCTGAACAATGACATTGAGTTCGGAGGGTGCACGTTGTTCTTGTTCCCCCTTCGGCATTGGGCGCCCTAGAGCTTGATGGAGAATGCGAGCATTCGGGGTAGGTTTGTCAAGGTCATTCATGCCTTCGTCGAATGTTGCGTGTATGGTGGTCTTCACGCGCGTCGTGGCGTTGTCCAGATAGTAGATCTGCGACATGGTGACGGTGTAGCCTAGGAAGATGCCTTTGATTGTGTGGTTCTCTCGACGTGTGGAGCGTCGACCTGGAGGGCGGACCCATACACGACAACCGAATGTGCGGAGATTCTTCAGGTTCGGGCGCTTACCCGTGACCTTTTCGTACGGAGATTGTGTCTGACCTGCTCGCGGGGTCAGGTTGTGGATGCGGAGGAAATGGTAGAATGCATATGTCCAGTATTTCATCTTGAGATCGGCACCGTGAAGCATGGCGCGCATAGCATTGCCAAAGGTCTGGATGGGACGTTCGGCTGGTGCGTTCTGATGTGAGGCTCCTGGTGCGGTGGGTCGGATGGCGTACTTGTGGCGTCCCATAAGTTTGCGAACTTCGCCATTTTTCGCCATTTCGCCGCCTTGGTCCATCGTCACATATTTTCCTTTCTCGTTACGTGGGGTTAGCTCGGTGAGGAGGCGGTTGAGCCATAAGAGCGGTGGTGCCTTGGATCCGGCGGCCATACCATACAACATCCCGGAGAAGTGATCAGCAACAATGAGAAATGCTTGTTCACCGTTTTCACCTTCAAGCTGGCGGAGGCGCGTCTTGTTCTTGGATTTTTGGACGACGAAGCCCCAGTCGGCACTAAGACCGGTACCTACAGAGTGGATATCTTGGGTGATCTTACCATTGCCTGTAGAGGTGCGCTTTGGTTTTGTCTCGAAGCAGACAGGGCATCCTTGGCAGTCGTATGGATGCTTGAGGGAGGGAATACCATCAACGTGCTTGTGGGCGTCGGAGAATTTGCGACGATTTGCGTGATTTAGGCGCTGGTGCCATAGAATCCCCTTCGCTTCTTCTATGAGTGCCGCAACGGCCTCGTGAAAGGATACTGCTTTGGAG
>JAAENG010000395.1 GCA_024224665.1 Chloroflexota bacterium | reverse complement strand
CTGTAGACCTGTAGACCGGAAAACCTGTAGACCTGTAGACCGGGACAGCGCTGTCTTGACGGATAGGCATTCTGGTACCACGACCACCCGACTAAACGACCACCCGACCAAGCGACCACCCGACTAAACGACCACCCGACTAAACGACCACCCGACCACCCGACCACCCGACCCTACGTCATCTTAACGACCACCTTGCCAATCACATTCGCGGCTTGATCCGCCTGATCGGCGGCATTGCTCACGTGGCGGTAAACCTCACGGAGGCGCAGCATCTCCATCACATGGTGAACATCCTTTGCCCCATCAAACAACTCGGCGACAGCTTCCCGATAGATCTTCTCGACTTGATTTTCCCGATGTTTGGTGCGGCGAGCATGGTCGAGCGCAATCATGGGATTGTCGGCCATCCGTTCCATTGCCAGCAATAATTCGTCCGATGCCTCACGTAGTCGCATAACCATTTTGGTCAGATAGGGATCGGAAGTCACCTTGAGCAGCTTCATCTCCAGCACCGTCGTGTAGGCGTAATCAAGCACATCATCAAGATAAAGGGACAACTCAAAAATATCCTCGCGGTCGAAGGGTGTCACAAAGGTTTTATGCAGTTCATCGATGAGGACGCGCCTCATTTCGTCACTCTCCTTTTCAGTACGCACTACCGTCTCGGCCCCACTTTCATCCCCGTCATTGACGAATAGCCATAGCCCGTCAACCCCTTCTTGTAACTTCTCTGCTTGCTGGCGAAGGAGGCTGATAAACAGATTTTCTTGTTTTCGGCGAGGTAAGTTCATAATATATCTCTCGGATTGCGGGGTTTAGTTCCAGATTATGGTCATCTAGCCAGACGGTCTTCTCGCAAGTCGCTAAGGCCCGAGGAAGATGCGGAGCACGTAGTAAAGGATGGCACTTAACAACAAGGTCACAGGAATGGTTACCAGCCAGGCAACGCCGATGTCGGTCAGATTATACCAACGCACCTGACTCCTGCGCTCTGCTGAGCCTACTCCTACGATCGAGGAGCTGACGACATGAGTCGTGCTGACCGGGCCACCCAGCAGTGACGCGCCCAGAATGACAGAGGAGGATGCAAACTGGGAAGTGAGGCTGTGTATGGGGCGGATGCGGAAGAATTTTCCACCGAGCGTGTGGATGATCCGCCAACCACCCAAGGCAGTGCCCAGACCGATTGCTGATGCGCTGGTCAAAATCACCCAGGTGGGAACATGGAACGACTCCTGAATACCTAATGTGACCAGGCCCAGTGTAATAATACCCATTGTCTTTTGAGCGTCATTGGTTCCATGCGATAACGCCAGACTGGTCGCCGTAACAAGCTGTAAGCGATTAAATGTAGTGTTGACCCTGGGCGTGGCCCCGCGTGCCAGAAAAAAGGTGATGCGGAGAACGAGCCACCCTACCACAAATCCAAGAATCGGCGAGAGGAACAGCGCCGCGAAAACCAAAGCCACCCCCCGCCAGATGATCATATCCGGGCCGCCAAAGGCAAGCGCCCCACCTACCAGGCCGCCCACCAGAGCATGAGATGAACTGGAGGGGATACCATACCACCAGGTAATGATGTTCCAGATCGAGGCCGAGAGCAGCGCGGCCATGACAACGGTGATCGTGACTGAATCCGCTACGACAATGCCTTCGCCAACGGTTTTGGCTACGGCCGTGCCGAAAAGTAACGGGCCGATAAGATTGGCAATGGCCGCCAGCGCCAACGCTAATCTTGGTGTCAGCGCCCGCGACGCTATCATCGTCGCTACGACATTGGCGGCGTCATGGAAACCATTTAGAAAGTCGAAAGTCAGCGCCAGAATCAAAAGCAGCGCAAAGATGATTAGCTCATTCATCGGCAAGCCCGAGTGCGGGAACGATATTGATCGCGTGGAACAAAAACCGTCCGAATAACAGCTTTACTTTAATGTACCTTAACTTAAGGCTAAATTATGCCATAGCTAGGGCGTTCCAGCAAATGCTGTCTGACCTGCAAGGCCGGTCCGCAACTCTCGGTGCCATAGCTCGGGATTTCCCTCGTCCAGATTCTGCCACCTTCCAAGTTGACCTACATCGATGGAGGGACCCCCTCCGCAGGAGGGACCCCCTCCACCCGCGGCCCCTCGACCCAATACTGGCCATCCGGCCCCACCTCCTTCTTCCAGATCGGGGCGATCTGTTTGAGTCGTTCAATGGCGAAGGCGCCGGCCTCAAAGACGCCCTGCCGATGGGCGGCGGCCACGGCAATCATCACACTTGATTCCCCGACCTCCAGGCGACCCATGCGATGGGCGATGGCGATATCAAGCACCTGCGGCCAGCGTTCCTGCACTTCAGCTCCGATCTGGGTCAGCACTTTTTCAGCCATGTCGACATACGCTTCATATTCGAGATAGTCGGTGTCCTGAGCGCCGGTGACGCCGCGCACTGTACCGGAAAAAAGCACAATAGCGCCTCGCTCCGGCGCTGTCACCAGAGCGGCCAGGGCATCCAGCGAGAGTTCGTCCTCGCTGATAAGGAAACGTTTACCCTCATATCCACCACTAACAGGTGGGAAGATGGCCACCTCATCCCCATCATTGAGCATGGTGTCGAGATCGACATACTGTTTGTTGACGGCAACATGCAGGCTACCCAACTCCCCGCCATCGGGTACACTGGCGCGCAGGGCATCGATCACAGTCTGTACACTGGCGCCGGCCGGCATATCATGTTCGAAAGAAGTTGTCTTAAATCGTTCGCGCAAAGAGGCAAAGAGCTTGATCGTAATTCTCATTTCTGCGTGTCTCCTGATGTGGTTGTGGGCGTTTCTGCCACAAAGTCGCCACTTTTGCCACCCTCTTTCGAGAGCAGTCGCACATTTTCGATACACATGGTTTTTTCCAGGGCCTTGGCCATATCGTAAATGGTCAGGGCTGCCACCGATGCGGCGGTGAGTGCTTCCATCTCCACGCCGGTTTGACCCTGACAGCGTACGGTCGCCCGAATATCGATACCCTGCTTGACATAATCAAATTCGATTGTGATCTTGCTCAGCAGTAGGGGATGGCAGAGCGGGATCAATTCATGGGTCTTTTTGGCCGCCAGGATGCCGGCGATACGGGCTGTGCCCAACACATCGCCCTTTTTGATATCGCCGGCGCGAATGGCTGCCAGGGTCTGCGGGCGCATAACGATGCGTGCGGCCGCTACAGCAGTGCGATGTGTCGAGATCTTATCTCCAACATCGACCATACTGGCCTCGCCGCCTGCGTTCAAATGTGTAAGTGAAGACATGGAAGATCCTGAGAGTGTGGGGGCGGTAGGCCGGTAGACCGGTAGACCAGTAGACCAGTAGACCGGTAGAACAGTAGACCAGTAGACCGATAGACCAGTAGACCGGTAGAACAGTAGACCAGTAGACCGGTAGAACAGTAGACCGGTAGGCCAGTAGACCAGTAGACCAGTAGACCGATAGACCAGTAGACCGGCAGAACAGTAGACCAGTAGACCGGTAG
>JAAENG010000394.1 GCA_024224665.1 Chloroflexota bacterium | reverse complement strand
TGACCGGGACGAATGCCGGGGATAAAGGATCCGTGCTCACGCAGGGTGTTCGCAATCTCTTCGGGTTGGAACATCAAGCGGTTCCAGAAGAAGCAGAAGGAGAAGATCAAGAGCAGGTAGATCGTCACGTAAATGAATCCGGTCTGATCGTTGAAGATACTCTCCATTGCACCCCATTCGAGCCACTTGAAAATCACTCCAGGGATCACGAAAAGAACGGAGGCAAAGATGATCGGCATCACGCCGGCCATGTTGACCTTGATCGGCAGGTAGTGACGCTGTCCCCCATACACACGGCGACCACGGGTCAAGCGTGCATATTGGATCGGGATGCGGCGAGCGCCCTTGTGCATGAACACTACCGCCAGGATGACGACGGCCCAGGTGGCACACAGGAACATGATGATTTGCCAGAAATCCGGGTTGCTGCGGATCGATGCGAAGCTGGAGGGCATCACCGCGATGATACCCGCCATGATGATCAAGGACGCACCGTTGCCAGCGCCGTACTCGGTGATCAACTCGCCAATCCACATGACGATCATCGATCCCGCGATCAAGGAGGTGATCACGATGAAGAACATGGCCACGGTATGCTCGCGCATGCCTTGCTCCACCATGAGGGCTCCGCCCTGCATGAACACGCCGGAGAAGACCAAGACCGCCTGAACCAGTGCGATAGGCACCACAGACAGTCGAGTCCACTGATTGATTCGTTTCTGGCCCGCGGCCCCTTCCTTCGAGATAGCTTCCAGTGCGGGAGACACTTTGGTCAGCATCGAAAAGATAATAGATGCCGAAATGTAGGGCATGATGCCGAGGGCAAACACGGTGGTTTGGCCGATAGCACCGCCCGACAGGGCGGACAACATCCCCATGATGCCCTGGTCCGCAGTGGACTTCAG
>JAAENG010000393.1 GCA_024224665.1 Chloroflexota bacterium | reverse complement strand
GTTCCAGTAGATTCCTGCCCCTTCTTTAGCCGAGTTGTCGGAGATTGTGCTGTTCGTAATAGCCAACTCCGCATCCACCTCAAAGATGCCGCCGCCTACACCGCCGTCACCGCCGTCTGTCGGATGGGCGATATTGCCTGTGACTGTGCTGTTCTCTATCATCATCTTGCTGTCAGATGTGACGAGGACGCCGCCACCCAGTCCGCCGACGAGGCTCGGGTGGCTCGGGTGGACCGAGTTGGCGGAAATGGTGCTATTTGTAATCGTCACTTCAGAGCCACTATCCTGTGTGAAGATCGCCCCGCCGAAAGGCGCTTTATTCTCAGAAAAGGTGCTATTGTCTACCGATACCGTACCATCGAGCGCGACTAATAAGCCGCCCCCAATGTTGGTGGCCACATTACTATAGATTGTGCTGTTCGTAATCGTTAAATCTGTGAACTCTACGCCCCCGTCGCTATGTACCCATATACCACCGCCATATTTGGACTTGTTGTGAGAAATTGTACTGTTCTCTACTACCGTCTTGCTTCCATAGTCGACATGGAGGCCGCCTCCACCAGAGGGGGCTTCGTTGTGGGAGATTATGCTGTCCGTAATCGTCACTACCGTACTATTGCCCCTTACTAAGATGCCACCGCCGTACGAGCGACCTAGTCCGTTGGTAATGGTTATGGCTTTGAAACTAGCTATGCTGCCCCCTTCCACCGCGAAGACCAGGCCTTTGCTATCCCCATCCACCGTATTGTTTTTGCCATCTATGATGATCTCGTCAGCGCCGTCAGTATCGATGGCTGTGGTGTCGCCTGTCAAAGTGATATCAGCATCGATGGTGATGGTGAATGTACCTGCGGCATTCACACAAGCAATGGCGCCGTTCAGCGAATCTTCGTCAGTGGCGCTGTAGGGTGAGCCATCACAGGCTGCAGGGTTGAGTTGCATGGTCGCCGGTCGCGATGAATCATCGTCATGAGTGTCAGTAGCCTCACCAGAAGGTTTTGGCACTAATGGCACAGTCAGTTCTGGCCTCACCGGGTCCTTTTGTGCGGCAACAAGCCCTGTTAGTGCTACAAGAACACAGACGATGATAAGAAATAC
>JAAENG010000392.1 GCA_024224665.1 Chloroflexota bacterium | reverse complement strand
TCGGTGAACTGACCGACCTGCCAGCTACCCGACATGTAAAGCACGACTTGAGCGTTACCAAACTCCTCATTGGCGCCGACATAACCTGTGGCGCCGGCCCAGATGTCCATGGGCATGATGCCATCTTGGTGCCAACCTACGAACAGTTCGGCCATATCACGGAAACCCTCATCGTCGATAGCTGGGTAACCGTTCTCGAAGTATTGCGCACCTTGGCTGATGGCGGGGCCAGCAAAACGATGTCCGCTGCGATCCATGGCCATTGGCATTTCGATTTCGAGTGCTTCGGCGACTTGGTTCGCGACCTCAGCCCATTCTTCCCAAGTGACCTCATCAGAGCTGTCGGAGGGCACAGGCACACCGGCTTGTTCGAAGAGAGTGCGGTTGATAAAGGGTCCGGTGATGGTCAACTGTGTTTGGAAACCGTTGATGCTGCTGGTATCACCGGTCTGGCGCAGCCATGGCAGGGTACTACCGAAATTTCCCTCCCAATAGCCTGGATCCGAAAGATAGGGCGTCATGTCCAGGTAGTACTGGGAGAGGCCGCCCAGGTCGGTGACGCGAGCCATGTCGGGGCCTTCTCCGGCAGCGAGTTGAATCGGCAGTGTTTCCAAAATGCCTGAGGAGTAATCTACGGTATCCATGATGACCGTTATTCCAGGATTGTCAACCTCAAAACGGTCCAGCAGATCTCGCATGACCACATCCTCGTTGCCATCCGTATACCATGTCATCCGCAATTCTACTGCCTCGGCCGGTTCTTCAGCAGCGGGTGCTTCGGCACTGGGTTTCTCGACACCTGCTTCAGCAAGGGCCTGGTCAATGTCTTCTTGAGAGCGTGCAATGGCTTCATCGAGGGTGATTTCACCGACGATGGCCTGGGTAAGACGATCGCGCGTGGCATTGAACATGATGCGGTTGTACGGATAGGCCTGCAAGTCGATGGCGATGGGCGATAGTATGCCGACCTGACCGACGAAAGTATCCAACGATTTCTTGGCTTGAGGCAGATCCGTTTCGAAGGGAACACCACTTTCTGAAAGACCGAGATGGGCGGGGATGAAGAGCGTGCGAGCTGAGAAATCGCTTAACACATCCTCGCTGGCCAGATATTCCATGACGCGGGTCACTTCTTCGGGATGCTCGGTATCGCCGACTGCAACAAGGGCAGCCCCGCCGGGCATGGCCGTACAGGCGCCGGGTCCACAGGGATTGGGAACGGCCTCCCAATCGAAGGCGTCGCCGATCTGGTCGGTGAACTGACCGACCTGCCAGCTACCCGACATGTAAAGCACGACTTGAGCGTTACCAAACTCCTCATTGGCGCCGACATAACCTGTGGCGCCGGCCCAGATATCCATGGGCATGGTGCCATCTTGGTGCCAATCTACGAACAGTTCGGCCATATCACGGAAACCCTCATCGTCGATAGCTGGGTAACCGTTCTCGAAGTATTGCGCACCCTGGCTGATGGCGGGGCCAGCAAAACGATGTCCGCTGCGATCCATGGCCATTGGCATTTCGATCTCGAGAGCCTCTGCGACTTGGTTCGCGGCTTCAGCCCATTCTTCCCAGGTGACCTCGTCAGAGCTAGCGGAGGGTACGGGCACACCGGCTTGCTCGAAGAGGGTGCGGTTTATAAAGGGGCCGGTGATGGTCAACTGTGTTTGGAAACCGTTGATGCTGCTGGTATCACCGGTCTGGCGCAGCCATGGCAGGGTACTACCGAAATTTTTCTCCCAATAGCCTGGATCCGAAAGATAGGGCGTCATGTCCAGATAGTACTGGGAAAGGCCACCCAGGTCGGTAACGCGAGCCATATCGGGTCCTTCTCCGGCAGCGAGTTGAATCGGCAGTGTTTCCAAAATGCCTGAGGAGTAATCTACGGTATCCATTACCACCTTGATATCTGGATTCTCGGCCTCGAAACTATCCAGCAAATCGCGCATGACCACATCTTCGTTACCATCCGTGTACCATGTCATACGTACTTCCACCGCTTCAGATTCGGCCGGTTCTTCGACTGCGGGCTCCTCAGCCGCTGGTTGTTCAGTTGCGCTACCGCCACAAGCAGCGAGTAACAAACTGGCAATGACGACAAGGGCCAGTAGTAACCATGTTCTTCTTGTTTTCATGAGAAATCCTCCTTCGGTTGAAATGAGATTGAAGTGATCGATGTCTGTGTGCAGAGTGTTAAACAAGAGATTGCATTTAGTGCCCAAATACTGGACTAAACGGTGTAATGCGCACAGGCGCCTCTTGCGCATTCAAAATTCTTGAAAGTACTACATACGTTAGACAGATAAACCTATGTCATATCAGGATTTCGAATGCACCCAAACACTCTGCCGGTCGTTTTTAATTATTGACTGTGCACCTCCTATATGGTGAAGGACTAAAGAGTGGATAGTGAGCTGGACTGCAAAAGTTGCACCACTTGGTACTGTGATAATTGTGACATCCGCCAAAAAGGAGGATCGTGATTGAGTGTAGTTAAAAGTGAATAGAAGACATCAGAGTCATGAAATAAGATCGGGGTCAGTGCAAGAGCTGGTTTTTCTTCCCCCTTCCCATTCGGCTCTCATAGTATCACCCTGGTGGCGTTGAAGGAAGTCAAAGGGTGCTAGGTAAGCGAGCGTGGAATGACGCCGAACGTTGTTATAGTAGTCGATGCGTTCAGAGACCAGGGATTGCAACTGATCAAGCATAGTCACTTCCAGGAAGAGTGAAAGATTCTCAGACTTGAAGTGTCCGTTGAAGGACTCCATTTCGGGATTGTCTTTGGCGCCATTGAGCGCATAGGAAAGACGCACATGATCTCGTTGCAGGAGTTGCCCTGTCCAGGCATAGCTAGTGTACACCGAATCCTGGTCGTGATGCATGATGAGGTCTCGAAAGGCAATATTGTAGTGCTGAAAAGTAGCTTTGGCGCGAGTCCAGGCTTGTAAGGCTAAGTCGGTGTTGGCACGTCCGGCCACCGCCCAACCAAAGACCACTTTGCTGGTATGGCCCAGAATCGACATCCTGGAGGTCTAGCCACTATCGTCGAACTCAGGTTAGCAAAATCAGAACCCTTGATCAGACGGTGTTCCAAGCCTTGCCAGTAGAATTGACAAACCATGAGGCTCTTTATTATAGTTGAGTTCTGTTAATAAATCAACTTGAAAAAATAATTCGGCACTTATTCCAAATTTGATAGAGTCGAGGGTGCAATGAACTCAAGTCTAGCCATTTCAGTGCATCTGAATCCATTATACCTGCTCTGTTGAGTGCTTAGCACTCCGGTTCATACTTGGAGTTACTGACAAATTGATCCTTCTCATGAACGAACTTCGTGTCGCTTATGTAGCAATTGCAAGATCGACTTTTGATGTGCCTTTTGCCGCCGAGATTGCGGCAACGGCTTTTACTCAGTTGCAGGCAGCTGGTCTCAACATCATTGGCTCGTCCGCTCTAGTATTAGACCAGACCAGTGCTGAGCGGGTTACTGAAGACTGGTCTGATAAACTGATCGATCTGCTCGTGATCCTTCAGGCAACCTTTGCCGATAGTTCCATGGTGATGACTATGGCTAGGGAGCTAGACGTACCTCTGCTTTTGTGGGCAGTGCCTGAACCGCACACCGGTGGTCGCCTGAGACTCAATTCACTCTGTGGAATAAATTTAGCTGGACACGCGCTGACGAGGTCGAAATGCAAATATGGCTACATGTATGCACGCCCCGATGATGGCACCGCGATTGAGAAGGTTATCAGGTATGCTCGGGCTGGCAGGGTGCGCCGTATGCTTCGTTCCGCCAGGGTAGGGCGAATCGGAGAGAATCCACAGGGCTTTGAGTCCTGCCTATATGATGCAACTGGCCTGAAACAGCGGTTCGGGCTCGACGTCGTTAATTTTGATTTAGAGCAAGATCTGTTTGAATCGGTGAGGGCAGTTGCAGGAGAACCCATTCAGGCAGTAAGAGATCGGCTCAATAGATGTCTTGTAAATCTCGAAGAGATGGATACCCAGGCTACAGATGGCACACTCAGCACGTATGTGGCTCTTCGTACTATCGCCGAAAACAGAAAGCTCGACAGTTTTGCAATCCGCTGCTGGCCCGAGTTTTTCACAAAGCTAGGCTGTGCCGCCTGTGGCGCCATGTCGTTACTGAGCGATGAGATGACACCATGCAGCTGTGAAGCGGATGTCAACGGCACTGTCACCCAGATGATTTTGCAGTGGTTGAGCGGTGAGCCCGCGTTTGGTACTGATCTCGTCTCCGTAAATGAAGAAATGGATGCTATAGTGCTTTGGCATTGCGGTCTGGCTCCCCCCTCCATGGCTGACCCAAGCACTCCCATTCAGGCCACCATCCACTCCAACCGCCAGTTGCCGCTGTTGATGGAATTTCCACTAAAACCTGGACGGGTTACAGTGGCACGGCTGAGCGAGGCCAGTAGAGATTATAGATTGGTCGTGGGTAGCGGTGAGATATTACAGGCACCCCCCAGTTTTTCTGGAACGACAGGGACGTTGCGTTTTGACCGGTCGGTGCATGAAGTCATGGACATGATTCTGGGCGAAGGCCTTGAGCACCACGTTTCCTTGTGCTATGGCGATCATGTGCCTTCGCTTCACGCTTTTGCCAAACTGCTCGACCTGCCGATACTATCACTTACCTAAACTCTGGCAGGGATCTCATCTGTTTTGTTACTGATTAGAAGACTTGAATCCGGCTTTCCTATCAGCGAACGCCAGTTTATCTCTGCGAATGCAGTGAGAACTAAGCCACAAAGAAATATCCTAAAATACGGAGTGCTATTCATGAAATTCTTCCTTGACAGTGCCAAGATCGACGAGATCGATTATGCGCTTGACACCTTCGATATCGACGGCGTTACAACCAATCCTCGCCATATTCTATCGACCGGCAAACCCTTTTTGACCACGATCAAGGAGATCGCCAATCTGATCGAAGGGACTGAAAAGACTATTTCAGTTGAGGTCAACCCTCATTTCATGGACACCGGTCAGATGATCGCCGAGGCGCAAAAGCTGGCAGAGCTCTCTCCCAATTTCGTGATCAAATTGCAGTGTGTTGAACCCGCATTCAAGGCGATCAGAGTACTGGCCGAGCAAGACATCAGGGTCAATTGCACGCTGGTGTTCTCGGCCGTACAAGCTCTAGAGGCCATGCGCTCGGGCGCCTTCTACATCTCGCCCTTTATCGGCTGGAAGGAAGCAAACGCCGAAGAAATCCGTGGTTTCGTCGAAGATGTGGTTGCCATTCGGGACAATTACGATTTCGAGTCGGAGATCATCGTCGCTGCTGTACGCAACGCCCGTCAGATCGCCGATGCCGCCGTAGCCAATGCCGATATTGTCACAGCCGGCCTCGAGGTTTATCAGACCGGTTTTGACCATCCCTACACCCGTGATGGCATTCAGAAATTCAGCGATTTCTGGGATCAGACCCTATATGAGTAATGGGTTGTCAGCTAATCATGGCGACTTGGAATAGGACAACAAAATGATGTTGGTACGTAATGCAACTTGCCATATGGCTCCAAGGATACATCAGGCCTCGTACGCCTCGATCAGAGGGGAATACAGCAATGCCTAATGGAAAAGAGTTCAGATCTCGCCTATTGGCCAGGGAGTCGCGCTTCAATTACATTCCCAAAGAAGATAGGCACTTTTTAGCGCTCGTAGAACCGAAATACCGTTTCAATGTGATAGGTACGGGCATTAACGGGACCGAGCACATTCGTGTTACCTTGATGGAAGGTCGGGCCACCATTCACGGCATATTCGACCCAAACCCCGGCAGTATCGAGATGGCTCAAACAGCCTTTAAGGAATCTGAGCCGGAAAAAGAACTGGTGGTTTACGCATCTTTGGAGGCTGCCTGCAATGACCCGGCTGTCGATGGCTTGATAATCGCCACGCCAAACTATACCCACCTGGATGTGCTGCGCGTCGCAGCGCGGTCTGGCAAACATATCTTGCTGGAAAAGCCGATGGCGACCACGATTCAGGATGCATACGCCATCATGCAAATCGCCAAAAGCTACCCGGCTGTCCTGCAAATTGGCTTGCAGTATCGCTACAAATCGATGTATCATGAAGCCATTCAGGAAGCTTTGTTTCGCCAGACCGTCGGTGAGATCAACATGGTCAGCATCGTGGAACATCGTATTCCTTTCCTCGATAAAGTAAGCCAATGGAATAAGTTCTCCCAGTATTCGGGCGGGACCCTCGTGGAGAAATGCTGTCACTATTTTGACCTCTTGAACATGTTTGCCCAAGCGCGCGCCGAGAAAGTTTATGCAACGGGCAGCCAGGCAGTTAATTTCATCGCATTCGAACATGATGGTAGAAGGTCTGACATTCTGGATAGCGCCTTGGTCATCGTGGACTATGCCAATAGTGTGCGTGCTAGTTTCAATTTGTGCATGTTTGCACCGGGATTTTACGAAGAAATCGCGATATGTGGTGATGAGGGTCGTATCAAGGCCTACGAAGAGGAGACCTTGTTGCCGACCTTTCGTCCGACCACCTACATGGAAATCATGCGTGGCGAGGACAAGCCTTCCCGCATCATCCAGCCTTGCTATCCAAAACCCATCGAAGAGAGTGGTCACGGTGGAGCCACTTTTTTCGAACACGTCCATTTTATCGACAATATCGAGGGGAACCCCACACGCACAGCCACTGTTGACGAAGGGTTCTGGTCGGTGGTCGTGGCCGCGGCCGCGCAAGAATCTATCAAAACCGGGTTGCCAGTTATGGTGGCAGATTATCTGGAACAAAACGGGATCAACGCTCTGTAACAAGCAATCATCAATAAGGACATCTTATGTCGATTAGCTTTTTCTACGTCTGGCGCGTCAACGTGCGCACCCAAACTTTCACTCGCGAACCCGTCCCAGAAAGCTGGAAAAAGCTGGGGGGCCGGGCTTTGCTCGCCCGCATCCTCGTCGATGAGGTGCATCCAACTTGCGATCCCCTGGGGCCGGATAACAAACTGATCTTCGCACAAGGCTTGCTGGTGGGGCATATGCTCTCCAGTTGCGACCGTATCTCTATTGGCGCCAAGAGCCCGGTGACCGGCGGCGCCAAGGAGGCCAACGCCGGTGGGCGCACGGGCCTGCAACTCAGCCACCTCGGCATCAAAGCGCTGATCATCGAAGATCAACCTGATGAAGATAGGCTGAGTTTACTGCACCTCGGTGCCGAAGGAGTTCGGTTCGAACCGGCAGATGAGCTGGCGGCCCTCAGTGTGAGCGCTTGTGCACCTGTCTTGCTCGAACGCTTCGGCAACAAAGTGGCGATCGCCATGATCGGTCCTGGCGGCGAAATGCTCATGCACGCGGCCGGTATCCAAAACCTAGATAAGGATGGCGCGCCCACCCGCATTGCTGCCAGAGGTGGTATGGGTTCAGTCATGGGCTCAAAGGGTTTGAAGGCTATTGTCATCGATGGTAGCGGCGGCGAGAGACCGCCGATTGTGGACGCAGATGGCTTCAATCAGGCGCGCCAAGCCTATAATACCGCCTTGATGGGCCATCCGCAGACCGCCATCTATCGTGACTATGGCACCATAGCCGTGGCCAGAATGGCGCAGGCGTTTGGCGCCTTGCCCACGCGTAATTTCTCGGAAGGTGAGTTTGCTGGATTAGAAACTATCTCGGCAGAACAACTACGGCAGAATCTGACAACGAGAAAGGGGTGTGATCCCTCGCACGCCTGCATGGCAGGATGTACCATCCAAAGCTCCAATGTCTATGTCACCGAAGATGGGGAGACCACGGTATCACCCATGGAGTATGAAACCATTGGTCTCATGGGCTCCAATCTCGGCATCGATGATCTGGATGCAATCGCTCATATGAATGCAGTGGTTAATGATCTGGGTCTGGACACCATCGAGATCGGTGCAGCCTTGGGTGTCGCTGCAGAAGCCGGGCTGATGGAATATGGAGATGGCGAGCGAGCCCTGGAACTTGTCGACGAGATCAGACAAGGCACTACACTTGGTCGGGTGTTGGGCAATGGTGCGGCGGTGACAGGCAAGGTGTTTGGGGTCAAACGGGTTCCCGTGGTCAAAGGCCAGGCGATGTCGGCATATGATCCTCGCGCACTTAAGGGTACTGGTGTCACATATGCCACATCGCCTCAAGGCGCCGATCACACCTGCGGCTTGACTATCCGCGCCGAGATCGACCATTTGGATCCGAACGGTCAGGTTGATCTCTCACGCGGGCTGCAATTCCGAACGGCCGGGTTCGATTCTCTCGGCGCCTGTGCGTTTGCAGGTTTCGGCTTCGGCGCCGATCCCGCTGTCATCCCGGCACTGCTCAACACGCGTTATGGCTGGACCGTCAATGAAGGAATCGTCGAGACCTTAGGCCGGGAGAGCGTACGATTGGAACGGCAGTTCAATCGTATGGCTGGACTCACCGCTGCGGACGACCGGCTGCCCGAATGGATGACGCGCGAACAGCTGTCGCCGACTAACGCAGTCTTCGACGTCCCCGCAGAAGAAATGGATGCCATTTTCAACGATCTCGACGCAGAACAAGGACAAGCACAATGAGCGAACAATTTGCATCAGCATTCACACATCTTGAATGTAGCGCCTGTCACGAACGTTATGATCCGCAGCGACTTCACAATGTTTGTCCGGCTTGCGGAAAACCCTTGCTAGCTCGCTACGATCTCGAAAAAGCTGCTAGCTCGCTCACCCGGGAATCATTGCAGCAGCGTCCGCCCGGCCTGTGGCGTTATTGGGAGGTACTACCCGTACAGGATCGATCTGCTGCCATCAATCTGGGCGAGGGCGGCACCCCCCTCTTGTGCGCACCCCGTTTGGGTGACCGTCTGGCTATGCCCAACACTTTTATAAAGGACGAGACCAGTAATCCCACCGGCAGTTTCAAAGCTCGGGGCCTATGCCTGGCCGTGAGTCGGGCATACGAACTGGGTGCGAAAGAGATCGCCATACCTAGCGCTGGCAACGCGGCCGGCGCCATGAGCGCCTACGCTGCGGCCGTAGGCATGCCCGCCCATGTCTTTATGCCTGTGGACACGCCTCCCGCCTTCGCCGTTGAATGCCGCACCTTGGGGGCGGAGGTAACGCTGATACAAGGGTTGATCACCGATTGTGGGGCGGAGGTGAAAGCCGGGGTGCAGACACATGGTTGGTTTGACGTCAGCACACTCAAGGAACCTTACCGGCTAGAGGGAAAGAAGACCATGGGCTATGAATTGGCCGAGCAGTTGGACTGGAACCTGCCAGATGTGATCATCTACCCCACCGGTGGGGGCACGGGACTGGTGGGGATGTGGAAGGCTTTTGCCGAAATGGAAGCCATGGGTCTCATCGGCCCACAACGACCTCGCATGGTCAGTGTGCAAAGTGACGGATGCGCGCCCATCGTCAGGGCATATCAGGAAGGGAGTGAACATGCGGAAGTCTGGCAGAACGCCGCTACGATTGCCAGCGGTCTGCGGGTGCCCGCTGCCATTGGCGATTTCCTCATGTTGGAAGCGATCCGGGATAGTGGAGGTACGGCCATTGCCGTCAGTGACGAGGAGATGATGCGTTATGCCGATGTGCTGGGATCGACAACCGGCATTTTCTCCTCACCCGAAGGGGCAGCTTGTCTGGCCGCGCAGGTACATCTCTTGGAGGCGGGCTGGTTACGCCCTGATGATGTGGTAGTTAACTTCATTACAGGCACCGGTCTGAAATATACACATCTGTGGCAATCGTAAGACTTTGTCTTCTCGGATACAGATGAACGCGGGAGAGAAGATGGTCGTGATAGTGCATCTGCATACGGCTATTCGAGAGCACCAAAAACTCGACAGGGGTTCGTCGGTTACTCTTACATTGCCTTCAGACAGCCGTATTCAGGATGTTCTGGACCAGCTTGAAGTCACATTCCCTTCTCATGGTCTCCTGCTTGTTGTCAACCGTAGGACAGTCGGCCCCGAACAAGTGTTGGCGGAGGGTGACATAATCCACTTAATCCCGGCTATTTCAGGCGGCTCAGTGAGAGTGAAATGATAACATGACCGTTTATTCTCTCCCCTATGGTATAAGTCAGTTGCGCTTTCAGCTGCCAGGCGACATTCAGGCAGAGGTTATCTCGCCGCGTCATATCCCTGCTGCCGCACACCCTCTGGAGGTTGTGCGAAAGGCGTTGACAAGTACAGTAGGAAGTATCTCGCTTTCGGAATTTATTGGGGTTCGCACTGCGGCCATAGCCATCAACGATAAGACTCGACCTGTACCCCATCACGACCTGCTCCCCCCCCTGCTCGATCAGCTCCGATCTCTGGGTATCCCTGACACGAGCGTGACGTTGTGGATTGCGACAGGGGCGCATCCACCCATGACGGCTGATGAGTTCGATCAGGTAGTGCCCGCCGAAGTCCTGCGGCGCTGCCAAGTGTTTAGCCATGATTGCGATGACGTCAGAAACCTGATTTACTTGGGAAGCACGCATCGCCAGACACCTGTGTGGGTGAATCGTTCGTATGCCGATGCCGACTTGCGTATCGCTGTGGGGAACATCGAACCACATCAGTTTCAGGGATTTTCTGGAGGCAGCAAGAGCGTGGCAATTGGTCTTGCCGGCCGCACAACCATCAATCATAACCACGCCATGATGACGGAGCCATTGGCCAGGTTGGGCGAATACGCGCACAATCCTGCCCGAGAGGATGTCGAAGAAATTGGAAGGTTAATCGGCATCCATTTTGCTCTCAACGCTATTCTCAACGACAAAAAAGAGCTGGTGAAAGCGTTCGCTGGACACCCTGAAGCAGTTATGCAAGCAGGTATCCCCCTCGCTCGGAGGATCTGTCAAGTACAGGTGCGTGAGCGCTTCGATCTGATGATCGTCTCTCCCGGCGGGCATCCAAAGGACATCAACATCTACCAGACGCAAAAAGCCCTAGCCCATGCCGCACTGGTCACCCGCAAAGGAGGCGCCATCATCCTGGCCGCAGCCTGCCCTGAGGGCGCAGGAAGTGAATCATACGTGCGGTGGGTCCAGCAGCATTGTTCAATGCAACAGGTTATTTCGAGTTTTGCGTCGGCGCCGTTTCTAGTTGGTCCGCACAAAGCTTACCAGATCGCCCGAGATGCCACGCGCTTTCAGGTACGCATCATCTCGCAAATGAATGACGACTATCTGCGGCGGCTCCTTTTCAGCCCTGCGCCAAACATAGACATTGCCTTGGCAGAGCTTTTACCCTCCCTGCCGCGTCCTGCCAGGATCGGCATCATGCCCATTGCGAATACGACGATTCCCGATGTCCAAGCGGACCATTTGCCATAGTTCTGAAGTAAGTTGAAACCTTCATCCTGGTTCTTCACATTCTCCAATAGTCCGTTTCACACTCCTCATGGGGTTCTCGTGTCTGCTTTATTCTATGAGTATCCCTGACGTTAGGGATTATTATAATGCATCCACTTTACATCACTTCCAGCCCAATGATTGTGTGGTTATGCAAACCCGCAGTGAGAAGAATGGTGGTATTGCAAGTGCCCTTGCCTTTGCGGTTATTTGGGGGACCCTGAGCGCAATTGCACCTGCTCGAATGCCGCCGTGCAGAATTACCAGATCAGACCGACTGAAGCGCCGCCCGGGGCGGTGTTCTGTAATAGCCGTTGATGATGCCCTCCAGCACCTGACGACAGGCCAAAGGCCCATCGGTCACAGGCGGCGTGCGCGCCACAGGAGATTGCTGATCTAAGCTCTGCTGCGGCCGGCGGTTGTTGTAGTAATCCACGAACTGACAGAGAACACGCTGGAGATGGGCATCGTTCCAGATCAGGATGTGGTCCAGGCATTCTTCACGGATGGTGCGTACCCAGCGCTCTGCGTGTGCGTTCGCGTAGGGCGCCTGGTACGGTAAGGGGATAACTTTCATGCCTTCTGAAGCGAACACGGAATCGAACAAGGGCGTGTACTTTCCGTCGTTGTCACGGAGCAGACACCTGAAATCCGTGCCATTCTCATCCAGTAGCGACACCATGTTGCGAGCTTGCTGTGTGACCTGCGTATTCTGGCGTCAGTCGCTTTATATGAGGGTTTTACAGGGCACGGCTTTCTACACAACCTTTGAACCTGCTATCGCCAGAGCTTCTGTCAATCGCATTGACTTTGTCTTTGTCTATACCCAAGCACAGCAGTTGGCTCAATGTCGCAGAGTGTGAATTAAGTGCCACGTCCAGGCAGTGTTTTGCCGGTCGTCGCATCGGTCACTTGGCTGAACTTCAGAATGAGATTAACGCTTGGGCTACTCTGACAAATGAGAGGCAACGCTCTGTCGATTGGCAATTCACCATCGACAATGCTCGTACAAAACTGAAACGCTTTTACCCAAACTCTGGGTTCGCTCAAATGTGATACCAAATCTGGAATTCGTCTTTTTTGACCAGCATTCGGTCCTCGCCAGGCAATTTATTGTCAACTTGCGTGATTTTTTGTCACCGAATTTGTTCTGATGAACATC
>JAAENG010000391.1 GCA_024224665.1 Chloroflexota bacterium | reverse complement strand
TTTTACGACGATTTTCAGCATGTCGCTCAGAAAACACCTGGGTTTCAGGCTAATTATGGGCCTCAACTAAAGGGTTTCTATGAGTTGATTGCTTTCAAACAGAGTTATTTTCGCTGACCCAGTTCAAGTGTAGTCCTACCAGGACGATCGGTAGAAGAATCTTTAATCTTTAGTCATTAATCTTTGGTTCTGTTCGCAATCGCAAACTTGGATTTGTAAAGATGCAAACTCGGCAGAATGAACCATACCGATATCTCGCACTTTCATTGTAGTACCCGTGATATATGCGACGCCACGGTCATCTCTGCTAATCAGGTTAGTGGGCGCCATTACTATATTGAAGCTTCTCCAGTCTTGAAATCGAGAAGAGTAGAGTTCACCCTCCAGAGCTTTATCATGAAAGTATTTATTCAAGCAGCCCCAGCATAGGGCCGAATCTGCTGCAACTGTTCAGTCTCCGCCTGCTGCGCGAAATACAGATCCCAACGCACCTGCAAATTCAACCAAAAATCAGGTGATGTACCGAAATATCTCGCCAATCGCAATGCGGTACTGGGCGTCACGCCTCGCCGACCATTCACAATTTCATTAACACGCTGATATGGCACATCGATTGATCCAGCCAAGTCTCGTTGCGTTAGACCCATCGGTTTCAAATATTCTTCTAGCAACATCTCGCCGGGGTGGGTCGGAGTACGGTTTGTTGGGATTCGAATCATAGCTATATTCACCTCATAATCAGTGATAATCGACAATCTCTACCTCGTTCGGGCCAGATTCAGTCCAAACGAAACATATTCGATATTGGTCGTTGATACGAATACTGTGCTGACCTTGGCGATCACCTGATAACGTTTCCATTCGATTACCTGGAGGTATACGAAGCTCTGCTATAGACCTTCAGATAATCTTTTGGACAAAGTGGCCTCCCGACAAGCGTGAGAATCAGGCCAAAAGTCAAAATCTTTTTCTGAACATCTATGATGCCATGACAGAATCGAGTTGATCCAGTTTGCGAGCAGCGATGCGCCATACGCTTTGCCGACATATTCTTCGCGCAGCCTGAGTGTTTTTGCCGTTGAAAATGTTCTCAGTGCCAGTATTCTCAAACGAACCGATCATGATAGCATGATAGCATGGAACTCATGCTACAGCAATAGTCCACCCACCGTATCCTCAATTCCAACACTATCATAGAACTGAGAACTCTGGAAAAGTCTAAAACGGATGTTCGCACCCCTATATACAGGGGGGTTTTGCTCGTTCGCACCTGTGTAAACGGGGGTTAAAAAGAGCTCGAAAAAGTTTTCCAGAGTTCTCAGCATAGAAATAGTCGATGATGGTGACGCAACACTATTCGTAAGGTCCGGTTAGCTGACCGTGCGATCGCGCCTGGTTATGAACGGATTCTTCCTCAAGAGCAAGGAAAAGTCGGGCGAATATGAAAGCATTTTCCCCACTGACGACCAGTAAGTAGCCTTCGTCTCCGTAGACGAACTCGGACTGCAAGGCGGCGTGGGCCTGGCAATCAGCTTCCAGTTGGGTCAACGACTGCATCGCCCTGGCCACAGCGGGATCTTCGCTCACGACCAGGATGTGATACGCCTCTCCTTCCTGCCAAATGTGCACATGCAGGCTGCGCAATCGTTCCTGGATCAGTCTGCCCGATTCACTGGTGAGATTGCAGCCAGTCTGTACCAGCAGCCACTCGAAAAGGGCGGTGGACGAGGATTGGCCAGCGCTATCCCCACACACCCGTCCAAGGAGTCTATCGAGGGCACTGTCGTCGACAGCAGATGGCTGGTCGTTGCGGCCATGCGTGTCTTGCACAAAAAGCGCCAACTCATGCTGCAGCACCATCAATTGTGTAATCTGTTTCTCCAGGGCCAGATAGCGCTGTTCGGCGGTTGAGATCACGGCGGCGTCACTGAGTTCACCGCTCTCCCAGCCATCCAGCAGAGATTTGATGTCAGCCAAGGAGAAACCAAGACGTTGGGATCGTTGGATGAGCCTTAGGCGCTGGACGGCTTCAGATCGATACAATCGGTACCCACTCTCTGTACGCGCATCTGGCGTCAGCAAGCCCTCCTGTTCGTAAAAGCGTAACGTGGACGTACGAACGCGCACCTGTCTGGCCAACTGGCCGATGGTCATTAGCGCATGCTTGTCGTCATTCATCCCGTTTCTCGCTCATGATGCTACCATGTTATCTAACAATGGAGGGAATGCAAAAAATGGATTGGCTCCCACTGATTGACAACACCCATGCTTCGTGCTAACCTGTATGAACAAGTAGATAAGTATTCAGGTCAATCGGCACTTCTGTAAGAGATAAGCTCCGGTCACGAACAAGGCCAGCTATGTACTCGATTACAGACAGTTGGTCGTACTCATCAGGCATCTAGTCGGCGAGCAACAGGCAGAAGGACAGTTCACGCTTTTAGATCGGAGAACGAATCAGGCGGTGAGTTTGGCTTCAGCCGAGCAAACCAATTTCCAGGGGGAACCTTATGTCCAGGCAATTACGTTTTTCCGCCAATATTAACACCTTCAACGCCTGTGCAGACCGCTATGTCCTCTCCGGTTACGGGGAACGCCTGACGACAGAACAGCTGATCAAAGCCGCAACCACCGTACCAGATCTTAGCGGTGTCGAGGTCGTGGGGCTGTGGCACGTCAACGATGACAACGTCGAGCAGGTACGCCGCCAGATCGCCGACGCCGGGCTCGAGGTCACGTGTGTAACGCCAGATATTTGGGCATCCAGCAAGTGGGGTTGGGGTTCGTTCGCCGCCAATGATCCGCAAATACGCCGGGACGCCGTTCAAGAAGTCAAGAGATCGATGGAGTGGGCCAAACAGCTCGATTGTGAGGTCGTCGATCTTTGGTTCGGTCAGGATGGTTACGACTATCCTTTTCAGGCAGACTATCTGGCAGCCTGGGATCGGCTTATCGAAGGCACCATCGAGTGCGCTGAGCATATCCCCGACATCAAAATCGTGTTCGAGTATAAACCCAAAGAGCCCCGCACGCATTGCTTTATCTCTACCGTCGGCAAAACCCTACTGCTTATCGAGAAGGTGAATCAAGCGAATGTTGGCGCCATGATCGACGTAGGACACGCCCTGATGGCCTACGAGAGTGCGGCAGAATCCGCCGCCCTATTACAGCATTTCGGCGACAAGCTTTTTTACATGCACTTCAACGACAATTGGCGGCTGTGGGATGATGACATGACGGTAGGTTCAGTTCATACGGTCGAGATGCTGGAACTGCTCTACTGGCTCGACCGCATAGATTACGATGGCTGGTACGCTTTGGACATCTTCCCCTATCGAGAAGATGGCATACGTGCGGCGTCTGAGAGCATCAAATGGATCCAGGGCCTACATGGTCTGCTGGATAAAATCGGAAGGGAACGGATCTCAGAAGTCATCGGCTCTGGCGATGCGATGGAAGCTTCTGCCATGATCCGACAAGCATTACTCGGTTAGGACAAAGTAGCGTAAATTTCGTAGTCTGTCAGCGAATTCGTTTTCACTCTTACTTCACAATCTATCTATAAAGGAAAACATCTCTAAAACGGAGCAAACTCATGGCGAAACAACTCTATGATCCCAATATGTTCAATTACATGTGGGAGAGCGTCGTTCCTGACGATGATTATATCGTCGGAACCTATTACATCGAAGACGTGGTCGACGATGGCGAATTCATCGACCACCTGGAACAGGTACAAAGGCTAGCCCTTGAGGGCTCGACGGCCAGCTGGATGGACGTCGCCGAAGAAACGCCCGAACTTCGCCAGCGACTGGCCAGCAAAGTACTGGGGTACTACGAAGTCCCCGCCCCTGCCGGCGCCCGCAGGGCAGTGATCCAGCTGGGATTTCCCACAGCCGCCTGGGATATCAACACGAATGTGCCCATGTTGCTACTATCCATAGCCGGCAATTGTTTCGCATTCCCTACCAATATGCGTTTACTGGACATGTACATTCCAGAGAAACTCGCCAAGAAGTTCCAAGGTCCAAAATTCGGCGTGCCGGGTATCCGCGAGATATTGAATGTGCATGATCGGCCCTTGGTGTTACAGATCATCAAACCCAAAATGGGCATGACCCCGGAGGAAACAGCCAATCAGGTTTACCAAAGCGCGTTGGGAGGCGCCGACCTGGTCAAAGATGACGAGATGACCAGTGAATTGGATATGTGTCCCTTCGATGCCCGCCTGGAAACCGTACTTAAGGCATTAGAAAAAGCAGAGAAGGAGACGGGGCGCAAGACTTTGTACATGATCAGCATCACCGATGAAGTAGATCGTATTCAGGAGAAAGCGCGTAGGGCTTGCCGCGCCGGCGCAACCGGCCTGCTACTGGCCTATTCGGCAGGTCCTTCGATGTTGCGTGTCCTGGCCGAGGATCCGGAGATCACGGCGCCCATTTTACTGCATGTCTCCCATATGTTGGCCCTACTCCCTACTATTAATTTCCCCGTACTATCCAAGATCTGCCGGCTCAGTGGCGCCGACATGATGTTGACCCCGTCTATCTGGTCCAGTATCCCAGTCGCCTCGTTGGAAGAGGCCCTGCGCACTACCCAAACACTGCTGGCGCCTTTTTATCACATCAAACCCATGTGGACGATGCCTGGCGCCGGTATCCATCCAGGGGCAGTGGAAGTGATGCTGGCTGAAAATGGTCCCGATATGATATTTATGGCCGGAGGTGGGATGCTAGGACATCCTATGGGATACACAGCCGGGGCAAAGGCCTTCCAACAGGCCATCGCTGCTGCACTTGCTGGAATCCCCCTCGACGTTGCCTCACAGGATAATCCGGAATTGAGGGCGGCTCTGGAGACCTGGGGTTATCGCAAGCGCCCGCGTACTCGCTGGGGTTACTACAACAAAGAGGTTCACCCCAAGTTCGGACCGAAGAATATCTGACATTCACCTGAGATTCATGTTTAGCAGTTACCCGGTCTAATAAAAAGGTCAGGTTCAACAGGGTTTCGTGTGATCCCAGAAAAACCGTGTTGCGTATTGCGTGTTACGTGATGGTTGCGCTAACGAAACACGCTTTTCTGATAGGAGCCAAGCAAATTCCGAAAGAGCCAAAGGTCAATGTTATGAGTGACAATACGATTGTTGTGCTGGCAACGCTGGACACCAAAGGTCGTGAGGCCGAATATCTGCGTGAGCAAATCGCTGAGTACGGTGATACGGCTCTGCTGGTGGATACCGGCGTGGTCGGTACGCCCGGCGCCAGGGCCGATATCACGCGATCGGAAGTGGCGGAAGCGAGTGGCGTGCCGCTGACCCAGCTTGTTGAAAACCCCTCCCGTGAAGTAGCAGCGCCTGTGATGGCTGAAGGCGCCACCCGTATCGTGTCCCAACTTGTGAATGAAGGCAAGGTGCAAGGCATCATTTCTATGGGCGGCACTCAAGGTACGACCCTGAGCACCAAAGTCATGCGGGCGCTGCCCTACGGTTTTCCTAAAGTCATGGTTTCGACCATGGCATCCGGCAATGTCGCTCCCTGGGTCGATATCAAGGACATCACCATGATGTTCTCTGTAACCGACATCATGGGCCTAAATCCGGTCACCCGTAAGATTCTGGCAAATGCTGCCGGCGCTGTCTGCGGTATGGCAGCGGTAAAAGTCGGTCTGACGCCAGGTGAAAAGCCATTGGTCGCCATCACCACGGTAGGCATCACCACGCAGGGCGCCATGAAAGCGATGGAGGTGCTGGAAGCTGCCGGCTTCGAGACCATTGTCTTCCACGCCATCGGGCCCGGCGGAAGAGCTATGGAGCAATTGATGAAAGAGGGGGTGATCGGCGCCGTACTGGATTACTCGACCATCGAGGTGTCCAATGAGATGCACCACGCCCTACTGGCCGGCGGGCCGGAACGACTGACGACAGCCGGGAAACTGGGCCTACCCCAGGTCGTCTGTCCGGGCGCAATCGAGGTGCTGGTCTTCAACGAACCCGAAACCGTGCCGCCACGCTATGCCGGCCGTACGCTGATCCAGCACAGCCCCAAGATCACCGACTTGCGCCTGAACAGCGCAGAAATGGCGGAAGTTGGCACGGAGGTAGCACGACGTCTGAGCTACACAACTGATGACGCCGTGTTCATGATACCCACAGCAGGTTATGACAGCTATGCCATCGCTGGCGAGGGCTTTCACGATCCAGAGGCGGATGCAGACTTTGTAAGTGCACTCGAAGCGGGGTTGCCGGCCAACTTCCGTGTGGTCAAACGTGACACGCACATAGACGACCCGGCATTCGCCAGCGAAGCGGCACAGGCGCTGATTACGCTCATCGACGCGAAATCGCGTCGCTTTTAGACAGCGAGGTTATCCATGGCCAAACGTTACACTCGCCAAGCGTTCCTTGATCGCCTGCGGGCTGAGATCGATCGGGGCAAACCCCTGGTCATGACCGGCGCAGGCAACGGCATCGCCGCCAAATTCATCGAAAAGGGCGGGATTGACATCCTGGGCGTATACAACACAGGCTATTTCCGCATGCAAGGCTATGGCTCGTTGGCGGGCATGTTGCCGATGGCCGATGCCAATGAAATGGTTTACCAGATGGGCAAACGCGAGATCCTGCCCCAGGTCAGGGAAGCGCCGGTTATTGCAGGTCTCAATGGCGTCGATGTCCTGCGTGACATGCGCCTCTTTCTTGAAGAAATCAAACACATCGGCTACTCGGGCGTGCACAATTTTCCCACCGTGGCCTGGTTTGACGGCGATTTCCGAGAAACTCTGGAGGGCACAGGTCTGGGATATCAGATGGAGATCGATATGCTCACTACGGCACGTGAACTCGATCTACTCACCATCGGCTATGCCTTCAACGCTAAAGACACTGAGCGTCTTATGCGAGGTGCTGCCCCGGACATCTTCATCTTCCACGCCGGTATCACCCGCGGTGGCGCCACAGGTTACGGTGGTGGCAGCGGATTGCAGGAAACGGCAACCCGTAGCCAGACCCACTTCCAAATTGCCAAAGCGATCAAGGCGGACGTGCTCTTACTGGCGCATGGCGCCGCCCTGGCCAACCCTGAGGACGCCCAGTACATGCTCGACCACACGGATTGCCACGGCATCCAACTCGGCTCGGGCATCGAGCGCATGGCTGTCGAAGTACCATTGCAGGAGCGAGCAGCGGCGTTCAAGCAGATCCATTTCAGCTAGAACCAAGGAGATCAGCGTAAACCCATGTCACTTTTCTCATTTCAGGAACTCATGGCCGAGGCCGCTGAGGGTGGCTATGCCGTCGGTTACTTCGAGAGCTGGAACCTGGAGTCGCTGCTGGCAGTAGCCGATGCCGCCGAGGCCACGCGCTCGCCGGTGATCCTCGGATTCAGTGGCATCTTCATCCCGCATCCGCAACGCCTCGTCCCAGACCGGCTGAGTACGTATGCAGCGATGGGCCTGGATGTGTGCCGGTCGGTTTCGGTCCCCACCTGTTTGCTGTTCAATGAATCGCCGTATCTGGACTGGGTGATGGATGCCATTGATTGTGGATTCAACCTGGTCATGTTCAGCGATGAGGAAATGGATGGGCCAGAACAGACGGCATCAATCCGTAAGGTGGTCGAGCGAGCACACCTGGCCGGGGTCGCCGTGGAGGCTGAAATGGCGGCTCTGCCCGGTCTTGCTGGCGAGCTATCAACTGTCCCAACCGACCTGAACTTGACAGACCCGGTTGCAGCCCGAACCTTCGCCGATCAGACCGCTGTCGATGCCCTGGCTGTGAATATCGGTCAGGCTCACCTGCATGGCCACTCCTCGGTAAGACTTGATCTAGATCGCTTGGCGGCGCTGCATCGCCATGTGCCTGTGCCACTTGTGCTTCATGGCGCTACATCGATCGCGCGTGACGATCTGGCGGCCGTGGGGCGGATGGGTGTCGGAAAAATCAACGTCGGCAGTATCATCAAAAGTACGTTCTTCGAGGCCATGCGGCAGAAGAGCGCTCAGGTTGGTGAGCGATATAATCCATATGACATCATTGGCTCGGGCTTCAGCAGCGATGTGCTGACGGCCGGGCGTGTGGCCATGCAACAGGTGGTGGGAGATCTGATGCACCTGTTTGGCAGCGCCGGCAGAGCCTGAGTCTTCAATCCATTCTTTAGCGAGCAATTCTCCATGACAGAATCAACCCACCATCCTTCAGCGAGCGAACAAGGCGTTATGTATAAGCAGATGCTGCTCATCCGCCGTTTCGAGGAGCGCTGCAACTATCTCTATATACGGGGCGAGATTCCCTCTACCCTCCATCTATATGTCGGCCAGGAGGCGGTGGCAGTGGGCGTGTGCCAACAGCTTGGCGATGATGACTACATCACCAGCACCCACCGCCCTCATGGCCATGCTATTGCCAAAGGCGTCAGCCCTCGCTCGATTATGGCTGAGCTGTACGCCAAATCCACAGGTTGTTGCAAAGCCAAGGGCGGCTCCATGCATGTGGGCAATATGGACGTAGGCATGCTGCCGGCCATCGCCATCGTGGGTGGGGGCATCCCCATCGCTACGGGCATGGCTCTGGCTTATAAACGACTGGGCACGGGACGAGTGGCCGTGAGCTTCTTCGGCGAAGGCGCGGCCAACGAAGGCGCCTTTCACGAGGCACTGAACATGGCTTCACTCTGGGACCTACCTGTAATCTACGTGTGCGAGAATAACCTTTACGCTGCCTCGACGCCGGTGGCAGTGGCATTCAAGGTGAAGGATATCGCCGAGCGCGCGGCAGCGTATGGTATGTCCGGCGAAGTGGTGGATGGGAATGATGTACTGGCCGTTTTTGAAGCGACTGGCCGGGCCGTAGAACGAGCGCGGGCGGGGCTAGGGCCGACCTTGCTAGAGTGCAAGACTTATCGTCAAGTTGGCCATTCTCGTAGCGATCCACTCACCTACCGCACCAAGGAAGAAGAGGCGGAGTGGGCCAAGCGAGATCCCATTATATTGCTTGCTGACAGACTCTTGGCGGATGGTCACGTTACAGAAGCGACCCTGGAGGAAATCGAACGGGAGGTAACGGACGTTGTCGATGATGCCGTAGCCTTTGCCAAATCGAGCCCTGATCCCGAACCAATCGAAACCCTACAACATGTGTTCTTTGGCGAGGAGGTGTGAAATGACTCAAATGGGTATTGCAGAAGCATTACGTCAAGCCATTCGTGAGGAAATGCAAAGAGACGAGAGCGTCTTCTGTATTGGAGAAGATATCGGCATTCCTGGTGGATTTGGAGGCGCCTTTACGGTTACTCTGGGTTTATCCAAGGAATTCGGCCACGAGCGCATCCTAGACACACCGATTTCGGAACTTGGACTTACCGGCATCGCCGTCGGCGCCGCCATTGCGGGACTACGGCCTATTGCCGATGTGCAATATGCCGATTTCCTGTTCCTGGCTATGGATCAATTGGCCAACGAAGCCGCCAAGATGACCTACATGTCGGGGGGTACGGTAAAAGTGCCCATGGTAATGCGGGCGCCCGTGGGCGCGACCTCCCGCGGTTCCCAGCATGCCCAAAGCCTGGAGGCTTTTTTTACGCATGTTCCCGGACTCAAAGTCGTAGCTCCCTCCACTGCCTACGATGCAAAAGGCCTGCTTAAAAGCGCTGTACGTGACGATAATCCAGTGATCATGTTTGAACACAAACTGCTTTACGGAAGCAAGGGCGCCCGGGCTGAGAAAGGGGCTTTGAGCCCGGTGGGCGAAGTGCCGGAGGGAGATTACACCGTTCCCATAGGAGAGGGCATCATCCGCAGACATGGCAACGACGTCACTATCGTTGGGAAATTGCTCACCATGTACCGGGCATTGGAGGCCGCCGACACGCTGGCCGAAGAGGGCATCGAGGCAGAGGTAATCGATCCTCGCACCTTGGCGCCTTTGGACAAGGGTTTGATCCTGGAGTCGGTGAAGAAGACCGGCCGTCTGGTGATCGTAGAGGAGGATAATCTTAGCGGCGGTTGGGCAGGCGAAGTCGCCGCCATTGTTGCGGACGAAGGCTTCTGGTGGCTGGATGCTCCGATCAAGCGCGTTTCAGCGCCCGACACACCGCCCCCATTCGCACCTGTGATGGAACAATTCTACGTGCCCAGCGCCCAGCGGGTCGTCGAGGCGGTCAGAACGCTATTCTAGTACAAAGCGGCACAAAGTTTGTAGTAAGCGCTTATGAAAGTTAAGAAAATAACTCAGTAATGTAGCCTATGCGTTTGCGAGGCCCG
>JAAENG010000390.1 GCA_024224665.1 Chloroflexota bacterium | reverse complement strand
GGTCAGATACACTTTACTCAAATGGCCCACCTCTTTTTCGGGGCCGACATCCCCGAATGACGGGGTTTCACCTGCGAAAATGTCTGATACTGGGGAAGTTCGTTCCTCAGTCGAAGTGCAACATGTGCTTGCCTAATACACATCTTCTAAATACTCTGAGCGACCAACTACCCTCAAAGACCGTGCAGTTCACTATCCTCCCGGGACGGTCAGGCCTTTCTCCTCAACTGTACAAACGACTCGTGGCTGCAGGTTGTCGAGTGGATAAGGGTCCCACCAGCCTGGCCACGCTCCTGCGCCTGCTGCCCGAGCACCACGGCTTGCACCTGCTAGCGCACGCCAATCACGGCAAGGGCGAGCCCGATTCCGCCACGCTATTCCTGGAGAACAAGGATGGTAGCGTCGCCCTGGTGCGCGACCGCAAGCTGGTGGAGGGTCTGTTGGGGAACCGCTTGCCCAGGCTCATCTTCCTGGGCTCTTGCGTCAGCGCCGGCGCAGCCACGGGTGAGGTCAGCCCCTTTGTAGGGTTGGGGCCCCGGTTGGTGCGGGCGGGCGTGTCGGCGGTGGTGGCCATGCAGGATTATGTGGGCATGGACACTGTGAAAGAGATGACCGGCGATTTCTATCGGGAACTGAATACACATGGCATGGTGGACCAGGCATTGTGCGAGGGGCGCCGCTTGCTGCGCATGCAAGACTACAACGATTGGGACGTGCCCGTGCTGTTCATGCGTTTGCGCACGGGGCAGTTGTTCGATCCCCAAGCGGAAGGACGCCAAGAGGCTGGGGAGCCAGCGCAGGCTTTCGCTCATGACGGCATCAGCATCGGCACTATCAATGCCGAGAATGTTGCGATAGGAGATATGACCATCAATAAGCGCGAATCACGAGCGGACGCGCCTGAACAGAAAGCGCCGGGGGAATGGCCAATTCGCCTCCAGCCCCATTCCGAACTCACCGCCAATGCTCTGCTCCCGAACGAAGAAGAACGGACCGTACAAGTGCGGCTTGCTTATGATCTACATGTGATCGAGGCCTGCACGCTGCTTAACCTATCCGTGGACATCCCCAAATCCGGCGTGTGGGGGCTGCCCAATCGCAAGCGCATCACCTGTAATGGACGTGCTCTCGACATCAGAACGAACGGCAGATTGGTCGAGGATTTGTTTCTGAAACCCGGCCAAAATCGTTTCCAGCACACCGAGTTGTGGCAATATATAGAGGGCGGTGCGCCCGTACCGGGCGCTACGGTACAACTCAGCCTGGAGGTCGCACAGGCAGGACGTGTTGGCAGCCGTAACCTGATGCATGACTTTCGCCAAGATGACCGAGGCTATCTCATCCCTGCCGTTACGTCAGCCCTACCCTCCGAGCCGGCCCCACCCAAACAAGAGAAGGAAATACCAGATCAGTCTGCCAAGTACAACATCACCATCCAGAATGCCAAAGGTCTGGTCATCGGCGACGGCGCTGCAGTGACTCAGCACTTCGGTGATGAGGAGGATGAAGACGATGGGGTAGGTCGCTAACGGCCTTCCCGAGCGAAATGCCAACGGGTAGAAGCCCATAGAAAGGGGATCAAATGTACGGTGATGACTAAACAGAACAACCAGCTGAAAACCGCCCGGAAATCGGTGCAGCTCGCAGGCGCTTCCTTGCCGGATATACACTCCAACGGACAGCTTTAACTACTGAGCCCCTTCGGAGCATGTAAGAACCCCAACCCCGTGCCCTGTAATAACCTCATATGAAGCGACTGACGGCAGAATACGTGCCGAACTGACCTCGCTGAAGATGGTCTTCATTCCAAATCAGAATGTGATCCAGACACTCGTTGCGGGCTGTGCGTACCCACCTTTCCGCGATCGAATTTGCATTAGGTGCGTGGTAAGGCAGTGAGATGATATTTATGCCCTCGGATACGAACACTGCATCAAACGAGGATGAATACTTGCTATCATTGTCCCGGAGAAGGCAGTGAATCTCCGCCTCGCTTTCATCTAACATCCACACCATATTCCGGGCCTGCTGAGTCATCCAGGCGCCATCGGGGTTGATGGCGACGCCAGCCAAGTGCACGCGCCTGGTTCCCAGTTCGATGAAAAAGAATACATAGAGGGTTTGCAGGCGAATCGTCTCTAAGGTGAAGAAGTCACAGGCGAGCAGTCGATCTTTGTAGTGATTCAGCAGCTCACCGGCGATCTTGCCCTATTCCCAACGGCTATTTTCATGGGTGAGGCGCATGATGAGGTCACTTAGGACAGAGAATTCAATAACTTGCCGGACTCTACCGTCATTTCAGGAAGCAAATCGGCAAGTTATTCTGTCCAAAGTCCTTAGCTCTTGAGAGAGGCGGGCCATGCGCAGGAGGTCGATGAGTGTGGTGCACAATTGTGCCAGAAGATAGCAGAACATGCCGTTATTCTCGTGCTGGAACTTGAAGCTGGCAAGATCATCTCCTCAGCAAGGCCAACTCCGCACGTTTTTCGGGTCAGATAGCTTCGGATGGAGTTTTTACAGGATACGAGGGCCAGCGGGGCTGACCATAGCCCTCAATGCAAGTCCCGTAGACCCGTTTTCCCTCGTGCAGTGCCTGTCGCAGTTCTTGTCCTCTCATGATGGTTCCTCTATAGTACTCATATCGCCGTACTTTTGGCGATAGAAACGTAGTGTATCAACATACCAACGGTAGTCGTGGCTGAAGCTCTCTGGGATACCACTTTCGCTGCGGAGCATGAATCCGTACTCAAAGCGACTATAGTTGAGAAATGGGAATCGGTCGTCCGGCGCGAAGGGACTCCAGCGCTGCAACTTGCGCTTCCAACATGGGGAGCGTTCGCCGCGGCGAGGTGAGGATCTCACACCCTTCGAGGATGCATGCCAGAAAATGACGCAAGGAGTTAGTGAATGCACCGGCCAACTTGCCGTCGACTTCCGTTGCCATGGCAGGACCTGTAAACTCGATTGTTTGCCCGCCGCGCTGGTTGCAGAGTTCTGCTGTTCGCGTGCGGTTGGCGTAGGTGATCGCTCCCTCAGAGCCAATGATTTGCATGTGACCATTGGCCACCGTTGGGTACGTGATGGGGTATATCCAGGAAGAGTGGAAATTCGTGCTGACACCGCCCTCGAACTGGATCAGCACATTGAGTCCGTCATGAGCATCGATTCCTTTCGCCTCCAGCACGCCTCGCGTCTCATGCGCGAAAACCTCGACCGGAGCAGCGCTAAGAAACCAGTGGGTCAGATCCAGGTCATGGCTACTCATGAAGAACAGCGGCGATGTTCTGTCAGACCAGGTCAACATGACCGTCGGCACGTAGAGTGTGTCGAACTTGACGGAAGTCACCATCATAGGTCTACCAATCTCTTCTTCATCGATCATCTTCTTGATCCAGGCATAGTCCGTGCTGAAGCGTTGCGTGAAGTTGACCATGGCTACCGCGCTAGAAGCGTCGGCGAGCACTGCCATTTCGCGGGCCTCCTCTAGCGACGTTGCCAGCGGTTTTTCGACAAGGACGTGTTTGCCTGCGTTGAGTGCAGCGACGAATGGGTCGCGATGCAGGAAGTCAGGCGTTGCCACAACAATCGCATCTATATTGTCGTCCTCGAGGGCGGCAACATGGCTTGTATAAGCTTTAGCGCCATATAGCGCGGCAACAGCCTGCGCCCGCGTCTCGATGACATCTACGACGGCAGCAACTTCAGATTCTGGTTGCTCGTGAAATATCCGCGCATGGCGCGCTCCAATTAGGCCTGCGCCGATGACGGCGACTCGTATCTTTGACATAAGTGAGTTCCCCTTGTCTTGATAAAGTGCATGTTTCAACCTATGACGGCGCCGTCGCTATGGCCGTGAATCAGATAGCGCTGCCCAAGCCGATCATGCTCTCATTGTGACTTCAGTTTATTTGACCCGTGACAGTACATTCGCCAAACGCACTGCCGATAGTCCTATGACATAAAATAATCCTAAGGTACTGATGGTCAATAACCAGATGATCTTCTGTGCTCATTCAGGCCCACGAACCTTTATTGAATACCGTACAGTTCGTTCAAAAGCTCAACGAGTTGTTTCGCCGCATCTCCAGAATAAACGTATCCAATATCTTGCCCACTATCTCGCCGGCTCCGTTCTCTTTCGCACAGTTCGTCCAGTTCAGCGGAATTCGTTTGTGGATGTAAGCTGCACGCGTCGACGATGTCTGTGGGTATTGGAAAGGGTGTAATGCCTGTACCATCATCCCCGAAATGGAAGCGTAGTTGTGTATGCAGGAAATGAGTCAACCGCAGGGCATCTTCTGGCAACATGTTGTTTATTTTGGTTATCTGCGAAGAATCGGTTGCGGCCGAACAGAGCTGGTATCGATCTGTTAGATCTCGCAGAGCATGGGATTCGTCAGTGCACACCGCCTGCAATTCTGGCGCTGCATCGGGTCGGGGGATGATGTAAGCACTCTTTTCATCTTGAACAAAGACCCGCCAATACTCACGGACAAGCAAGTTATCACAGTCAGGCAACCAGATATCATCACCAGGATAGTGATAACCCTCTCTCGCCCCATCACCAGGCGGCTGGCAGGGGTGTGCTTCTAGAAGTTGCCCGGCCGGTGGTGGAGCGGGCTGATTCTCTGCCGGACTTCCAATGGTCTGTGGTGAAGCACAACCTTGCAGTACAACTGCGATAGTAATCGCAACTGCGCCTAACAGGATACTCCTTATTTTCGACATTCTGATTTGCTCTCGAAGAAGGCACTACAAGAAGCGCGGCATGACTTCTGCGGCAAAGCGCTGCATCATTGTGTGATCGTAAGCCACGCGCGGGAACGAAGTGATTACATAATTGATACCGAGATCGAGGCGTTTTTGAACATGTACTGCTATCTCGTCGGCTGTGGCCACGAAGTTGTCTCTGGCAAAGGACTCATAGCTGTTTTTGCCGCGCGCTTTGGCCGTCGCCGCCTCTGGATCGTCACCCTCTTCCAATAAGAAGATGTTCATGTTGCTACTGCGGATCAGCGAATCGTAATCCCGGCCAAGATCGTGGCAATGGCTGCGCAGCACACCCAACTTATGCTCTATCTCGTCCAGATCTTTGCCGCCGAAGTTGCTGGCATTGCCAAGTTTGGCGACAAGCCTCAGGGTTACGCGTTCGCCTCCACCACCCAGCCAGAGGGGGATGTGCGGTTTCTGCACGCCTTTTGGTTCGTTTATGGCGCCATCGACACTGTGATACTCGCCCGCAAAGGTGGCTTTTTCCACAGTCCACATCTTGATCACGATCTCGCAAGCTTCGCGAAAAGCGCGCATACGATCACGTAGTTCGGGGAAACCATAGCCATAGGCCAGCCATTCGTGCTCGTACCAGCCCGCACCCAGTCCACAATACAAGCGGCCATGACTGAGCACATCGACGGTCGAGGCTATTTTGGCCAGCAAAGCAGGGTTGCGATAGCCATTGCAGGTCACCATTTGGCCGATGTTGATGCGGCTGGTGTCACGGGCCAGGGCCGCGGTGATTGTCCAGGCCTCAAAACAGGTTTCGATTTCAGGTGTGGGCACGGTGTGGAAGTGGTCGAACACCCAGATAGAATCGTATCCGGCCTGTTCGGCGGCCAGGGCCACCCTTGTCATGGCTTCATATTGTTCGATGGGGTCGTCGATTTCCACCAGGTCCATGCGCCATCCTTGCGGGACGAAGGTTCCAAATCGCGTGTTCATGAGATACTCCTTTTTCTTGCATAGGTTGACAACCGTTAAGTTGTTGATTTTGTCCGATTTATGAGTGGTTGGCAAGTACCGAATGCTTAGCAGACGTCCTTGTTGGTGGGGTTGCGCTGTGTTGTCTTGCAATAAATGGTTGTCGATACACCGCAGAGCGCCAGCGCTTTGGGCGGATACACAGTGCTGGGGCGAGGCGCCTTGCAGGCCAAGGTGATCATCAACGACGCCAAGACATTGGAACAGGCCGGAGCCTTTTGCATTTTGCTGGAGATGGCGCCGGATCGGGTGTGCAAGATCGTCACAGAACGCGCTGAAGATTGCATCATCATGAGTCTGAGATCTGGGCCGCACGTCCACGGACAACTACTCATCTACCATGATATGTTTGGTCTTTACCCCAGGTTTAAACCGCGCATGGCCAAGGTTTTCGGTAACGCAGGAGAAGTGATTCTCAGGGGTCTCAAACAGTACGCCGCCGAGGTCAGTTCCGGCGAGTTTCCCCAGCGCGAATACTGGTTCATCATGTAAGATGACGAATACGAAGAATTGCTGGAGTTGCTGGATTAGGTCGTATTGACATCTTGAAAACCGTCAGAAGGTCATCTCGTTTATGTCCGATCGGCAACTTCAGACCCCACCATATGCTTCGACGAAGCTTTCGACCTCCGGCAGCATGGGCATAAAGTTGGCGCAGCCGTGTTTTGTTACGGCGATGGCCCCACAGGCGTTTCCCATGCGGGCCGATTTGTACAAGCCCAATCCTCGGACATGCCCGTAGAGAAAACCGGCGGCAAAAGCGTCACCGGCGCCAAGGATGTTGTAGATTTCAACCGGAAACCCGGGCACATCGATCTGGATACGGCTGCCATCCTTCTCTCGGAGATGAATCCGGACGCCTTCCTCTCCGATTTTGTGCAGAACCGCTCTGGGGCCCAACGCCAACAGCCTGTCGATGGCGGTCTCGACGTCGCCGCTGACGCGGGTGTCCGAGACCTGTGAACTGGCCAGCTGAATCTGATCGACATCGGTGAGCATGGCGGCGTTGATCTCATCTTCGGCGCCGATGACGATATCAACCCAGCGCAGAGCGGAGCGGATGGCGACACCGAAAGCGCGAGCGTCGTGCCACTGGTCGGGTCGAAAATCAACGTCGAGGACGACCTCTGTGCCGACTTGCTGGGCCAACTCTGCCCCAAACAGGGTGGCGCTACGGCTTGGTTCTTGGCTCAGGTTGGTGCCTGCAAATTGAAAGATACGGCTGTCAGCGATGGGCGCGGCCAGTACGTCGTCGATGCTCAACTGGATATCGGCGCAGTTGTCTCGATAGTAGACCAGCGGAAACTTGTCGGGAAGTTCGATGCCCAAGATGACGGCCCATGTGCAGGCTGTCGAATTTACGAGTGGTAGAACGGGCGTCAATCGTCATAGGTACCTCGTGTGAAGTTAGCGCATCCTACACTGAACGCTTTGTTGACTATCTCTTTCTGGCCTTTGCTGATCAATCCAGATTTCGCGCTTTTGAGATGATCCTGAATTGAGCCAAGGCGGGGCGGTGGTTCTGAGAAAGTAGCTAGTACAGCATGTGCTCGCGGTAGACATCCAGGGCATAGCGATAACTGTCATACCGGGTGTTCGGGGAGATCGAATGATCGGAAGCAAAGACCAGGCGCGCTCCTCGCGCCTTCATGCCCTCGATGTAGTCAGTTACCTCGCGGCGTATGATCGTCCGGTCGTTTGACTCAAACACGCGCGCATCCAAACCGCCAATAAAGGCCAACTGGTCTCCATATTGCTCGGCGAACACAAAGGGCTCGTTGTCCTTGGCCTTGCGTTCCATCGGATTGAGGGCGTCGAAGCCTGCCTCTACGATAAGAGGTAATGCCTGGGCGACGCTACCGCAGGTGTGCAGAACTACCGGGAGGTCGTAGCCATGGAAGAAATCGACCAGTTCCCTGTAATATGGAAAGATGAGTTCGGCCAACACTTTGGGCGATGCGAACAGGCCGTTTCTGTAACCCAGATCCTCGTACAGCCAGATGCCATGCGGCATGCCCACCTGCTCGATCATGTAGGCAAAGTGCTTCTTAAAGAATTCTGTGTAGACGCGACTATAGTCATGAATCCAGTCAGGATCGAGTAAAAGGCTTTCGTACAAGGTGACATCCCCCATGCTCTGGCGCATGATCTCCCATACGAACATGTGACCGAAATGGATCCACTTCTGCGCCTCGGCGGCCCGCTCCATGTTCTTGCGCGCTTCCTTGACATCCACCCGTTCAGGGTCTAACTCAAGCAGATGGCGCCGGTAGTCCCGTTCCCAGATCTCCCGCGTGATCATGTCAAAAGCTACATGTTCTGGTGTTCCCGACTTGTGCTTCCACCATTTTAACGACGCTCCGGCGCCGTTGCGGCGGACCTCCCACGTCTCAGTCTCCTCGATCAGTTCGTCATAGTCACGTAATGGCATGACATCGAACCATGGCAAGATTCCTACCAGGTCGTAGTCGAAGTGTTCCCAGGCGGGAACAGGTTCTTCATATTCGCCCTCAACCTCAACATCTATCCAGCGACCGTCCTCTGCTATCCAGCGCTCTTCTCCGGCCTCTTTATACGCTGTACGCGTGGGGTAGCCTTGCTCGACCCAGGCGGCGATGGTCTCGGACCAGGGTGAGTCCATCACAGCTACTCGTTCCGCCTTTTCGCCGCGAATCAGATTGTCTACCAATTTGTACGAAGTTGTCATAAGACTATCCTCCTGAGTCCTCATTTTCTGCTTCATTCAATCTATAACTCTGGGTTCGCTCAAAATTTGGACGAAAAGCAAGAATGTGATAAGCCATGCTCATGGACACAGAAATGACGATTGAGACCGAACAAATTAACGATTTGCCGCTGCTGTTTGAGTTGATGCAGAAGATGGGGCTGCAAG
>JAAENG010000389.1 GCA_024224665.1 Chloroflexota bacterium | reverse complement strand
TCATTGTGTGGGAGCGATTTGTAGGCTACACTCTCAGCATCCAGGAGTCTGGTGATTTTGGTATGTGGATTAGCCATGATGCCCTTTATAAAATGCGATCATCTGCGGAATTCCTTAGACTACGCCTTGTCGAATCTGCATGAATTTCTTGGCAACGTCAACAGCCACCGCCGCATCGCGGCAATAAGCATCTGCACCGATCTCTTCGGCAAAAGCATCGCTCAGAGGGGCGCCTCCGACCAATACGGTCATTTCATTGCGGATACCCGCTTCTACAAGTGAGTCGATAACGACTTTCATGTAGGGCATGGTGGTTGTCAAAAGGGCGCTCATGCCCAGGATGGTCGGATTATGTTCCTCGATGGCGGCCATGTAATCCTCAACCGAGTTGTTGATACCGATGTTGTAGACGTCGAAACCAGCGCCTTCCCACATCATGCTGACCAGGTTTTGGCCGATATCATGGATGTCGCCCTTGACCGTACCGATAACGGCGATGCCCATCGTGGGAGCGCCTGTTTCGGCCAGGAGTGGACGGAGAATACCCATGCCGGCTTTCATGGCTTTGGCTGCCATCAGAACTTCTGGCACAAATAATATCCCATCACGAAAATCCGCTCCCACAACATCCATGCCGGCAACCAGACCCTGCGTAAGTACCTCGTATGGTGTCATGCCCCGAGATAGCGCCTCCTGGACCTCCTCCACGATTTCATCAACGTAACCGTCGTAAACGTCTTCTTGCATCAATTCGAGCAGTTCTTCGGTTGATAATTCGCTAAGGATGATTTCTTCATTGTCGCTCATTGCCTGCCTCCTAGTTGACTGGCGTAAGCTGCGAGAATACGTGCGTTTGTGTTCACGAATTTCAGGGGAGCTTGTTGAGTTCAGCAATTACGGCGGGAAGGATCTCATGCAGGTCGCCGATGGCGGCGTAATCGGCTCTAGAGAGAATGGGGGCTTCTCGGTCGGTGTTGATGACCAGGATTTTGTTCGATCCCTTACATCCAACCAGGTGTTGAATGGCGCCGCTAATGCCACAGGCGATGTAAAGGTCGGGGGCGATGCGGGCGCCGGTCTGCCCCACCTGATCGGCATGAGATCGCCAGCCCTTGTTGGTCGCCACGCGCGAGGCGCCTACTGCACCACCCAGGCGTTCTGCCAACGTTTCCAGTACGGAGAATCCCTCGGCGCTACCAACGCCGCGGCCACCACTGACAACCACGCGGGCATCTGTCAATGAGATCTTGTCACCCCCTTCTGTGACCCGCTCAATGATGCGTACCCGGAAATCCTTATCTTCGAGTACGGGCGTGAAGGTGTTGACTTCGAGTTCAGCTGGGTTTGAGATCTCTTCCACCGCAATGACGTGTTCTGCCACGGTGATCAGTTTTGGGTCGCCGCCGAGGTAGGCCTCTTCCAGTAGACTTCCGCCCCACCGTAACCGGGTCACCCGGTACGGATCGCCTGGGCGAATCACCGTGCAATTACTTGCCAGTGGGAGGTCGGCTCGAGCAGCTACATGTGCCATAACCTCATTCCCCCGATCGGTACCGGCAGCCAAGACGACCTGTGCGCTCTCTGACCGGGCGAGTTGGACGATACTATGCCCCCAGGCTTCTGCACCATAGTCATCCAGGCGTTCGTGCTGGACCAGATAGACTTTCGAGACGCCATAGGCGGGCGTTCTAGCGGCCAGGTCTCGGGCCTCTTCACCGATAAGGACTGCCTTTAGTGGCGCGTCCAGTTCGGCGGCGAGTTCGCGTCCGAGTGTGAGCATTTCCAGCGACGCTTCGTTTAATTTCCCTCGATCATGTTCGATCAGTGCGAGTATCATAGCTAAACCAATCCTAAGTCCTGCAAGATTTCGACGACCTTGGGCGCCGCTCCCGCGCCTTCACCCAGGACCACGACCTGGCTCTTCTCTTCCTGCGGTACCGCCAGCCTGATCATTTCGGGGCCACCGGGGCTGCACGCTGGTTTGATACGTTCGATGGGCTTCTTCTTGGCTCTCAGGCGTCCTGGCAGAGAGGGATAGCGCGGGAGATTGATCCCTTCCTTGACCGTGAAAACAGCCGGCAAAGGCACCTCAAAGATCTCCCAACCGCCCCCTCCTTCTCGCCTGACCCGAACGGTGCCGTCCAGGTATTCGATAGCTTTGATCCCGGTCACACATGGCATGTCCAGGGCGTGAGCGACGCGAATCCCCACCTGATAACCGCCGGAATCGGCAGACTCATTGCCGAACAGCAGCAAATCGAACGTCGTGCCCGCTTCCTGTTGTGCGCGAACCGCATCGACGATGGCCCTCGCGGTGGCAAGGGGGTCCCATTCACTGCTATCGGTTGCCAGCAATATGGCATTATCGATGCCAATGGACATCGCCGCCCGCAACTGCTCTGTGGCTTCATCAGGCCCCAGGGTGAGCACGGTGCTGGTTCCACCATGTTTTTCGATCAAGCGCACGGCTTCTTCGACCGCGCATTCTTCGTGTGGGCTCACGGTAAAGCCCAGATAGCGCGTATCGATGCCGCGCTGATCCTCCGTGAGCGAGATCTTGGCGCCTGTGTCCGGCGCCCGTTTAATGCATACGAGTATGTTCATGTGTTGGTGAGAGGATTGGATCTTGGTGCGGGTAGAGGGAGAGGTCGGAGGTCAGAGGGTGGGTTCTTGTCTGGAGCGGAGGTATTACTCAACGAACAACGATCATCGGTCTATTTTCCGTTACAGCCCATTAGCTTTTCATGCGGCTGTCCTCCGGATCGAATAGCGGTGTGCTGCCGGCGACTGCGACAGTGACCGCATAGTGTTCGTTCATGTACTCCACCACCAGCCTGGTACCGACCTGTGTATACTGCGGCGGAAGATAAGCCATCAAAATGTGTTTGCCCACAGAGGGTGCGGATCCGGCGCTGGTGACATAGGAGCGGCGGCCGCGGCTATCCACAATGCCGGCGCCATCGGGCGTGAGAATTGGCTCTCGACCCAGCATGTAACGGGGGGCGCCGGCCGCAGATGTGTGATCATCCACCGTAAGTGTACAAAGCAAGGCGGCCGGTTCCTCAGCACGCGCTCTTAGATAAGCCTCTTTGCCGATGAAGTCCTCTCGCTTGACCTTGGGCCGTGCCAGCCCCGCCTCGACGGGATTATAGTCCGACTCCAATTCAGCCCCGAACAGGCGGTAGCCCTTTTCCAGTCGAGCGGTCGTGCCGTAGACGCCGATGCCGGCGGGGATGACTCCATAAGCCCGGCCTGCCTCCCACAGACAGTCCCACAGGCGCAGACCTTGCTCCATGCTCGTGTAGATCTCCCAGCCCTGTTCACCCACATAGGAGATGCGCAGCGCCCAAGCCTTGACCGGCCCGATGGTAATGTCTTTAGCATAGCCATAAGGGAATGCTTCGTCGGAGACATCGTCCACCGTCACAGCTCGCAGGACATCCCGGGCGTGGGGACCCCACAATCCCACCGTACAAAGAGCCGAGGTTTTGTCTTCGAAGACGGCCGAGCCGTCGTTGGGGAGGTTATCCCTAAACCATTTTTTATCTCGGGCGCCATCCCCGCCACCGCTGACCACTCGGAATGCATTCTCACCCCGGCGCATAATGGTCAGGTCGGCCTTGAAACCTCCGTTGACACCCAGTAAGGGAGTGTAGACCGCCCTGCCGATGGGGACGTTCATCTGATTGACGGCCATATGCTGTATAGTGTCCAGGGCGCCAGGTCCGGAGATATCGAAAATGGCGAAGGCGGTGAGATCGACCATGGCGACCCGATCTCGCATGGCCAAATGCTCGGCGCTGATGATCGGCGACCACCAACGGGATTCCCACTCTGCCGGGCGGCCCATGAGCCTATCGCCATATTCTTCTAACAGTACCTGGTTGGATTCATACCACTGCGGCCGTTCCCAACCGGCGGTTTCGAAGTAAACGGCGCCGAGGGCCGAGGTGCGGGCGTGGAAGGGGCTTACGCGCACGTATCGGTTAGATTCCCACTGTTCGCTGGGATGAACGATGCCATAGGTCTTATTAAAGCCTTCGCCTGTGCGCCCGAAGACATGCGCTCTGGTGCGTCCACAATCATAGAAACGGGCGATATCAGAGGAGTGCAGGTCGATTTCACTGTAGCCATGCGTCATCCATTCGGCCACGGCTCGCCCGATGCCCGGACCTTCTTTGATCCAGACCGCTGCCACCGACCACAAGCCCTTCACTTCCACCGTTTCGCCCAGGAGCGGCAGTCCGTCGGCGGTAAGTGAAAGCAGGCCATTGATGGCGTGGCGAATACCTGCGCTCTCATCCCCAAGGATCTCTGGCATCAATTCCAGTGATTGCTCGAATTGCAGCTCGAAATCATCCTCAGTAAAGGGCAATTCAGTGGGGGAGAGTCTGGCCTGTTCGTTGTCTGGGATATCATCTGCTTCGTGGTAGATGGGGCGGTGTGCGTAGGAACCAACCTCCATGTCGCTTCCATTCTGGCGCTCGTACATGTTTGTGTCCATGTCCCGCACGATTGGATACTCGATCTCGCCCACCGTCTGTTCGAACAAGGGGATGGGGCCAACGCTGATCATCTGGTGCACCATGGGCGTCAGGGGGATGGTCGCTCCCGCCATTTTGGCGATGCGCGGGCTCCAGACGCCACAGGCGACGACGACGGTAGTGGCTTCGATGTCGCCTCGTTCCGTCTTTACGCCCCTGACATGGCCTTCCTCGACATATACGTCTAACGTTTCGGTATTATGGAAGATGCTGAGATCGCTCATCTGTGCAGCCCGCTCTCGCATAATTGTGCCGGCTCGCACCGAGTCCACAACGCCTACACCGGGGGTATAGAAGCCACCGAGGATGATCTCTTCATTGATGAACGGAACCATCGCCTTGACTTCGGCCGGTGTGACGAGTCTTGATTCGATTCCCCAGGATTGAGACGAGGCCAGATGGCGGGTGAATTCCTGCATGCGCGCTTCGGTGCGGGCCACTTCGATACCGCCGCTCTCGGTGAAAACACCCATCTCCTTGTATTGCTCGACGCTGGCAAGAGTGAGGAGCGCCATCTCTTTGGAATGGTCGACGGTGAAGATGAAATTAGAGGCGTGGCCTGTGGAACCGCCGGGGTTGGGCAGCGGGCCTTTGTCCACCAGCACGATGTTACTCCAACCCAGGCGGGCGAGATGGTAAGCCATGCTGTTGCCGACAATGCCTGCGCCGATGATAAGTACGTCTGTTTTTAGGGGAAATGAACTCATAGATTCTCTCCTTTTCGGTGATGGTTGTGCTATGTCTTCAACTCAGCTTTGCGCTGATCGATGAATGATAATAAATTCTGGTCAATTGCCCCATCCAATTCGGGGGGTTGGTAACGCCTCAACAATTGCTTGTATTTTACGTTGGCACGCGTATAGGCGTCTTGTGAGCCCTCGGCCTGCCATTGCTCGGCGGAGTTGTAGTCCATCAGATCGGATCGGTAGAAGGCCGTTCGGAAATTTCGTATGGTGTGCTCAGTACCGAGATGATGCCCACCCGGCGCTACGGATGCAATTGCATCGAAGGCGAAAGCATCATCAGAGAGATCAAGGCCTTTCAGAAACGTGAGGAAAGCGCCCAATATCTCGCAGTCGAGCACGAATTTCTCGTACCCGGCCGTCAGCCCTCCCTCCAACCATCCTGCTGCATGGAGGATGAAGTTGACCCGGGCCATAATCCCCGGTAGCATCGTCATGATCGATTCATAGCCCGCTTGGGCGTCGGGGATCTTGGCGCTGGCGAGCATGCCCCCACTGCGGAAGGGTAGGTTGTAGCGTCTGGCCAGTTGGGCGCTGACAAACAGGGCGATCTGGCTTTCGGGTGAGCCGAATACGGGGGCGCCGCTTTGCAGGTCGATATTGGTCTGAAATGAACCATAGACGACCGGTGTGCCGGGCTCGACCATCTGTGCAAATACGATACCCGCAAGGGCCTCGGCATTGAGCTGGGCCAGGGTGGCAGCCATGGATACGGGGGACATGGCGCCAGATAGAATGAATGGGGTGATGACGAGGGCCTGCCGGGCCCGGGCATAGACCTTGAGCGTGCCCAGCATGCGGTCATCGAGCCTGCGGGGACTGCTGATATTGATCAGTGATAACAGGGCGGGTGATTTCCGAATCTCCTCTGCTCCGAACAGGATCTCGGCCACAGCCACGCTGTCGGCAGCGTATTCGGCTGACATCACCGAACCCATAAAGGCTTTGTCGCTGTACTTGCTATGGCTGTACAGCATGTCCAGGTGGCGAGTCGATGAGGGCAGGTCAGTGGGTTCGACGATTGTGCCGCCGGAATGGTGGATGTAGGGGCTGAGATAGGCCAGTTTGACGAAGTTCTGGAAATCCAACAAGGTGGCATGGCGCCGACCCCCTTCCAGATCGAGGACGAACGGCGGGCCATAGACGGGCGCGAAACAGAGGTAGTCACCACCAATGACCACATTTCGTTCCGGATTACGAGCCAATTGTATGAACTGGCTGGGCGCCTTCGAGACATAGGCCAAAACCTCATCCTCATCAAAGTAAGCGACCTCATCCTGAACCTTTACCCCATGATCCCTTAATATCCCCAGCGCTTCGGGGTCATCCAAAAAGGCAATTCCGATTTCTGAGAGGATCCGCATCGAGTTCTTGTGAATCCTCTCGATGCCTTCTTCTCCCAAAATTTCGTAGATTGGCAACTTGAACCGAGGTTGCGCTGTATGGATTTGGTTGGCAGCCTGTTCGCGACGAGTGCGGCGCTGTTTACGGCGATCTCTTATCCTGGCTCGAGCCATGACCATATCTCCTCGTTGAGATCAAGGTTGTGCATAGTTAGCTGGATACTGGAAGGTCGAGCACAACATTTCTGATTTCATGCTGGAAGGTCTGGATATGCTGCTCCATCAACTGAGCAGCCATATCCGCGTCACGAGCCTGCAGGGCTACGAGGATGCGCTCATGTTCGAGGATGGCTGTGCGCATACCGCCAACTTGAGCCAGCGAAAAATACCACAGCCTCAAGCTCAGTGCATAAAGGGCAATCAGCGTGTCTTGCAGGAAAGTATTATCGGAGGCATCGTAGATGATCTCGTGGCAAGTCTCGTCGATGGCGATCAATACCCCGTTATTGGCTCTATCTTCGGCTTCAGGTAAGCCTGCCAACACCTTTTCCATCTCAGACCAGTGTTGTGATGTGCCTCGCTGACAGGCCAATCGCACGGCAAAGCTTTCCAGACAGAGGCGTGCTTCGAAAAGTCTCTGCAAGTCGGTGATGCGAATATCGGTCACGAACGTGCCGCGTCGCGGGATGATGGTGACCAGCTTCTCCATGGCCAGGCGCTGTAGAGCCTCACGGATTGGCGTGCGTCCCAGTTCCAAATTGGCCCTCAGGGCAGCTTCGTCGATGACAGAGCCCGGCGCCAGTTGCAAGGAGATGATCCTGTGTTTGATGGCGTCGTAGGCATCCTGGCTTAGTGATGTCGTTCGCCTTTGTTTCTGGTTCGCGCCGTTGTGATCTGTGATGTTGGGCATAGCTTGGCACCGAAAATGGCATCTGGCATATCAGAGATATATTAACTATATTTCAATTCCAATGATGTAGCAAGAACCCCGAATGATTGTTCTGCGTGGTCTGTGCGCGTGTGTGCGATCTGCTTAAGGAAGCGTTTTGTTTCAGTGGGCGATGGGCGATGATAGGTTTCAACTTTCTCATCTATGAACCTTCCGAGAGGGTACTCGGGCCTAGATTCTGCTCGGAGAATCCACCTGGAATCTATATTCCTGAAAACTCTGGAAAAGTCTAAAACGGCTGTTCGCACCCCCGTATACAGGGGGGTTTTGCTCGTTCGCGCCTATGCAAACGGGGG
>JAAENG010000388.1 GCA_024224665.1 Chloroflexota bacterium | reverse complement strand
TCATATTGTGTCACACGGTGCGCCCGGGCAGGTGGTACTGGGTGGCTTAAAACTTAACACAGAATCACTTAACACTGAGCGAAGCGCTATAGCTGCCTGGGGTGACTCGCTTGTCTCGACAGGTGACATTCTGCTGTACGGTTGCTCCATAGGCCAGGGGCAAGTTGGTGATGAGTTTGTCCAGCAATTGGCAGCGGTCAGCGGGGTCGATATAGCGGCTTCCGTTGATCCGACCGGAGCTGCCAACCTGGGTGGTGATTGGGATTTGGAATTTCGGACCGGGGCCATTGAAGCAGAGCTGGGGCTGGATGTGTCTGGATTTGATTCCTTGTTGGCTGAGGTGACGCCTCATGTATCCTGGGGGGGCAGTAGCGATGTGACCGTTGATTTGGAGCTGACCTATGATGGCATTACCGAGACCATCTATGATGTGCCCGAGGTCTATGTGCGAACCTCTGCTGCGGGAGTGTTGCAGTACGGCACGGACGGATCGAGCTATACGGATGTGGATGATGGGAGCGGGGGGCTGGTCGTAGCGAATTATGCATCCCTGAGCATTGAACTGACCTTCTGGCTGGAAGCGACGGATGGTGAATATTCCCGCTTACTGTGGAATCTCGATGAAACGATTGTTACCCGGCTGCATGTAGGTGATTTTTATGCCCCGGGTGTGGATCTCAGTATGGACGCGCTCCGGATTGAGGTGGACAGTGGTGCCACGGTCTCGACCCGTGATTTGGCCACGAGTGTGACCGATCACCTGAATGGGGCCTCGGACGCCAATTCGGGCAATCTCTCCTTTAGCGCCAAGTCCATCATTGTCGAGTCCGGGGCTCAGATACTCACCCATGTCGACAGCGCCAGTTACAGGGCCGGCGATTTGACGATGACGGCCCAATCGGGTATTGACAACATCAGCAGTTTCTTTCATATCCTGCCCGTTCTGCCGGAGGTGGTGATCACCCGGGCTTTTGTTGACCTGACCGATGCCACGATCAAGACTGGGGCCATGATCATTTCCACCGAGGCAGACAGCGCGGATCTGTTTGATGACGAGAGTGGCGAGGATGAAACGATCCTGACCACAGTGGAGGACAGCTTCGCCTTTTTCACCAGCTTGAGCGTGATGGCCGGTTTTTCTCGCTGTGATGCCCGGGCTGAGGTGACAATCAGTGCCGGCTCGATAAAGGCAGACTCCTTGACCATTACGGCGAATGCCGACACCCAAGCTAGCGTGACGGTAATTGGCTTCTTTCTGGGATTTGGCATGACCGAGCTCTATCCCACGGCCAAGATAACCATAAAGGACGCCGCTGAGATTGAGACAACCGGAGATGTCTCGTTGACCACCAATGCCAACGGCGAATCGACGCTGTTCACCTATGCCCGGAGGAAGTATGCTGGCGCAGTCTCCCTGGGTTTGGCTGATTTCCAGGCCATTACCTCCCTTTCGAGTGATTCATCCATAAGCGCCGGCGGTACAGTGTCGCTGAACGCCCGGGCGACCAAGGCCATGAGTGTGCGCGCGACAGCATCAACCGGTCAGACTGGGCGCGTGGGAATAGCAATTGCCTACAGCCAGGCCAATGCCACAGTACACGCCCTGGCCGACGGGACCATTGAAGCGGGTGGGGATGTTTCGATGGATGCGGATCTGACCACCACGACCAATTACATGTATGTGTATTCCATTGTGGGCGAGAGTAATCTCAAGCACCCGATCAACAACTATGCCAAGTTCAAGGTTGAGGGCGCTCTACACAAAATCTTCACAAAACTGGGGGGGAAAGTCCCGAAGTTCATTAAGGATCAACTCAAACTCAAGACTCAATCGGGTACTGATTATGGTGCCTCGGGCGCTGCATCTGCCATGGAACACACCAACAATGTGGTAGCGCGCATCGGTGCGTCAGCAGATGTGAGTTCGGATACTGGTGATGTTTTGGTGTTGGCCACCAGTACGGATCTACCGCATTTGGCAAGTCTGAGCGACGTGGAATCGTCTCAAAAGGCTGAGAATGAACGCAAATACAGCGTTAGTGTGGGGTTGACCTTGGGTTTGTTTACCAATAATGCGACTGCTTATATCGCACCTGGGGCCAGGGTGACGGCCTTGCTGGGAGATCTGCTGGTGCAGTCGGAGACCCGTATTCCCTGGGAACAGACCTGGTGGAAACTCGAGGGCAATGGAGGCGTTTACGGGGTCTTGGACAATCTTTCCACAAAGGTCAATTTTAGCCTGGGCATTGAAGATGGTTTGTTTACATCCTGGGCAGAGGCCTATGCGTCAGGCACCAAGCAGGCCTGGGGCGGTAGCATTAATGTGCTCATCATGGACAGCCATAGTAATGCCTATATCGGCGAGGGGGCCTTGGTCACGGTGGGCCAGGATACTGCGGTCATTGCTTACAATGAAAGCGATACCGTGAACTTTGCCGGGCAGTTCATCTGGGCCCTGATTGGCGAGGGCACTACCTCGGGCGGCACGGGTGTGGGTGGCTCGGTCGTACGTGTGGAATACGACAATGAGGTCCGAGCCCAAATCAAATCCCAGGCTGTGGTGGATACGGGCAGCCTCCTGGTGATGGCCAATACCGACGCCCGAAACGTATCTCTGGTTACCCAAGGAGGCAAGGCAGACAGTTTTGGCGTCAATGGCGCGGCCTCGGCCTTGCTGGTGGACAATCAGACCCTGGCCCGCATTGACGACAGTGCCAAGATTACGGTGGGCACTGGCCAGGTGGAGGTGGCGCGCGACTATGATGAGGTGAGCATTGGCGAGGCAAGCCTGTTCAGTGATTTGCCCCATTTCAATCCCTTTGATGTGTATGGGGCGGATGAACAGGGCAATGACTTGGTGCGTGTGGATGTAGACGCAGATACCATTACCCTGACCTATGACCACGGCCTGGAACCGGGCGATGCGGTCTTATACAGCAATGGCGGCGGCACCAGTATTGGGGGCCTGACCAGCGGGCAGGTCTATTATGTATACGCGGCCACCACCAACTCGGTGCAATTGGCCCAAAGCCCTGGAAGTATTAATCCGATTGTTCTGGACCTGGACACTACCTCAGGCTTTGCCCACTCCATCTACCCGGGTGTCTTTTCCCTGGACCAGGTTTCCGATGAGATACTCTACAGCGTTATTGACATGGGATTTGATCATGGTCTGACCGATGGCCAGACTGTGGTGTATCATAGCAACGGCAACGCGGATCTGGATCCTCTGGTGGATGGTCAAACCTATTTCGTTCACCTGGAGGGTCTGAGTGAAGACGACTACGAACTGGAGCAGGTTCTGGCCTTGAGTTCCGGATCCTCTCCACTCTACCTGGATACCAGTGTGACGTCAGGCAATCACGTCCTGGTGCCCGCCTATTCAGACGTGACTGTGGACAATCCGCTCGACGCTTTGGACAGTGATGCGGATGGTGATGTGGATCTTGATGACGAGCACATCGTGGGGCTCACCCCAGAGTTTTATGTGACAGACCTGAGTCTCCTGGTCCTGGCCAGTGACAAAGCGGGCCTGTACAGTGGTGTGGGAGGCTTGACCATCGGGCGCAATGCCGGAGCCGGCATATCGGTGACAGTCAACCAAGTGCGACGCGACACCCAGGCCCTGATCGGGGCCCTGGAATTGGGGCTGACCCCCGCCGGTGACTCGGCGCCGGGTGTGGGCGTGGACAGCCAGGACGAGATCTATCTGGGCTACAATCATGGCTTTGCTGACGGGGAGCAGGTCACCTACACCTCCGGGGGCGACTATGTGATTGCGGGGCTGCTGGATGGTGAGACCTACTTTGTCAACCTGGGATCGGACTCGGACAGTTCGGGCGACCCTGTCTTCACATTGGCCCGCACTGCCCTGGAAGCGGCGGAGAACAGCTCGACCCTGTTCAGCCTTGCTGATCTCACAAGCTCAACGGGCTGGGAAACCATTGACTTGGGCTACACGCACGGTTTCCAGCTAGGCGATTTGGTGCGTTACCGTGTAGGTCCGGGCAGCAGTGCGGCAGGGGGGCTGCAAGAGGATGCCCTCTACTACATCATTCCCGTGTCCTCTACTTCGGTGGCCTTAACCGAAGATTATGGTGACATCCTGAACCTGGTCCACACCATGTTTGATCCGGCCGAAGCCGTGAGCAGTAATACACTGGTCTTTGGCTATGAACACGACTTCTACGATGACCAGCCGCTCCTGTACACGGCTGGCGGCGGCACACCCATTGGCGATCTTTCGGACGGCATGGTGTGTTTTGTACAGGTGGTGGATGAGTTCACCATTGCACTGACCGACGACCAAGGCGATCCCTACAGCCTGGATGCCTCGGTTGCTGCTGGGCGCAGCCATACACTGCATCCGGGCTTTGCCCCCACCACGGACAACATCAACAGTACTGACGATGTGATTGATCTGGGCTACACACACGGTCTCGATGACGGTGATGCCCTTCGCTATGACAGCCTGGGTGAAACCGAGATCCACGGCCTTGGTTCTGGATCGGTCTATTATGTGATAGTGGATGGGGCCCAGACCATTGCCCTGACCACGTCAGCGGCCAATGCGGAAAAGGGGCAGTGGCGCTACTTCCATGCCAGCGAGGAAGTGGATGCGGGTTCTGTGATTGATGTGGGCTCCGAACACGGTTATGACACGGGCGATGCTGTGGTCTACAGCACCAGTGCCTATTATAATGAAGACGCCAATCCCACTATTGGGGCCATCAGCATCGTTGACACAGGCGGTCAGGTCATCGGCAGCCTGGTACACGGGCAGACCTACTATGTCGTGGTCGTGACCAGTGATCAAGGCCAGGTGTATGACCCAGACACTGGCACGTTTTCGGATGTGAGCATCGGGATTCGCTTGGCCGCTACACAGGCCCAGGCCCTGAGCAATGACACCCTCTTATTGGATACCTCCGCTGCCGCAGGCGTTCACGGCTTCTGCCACACTGACGTGCGCATTGAGGTCGCCCAGGGGACTGCCTCGGGCTCGGCCCACGTTTTCCAGCGTTATGATCGCGTGGACCTGGATACCAGTATGGGCTCTGGCACCAGTCACGCCCTGCGTTTGGGCCTGGACCCCTCGTCCACGATGCGCAGTACCCATGGTCTGGGGCACCTCTTTACCCCGTCGACTACCACTGTCACGGATGATACCATCAACCTGGGCTATACGCATGGCTTTGCCACGGGTGATGCCGTCGTCTACAGCAGTGGTGGCGGCAACAGCATTGGCGGCATTGGTCACGGCAGTGTCTATTACGTGGTTGTGCAAGGCGCTCAGACCATTCAACTGGTGGAAAACGCGGATGAGGCCGGCGAGGATTCACCGGAGCTTATCAGTTTGGATGGCAGCCGGGCAACCGGTTCTAGCCACGGATTTGGCCTGGCCTTTCGGGCTGAGCCCGTTGTTGACAGTCATCTGGATACCATGGATTTTGGCTGGAACCATGGCCTGTTGACAGGGGATGCCCTGGTCTACGATGCCGGTGAGGGGACGGCCATAGGTGGTCTGACCACAGACACGACCTACTATGTGATCAGGCTCGATGCCACCACGCTCCAACTGGCCGCTACCTGGGCACAGGCCACGGCCGCTACACCCACAGCCATTCCTCTGGATGGCACAAAGGCCATGGGCCTGGGTCACAGCCTGGGTGGTCTGACCGGCAATGGGTTTGTACAGGTCGGCGGCCAGGCCCTGCTGATCGCCCACAATGGAGGTGACATCATCTCGGTTTCTTTGGCCGCCAGTATCGCCAACAAGACCGCTTCTGGTACGGCGAGTGCTTCGGGGACCATGAGTTCTAGTGGGGTGGAAAGTCAGGATGCCCGCTTCGGCGTTGCTGTGGCCGGGGACGTGACTGTCAATGTGGTGAATGATACGGCCAGGGCCTGCATTCAGGATGTCTCTGCAAGCGCACGCAGCCTTGAATTGTCTGCCCGCAACCGAACCCTGATTGGCAGCGGTTCCGGGGCAGTCGCGTTTGCCAATTCCACTGAGAATTCCAAGGGCATTGCCGGATCGTTCAGCTTCAATGTGATCACCAACACCGCCGAGTCGGTGATCAAGAACGCCGTGATCATTATTACCAGTGGCGATCTGATCGTGGACGCCATCAACAATAGCGACATCTATGGTGTGGGCGCAGGCGGGGCCGGTACTTCCGGCACCCTGGCCTTGGCCGGATCTGTGGTCGTCAATGTCATTGCCAGCCACGCACAGGCCAAGATTGTTGACGATTCCGATGTGTCGGTAAGTGCCGACCCTGGAGACAATAGCACTGGCAATGTCTCCGTTCAAGCCACTGAGAACAATCGTATTGTGGCAGTGGCCGGAGCCCTCGCAGTGGTCAGCGGCAGCAAGGCAAAGTCACAAACGGGATTTGGCGCGGCCATTGCCTTGAACATCATCCTGAGCTCGAAACCGACTGAGGCCTTAATTGAGGACTCGGACGTCACAGCACAGGGGATCGTCACAGTCAAATCGGACGTGGATAACTCGATTGACTCGATCACCGCTGCAGTGGCCTTTGCAGAGGGTTTCGGACGCGCCACAGCGATTGCCGTGAGTTTGAGCGTTAATGTCATTGGCACACAGTCGCGTGCCACCGTGCGGCGCAAGAAACAAACAGGTGTTGCCGGGGCAAAAGGGGTGATCGTATGGGCGAAGGATGTTTCCCACATCGTTTCGATTGCGGGCAATGCCTCCTTCTCTGACGGTTTCAGCGGATCGGCCAATGGCGCGGCGCTGAGTGTGAACGTCATGAATATTACGGTGGTTGCCAAGGCGGTTGACACCACCGTGCTATCCACCGGTGGCGACGTACAGGTAAAAGCCAATGCCGAACCCACCATTACGTCGGTTGCAGCCGGCGGCAGCGTCTCCAATAACAATGCACGCCAGGGCTCCTTCTCCATCAATGTCATCAACAACAAGACCAAGGCCTTTGTCACTGGATCCGGCAGCCGTGTGGGCGCGGATGGCAGTGTGTTAGTTCACGCAGAGGATCACGCCGTGCTGGTCACTGTGGCCGGCAGCGTGTCGCTCGGATCACTCACCGGAGGGTCAGACGGTATTTCTTCGATTGGCATTGCCAACTCCACGGTTGTCACCCACAACAGCGTCATGGCCTACGTGGATGACGGCGTCACGGTTCAAGCCAATGCCAATCAGGCAGCCTTTGCCCTGTTCACCGGTGAACGGGATAGCGGTAACCACAAGATCAAACAGAGTCTTGAGGGTGTGTTGGTGCAGGCCGAGTCCAAGGACAAGATCTTCACCGTGGCTGCAGGCGGATCACTGGCCGGCGATGGCACGGCTGTGGCTGGTTCTGCGACCGTAACAGTCATGCATGAAAAGGTTCACGCGTACCTTGGCCAGGATACCTTGATCAATACCGATGCAAGCCTGGTGGGCAGCAGCGCCACCGAAGACAGCGACGATCAGAGCGTGCTCGTGCGTGCCATCGAGCGGACCGATCTCACCGGCATTGCCGGCGCGGTCTCTGTGTCTTTTGGTGAAGGTGGCATGGGTGCGGGGATCGACGTGGCTGCCATTACCAAGAGTACCAAGGCCTGGATTGACCTGCGGTCTACTGTTGAGGCCACGGACGACGTGTTTGTGCAGGCCTATTCCCTGGAGGAGGTCATCTCTGTGTCCGCGGCCATCGGCCTCGGCAAGTCAGTCGGTCTGGCCGGTGGCGTGGGAGTCTCAGTTTTGACTATCGATACTTTTGCCTATATCGCCGGTGAAGACAGTACCGCGAATCTGGATGGTGCTGTGGTTGTGGCCCAGGGCAATGTCCTGGTCTCGGCCCAGGAACGCACCGAATTGGACATGGGCAGTGGCAGCCTGGCCTTTGGCAAGGACACGGGTGCAGGGGCCTCTGTGGATGTGCCACTGATGTTTAAAGACACCAAGGCCTGGATCGGCCAGGAAGCCGTGGTCAAGGCCTATGCCAAACGCAGCGGCATCACGGTTCACACAGGCGATTTTGACACAGATTTCAACAGCGGTTCGACCGAGGAAGGCGAACAACAGCCACTGGACCTGGACAATGACGACCTGGCTGCGCTCAATGATGATTCCTATATCTTCGACCGCAATGCCTCGCCGGCGACTCGTTCCGGCTTCAAGGGCGTGGCTGTGACAGCCGTTGGTTCCACGGCTATTGAACTCTACACTCTCGGCGCGGCGGCAAGCGGAAACGCGGCCTTTCAGGCGTCGATTGGTTTCAAGTGGCTCAACGATACCACGGAGGCCACTATCGGTGACGGCGCAGAGATCAATCAAGGCACATCCGGCAGTGCCAATACTGCCCAGTCGGTCCTGGTGACGGCCGGCAATGACTTCTTCCTGCGTTCCTTTGCAGGGGGTGGCACGATCGCGACCAATGTGGCTGTCACGCCGGGTCTGGATGTTGGCATTGTCTTCTTGACCACCAAGGCCTGGATTGGCATTGCTGCAAAAGTGGATGCCCTGCGGGACGTGGAGGTCACGGCCTTCAATGAAGAGGATATCGTTTCCGCAGCCTTGGCGATTGCCGGTAGCGGGACCAGTGCAGCCTTGGCCGGTTCCTTTGCCGTTATTGATATCAATAATGTCACCTATGCCTTTATCGACGGTTTCGCGGTAATCGATGCTAATGGCAACGTCCGTGTGTATGCCGAAGACCGTACTGATACTGATGTGGTCAGTGGTTCGGTTGCCATAGGTGTCACCGGCGGCGGGGCCGGTGTGTCGCTGTCCATTGCCCTGATCAACAAGGACACCCAGGCTTTTATCGATGACTACGCCAAGGTAGATGCCAAGGGCCTCAACACCAGTGCCATGACCGTCTTTGATGGCGAAGAGGACAGCAATGGCAACGCCACGACTGACAGTGTATACGGCTTGGCAGTCTATGCTCTCTCCGTGGAAGACATGTTTGCTCTGTCCGTTTCAGGTGGCGGCGGACTCTTTGTGGGTGTGGCTGGCGCACTCAACTGGCAGGAGATCGATTCCGATACACACGCCCGCATTGGCGACGGCACCTTGATCAATACTGCGCCGGACAACAATACGGCCAACCAAGCCCAAGATGTGTATGTCACGGCAGTGAACCGCATCGATGCCACGGGCATTGCCGGGTCTATTGCCGGGACCCTGGGTGGTACGCTCGGCGCAGGTGTCGATATCGGCACCATCGCCAATGAGACACGTGCGATCCTCGGCGGCGAGGTCCATGCCCGTGACGATGTTCACGTGGCAGCGACTGCTGACTGGGATATCTGGTCTTTGGCCATGGCTGCCAGTATCAGCGGCGGCGGCCTCACAGGCGGCATCATCAACTGGACTTTGGGTGAGGATGTCAGCGGCCAATATTCCACTGACGGCAACAGCTTTGACAGCATGACCGGGGGCAATGGCGGTACGGCCGGCAAGACCACGTCAGTGATGAATGACTCCACTGACTACGATTTGACCTATGCCGCCTCGGGCGGTACGGGCAATAACACCGGATACCAAGGTACCTACGCCAATGGCGCGCTCGATGATTTGGACAGCGCCAATTCGTTGCGCTCGAGTGGTCTGTTCAGCGAGACCCAGGCCCTGATCAATGACGATGCCGACATTGTGGTCGGAGATGATGTCACGGTGAAGGCACGCCAGGATCTCGATTTTGCCATGAAGGCCGGCGGGCTGACCGCCACGGGCGTGGGTGTGGGTGCTGGCGTGGGTATCGTGCGTAATGGTCATGCCACGGTGGCCTCTATCGGCACCACCTCAGCCACCACGACCTTGGGGGCTACTGTGCAGGCCGAAGGGGACGTGAAGATCCAGGCCACGACCACAGAAGATATGGACGGGCTCTCTTTTGCCGGGACCTACGCGGTGTTTGGCGGCGCAGCAGCCTATACTGAAATAGACAATACCAGCGTTCAGAGTGCCTTCATCGGGAACTTCGCCCATATCACCGGTGCAGAGAAGCTGGAGGTCCTGGCCGATCACGATCGTGATCTCAAGGTCACCTCGGGCGGTGGATCCTATGGGGTCATTTCCATCGGTATCGCGGCCGGCAAGGTCACGGCTGAGGGCGAAGTGGTGGCCTTTGTGGGATCCGGCGCGGTCCTGGGCGATACGGACAACAACGATGGCGTCACCGATCGGTTAGGCTCTGTGACAGTGCAGGCCACCAGCACCATTACCCGGGCCAAGGCCAAGGGCGTGGCTGTGGCCGGCGGTATCTACGGCAGCGGTGCTGGTGTGGATATGCGTACGGAAGTGGATCCCCTGATCCAGGCCTCTTTGGGTTCGGATGCAGAGATCTACTCGAGTGGGGCAGTTAGAGTCATCGGCAATACAGACATCGAATCCGATACCGAGTCGCGCGGGTATGCCGGAGCAGCAGGCCTGGCAATTGGTGTGTCCTTTGCCACCAATATCATCGATCCGGAGGTGAAGGTAGGAGTGGGTGGTGATGCCATCATCAATGCCCCCAATATAACGAGTCAGGCCCTGCACAATGTGAACACCAGTGGCAGCGACTTGTCCAACAAGTCCAATGCCATGGCCGCAGCCTCAGCAGGC